>JBFWQQ010000031.1:0-19221 GCA_050249355.1 Alphaproteobacteria bacterium | reverse complement strand
CCATGCCTTGGCATCAAACGCTACAAAGAAAACAAGCGCGACCGCTATTTGAATGAAAGCGAATTACGCAAGCTGATAGAAACCATCAACCAATGCGAAGAGGAAGGCACAGAAGAGCGCAGCATGATGATTTTCTTTCGTCTGCTCATCTATACAGGTGCACGCCAAGGCGAGTTGCTGACTGCAAAATGGGATTACGTCAATTACGACGAGAATACTCTCGACCTTCCTGATTCCAAAACTGGGAAGAAGAAAATTAACTTATCGCCATTGGCCATTTCAGAAATTGGGAAGTTAGAGCGTGTGGTTGGAAATCCTTACCTGTTCCCAGGCTATTTTGTAGGCGTGAAAGAGAAGCTGGGAAGGCATCACTCGCCGCCAAACGAAATGTGGCATCGAGTCCTTAAACGTGCTGGTATTACGAATCTGCGTAAGCATGATTTGCGTCATGCCTTCGCGTCGTTTGCAATTATGGCTGGATTAACGCTAGAAGAGATTGGTCAGCTTCTTGGTCACCTAACACCGCAAACTACGAAGCGGTATTCGCATCTGGTTGATTCTCATCGCAAGAAAATCTCTGATGCTGTTGGCATGAAGATTAGTGCCATATTGGAAAGAAAAGATGAGACGGTCATCAATCTGGATGAACGTCGTGAAAACATCAAAAAGTGATCTGGTAGAATCATTCGACAGAAAAATCTTCCGCGTCTTCCAGTCGGCACATAGTCGGCACGGTGGATAGAAACTCCTATCGAACTAAATGGAACTGTAGTAATGCCTGATTTAACGAACACCTTGAAAAATCTTGTCTTATAGTGGATTGTAGGGTTATATAGTGCATCAACGGGATGCCTCTATGTCTGACTCAAAATCTGGTATTCGCAAGAATGTGTCGGTTCGAGTCCGACCCGGGGCACCACGCTAACGGCCGGTGGTGAACCGCCGCAGCATCAGGCCGCAGCCATAGAGCACACCGCCGGTCAGCAGCAGGCATAGTATGCGCACAACAGTCGGGGCCGACGCCGCATCAATGAGCAACGCCTTGCCCGCCGCAAATGCCAGCACGAACAGCGCCGAGCGCAGCATAATGTTGTCGGCGATCGTGTAGGCCACCGCCAGCACGGCCACCGCATAGAACAGCCATGAAGCCGAAACCGCCAGCGACCCGGCATCTTCTGTTAGTCGGTATAGCGCGACAATCGCCAGCACATGCGCCGCGATCAGTAGCGCGTTGCCCCGGCTGGTTTGCGTGTTGAACCGGTCGCGCTGCATAAACATCAGCGTCCACATGCCCGCCAATCCGGCAAACGACAGCGGCAGCCAGAACAAACGGTCGTTACCCAGCAGGCCCATCAGTATGCTGACATACTCCAGCCCCAACACCAGCAGCACCACCAGCACCGGTATGCCGAACGCGTTATCCACCCTGTCTTTGACGCGTGCGGGCACAAAGGCGGCCGCAAACAGGATCACAACAAACAGCCAGTGCTGCAGGTTTTCAGGCAATAGTTCCAGATACACCGAATGGAAGCACACCACTGCGGCAAAAGAGTACACCAGAAACCGGCTGCCGGGACTATCGACAAACTGTTGCCTGGCTGAAAGATACAGCGCGATCAGGATGGCGGCGAACCCGATGGAAAACCACGGCGCCTGACCGGGTGCCACCTGCTCGATGTAATAATATTCCAGCGCGTAGAACGATAGCAATACCGGCAGGAAACTCCAGCCTTCGGAATGTTGCAGCGGCGTATCGTGATGGCGCGAATACATATAGGTGCCAAACGCGAACACGAAAAAATGGAACGGCAGCACCATCGCTATCAGCCTGTCCTGCCCCAGTGAGCTGCCGACCACCGCTGTCATGAATATGGCAAGGTAGGCCGACACCAGCGTAAGCAGGCGCGACCGCAGGAATATGGACAGGATGGCAAACGCGACCGAGCACACCACGTAGTAATATAGCGTGAATTCCGCGCGCGCGTTCATACCCAGCAACACGGGCGATACGAACGCACCTGCCGCCGCCGTGATGGCGTATATGTCGTGCTTTATATGGGTGTACAACCACAAGCACAGGCCGGATATGATGACCACCGCACCCAGCGCTGTTTCAAAGCCGACCAGACCGTAATAGCGATGCGCCGCAAAGCTGACCAGATATAATATGATGACCCCGGCTCCGGGCAGCAGGCTGGCATATTCGCGGTCGGTACGCATCAGCATCAGGCCCGACACGATCAGGCCAATCCCCAGCATCCCGGCGAGTCCGATCTGCCGCGCGGGCGTCAGCCAGCCCGACTCGATGGAAAGCTTCACGATGAAACCGGCCGCCAGCACAAAACATATGATGGCTACCAGCCCCAGCCAGTTTCCCGGTTTGGACTCCGATGCCGGCGGATAAAAATGGTTTTCACCTGAGGAAGTGGCTTTTACCCACGGGCCTTGCGCGGCAATGGCCACAATTTCAGGCACAGGTGCCGGTCTGGAGATGCCAAGGGTTTGCTCGATAGCAGCTAAACGGGATTCAATTCGTGAGAGTCGGTCATGTTCGTTCATCACAGCCCCTTGTGCTGAACGATGTAATAGAACAACCACACTAATTATTCGTTAAGAAGAACCCCTTCTCAAACCACTCCTGGAACCATGCGGCGAGGTTGGCGGCGATGGTTTCGGCCAGCTCTGGGCGCGCAGTGGTGAGGTCTTCCAGCGCCTGCCCCACTGGCTTGCCTGCGAACAACTCTTTCAGCAGCAAGTAAGCCGCTTCATCCAGCACTTCGCGCATCGCTTTATCATTATGGCGGTAAAGGTAGATATACTGTTTCTGGGCGGCGGGCTTAGCGGGTTTTTCATCCGCGCGGAAGGCTATCAGGTAATTGTTGACCGGATGGTCAAATTCCAACAGCTTGCTTGCCGCTCGCGGCTTTAACACGGTGCTGGCAAATGCTTCTTCGGGCTGGCTGGCAAAATCCCCGGCTGGCAGCGGCTTGCTTTCTGCGCCCCAGAACACTTCGGTTATGGTGCCCTCCAGTAGGGCTATCTCATAAGCAAAGCTATCATCGCTATATTCCTTCACGAACGCAGAAAAGGCAATGGGGTAGCGGTTGAGATCCCACAGCCCGGAAGGTTGCGACTCAACAAAGGCGCGCACCGCCTGCTTATATGCCTCTTCACCCATATGGTGTTTAACTGCCGGATAATCGACCGCTGTGGCATCGACCAGCCGCACCGAATAGGCGTACGCATATACATGCAATCGCATGGCAGGCGTAAATTCGTTATGACGGGCAGGCCGAATGATTTTCAGGGCTGCTTCACGGTCGCGGTTCATTACCCCGCCCTGTAAAATTTCCAACTGTCTGCGGTATGTCATGCCACCGCCTGTATGCTGGAGGCTATGTCTTTTGCTTTCAGCAATTCGGTTTCCAATACCGAAAATTCAGGTATGTCGGCATCCCACTCGATCATGGTGCTGCGCGGCCCCACTGTTTGCAGCGCGTAGCGGAACAATTCCCACACCGCATCCACCACCGGCGCATCATGCGTGTCGATCAGATGGCTGCCCTTGTCGGTATGGCCTGCCAGATGATATTGCACCACTGCCTGATGCGGCATGGCATCGATATAGGCTTTGGCATCCCAGCCATGGTTGGTGCTGGATACATGCACGTTATTAATATCCAGCAATACACCACAACCGGTAGCGTCATGCAGCGCGGTGAAAAATTCCGGCTCGCTCAGAGTGCTGCCATCGAATTCCATATAGGTCGAGGCGTTCTCAAAGGTGAAGGTGCGGCCCACCGCCTCTTGCACCTTGTGTACGCGCGAAATAACATGCTGCAACGCTTCTTCGGTGTACGGAATGGGCAGCAGGTCATGCGTGTTGATGCGGTTGATGCCAGTAAAGCATAAATGGTCCGACATCCACGACACTTCCAGATAATCGGCCAGCTTCTTCAGTGATCTAAGGTAATCGTCATCAAACGGATCCATCGAACCGATGGAAAGCGACACGCCATGCATGACGAACGGGTAGTCATGGCGCAGGTCTGCCAGCAGCCGCCAGTAGCCGGGATGCGCCTGAATATAGTTTTCCGATATGATCTCCAGCCAGTTCACACTAGCAGGACGGTCTTTCAGGAAGCCGTCATAATGCTTTGCGCGCAGGCCGAGGCCAAATCCAAGATTTTGCATGTCCATGTAAAAAAAGGGCCGGGATACCCCGGCCCTTTACTAAAAGCGCGAACTATTCGTGCTTTTTGCCTTCGCAGCCGTTTTTACCGTCACAGCTGTTTTTTTCGCCACCGGGGGTGCCAGCGGTAAGCGATCCGCCCATGCCTTCGCACTCACCTTTCATGACATATTTCCATTCATTAGGGTCTTTGTCCTTGGTAGCATGACCAGCGCAGGAATGGCTGCCATCGGCAGATGCACAATCATTCTTGCCTACTTCGGCAACACCGTAGCATTTTTCCTTTTCACCGCCTTCGGCAGCACTTGCAGCACCAGACGCACCCGCAGCCATAACTCCGGCTAACGCAGCAGAAACAAGAAGTTTATTCATGAGAATTCTCCATAAGATGAATATTACTGACTAAGACAAATAACTTGTCTGCCAGCGTTATTCGTTTAACACGAAACAAAGTTACATCCACCTTACATTTTGTTCATGTTGTAACTATAGTGGTGTTTCAAGCGAATAACACAATGCGTATTAAGAAATCCTATAAAGGCCTGTGTATGCAAATGATACAAAGAATAATCCGATGCAAGATCACCCTTCTTAATACACTGCAACCCCTGTTCCTTCTTGGCATCCGCCTGTGGATGGCCAATGTGTTCTGGGTTTCCGGCGTACAGAAATTCAATAACTGGGATGCCACCATCCTCCTGTTCACCGACGAACATCCGGTGCCATTTCTGCCGCCGGAAGCGGCTGCCGTGTTCGGTACCACTTTTGAGTTGCTGTGCCCTGTACTTCTGGTGCTTGGGCTGGGCGCACGGTTTGCCACCCTGCCCCTGCTGGTCATGACGGCGGTGATACAATTCACCTATCTCGACCACATCACCCACTATTACTGGATGCTGCTTTTAGGCATGATCCTGTTTTTCGGGGCGGGTAAATTGTCGGCTGATCACCTGATTGCCAGAAAATACGGTGCCGCGTAGAAAATCTTTATTCAACCGCAGATTCTGGTAGATTCGCTGCAGCATACCCAACCATGGATCCGCCGCGTGGAATTGCCCGACCATAGCCTTGAACAACTGATGCATGCCGCGCAAACAGGCGACAGGAAAGCATACGGCCGGCTGCTGCACGAAATATCCCCGCTCATTCGCAGCTTCCTGCGCCGTCGATTGGGCCCGCGCGCCGATAACGAGGATGTGTTGCAGGATGTGCTGCTGGCCATCCACAAAGCCAGCCATACCTATAATACCAACCGTCCGTTCAAGGCATGGATGTTTGCCATTGCCGATTACAAGGTTAAGGATTATCTGCGCCAGCATTACCGCAAAGTACGGGGCAGGCAGGTTGATTTTGCCGAGATCGAGAATTTCCTGATCGATCCCGTAACTTTTGAACCCACTGCTGCCGAATTACTCAATGACGCTTTGTCTTTACTTCCTGATAAACAGCAGAAAATCGTGCGTCTTATGAAGATAGAAGGGTATACAGCCACCGAGGTGGCACAACAGATGGATATGAGTGAATCGGCAGTGAAGGTCAGCGCCCACCGGGCATATAAAGTGTTGAAGAAAAGCCATAAAAAAGAGGCGCTGTAAATGAGCACGGAACAATTCCTGTCACATCTGGAACAGCAAGGCGCGGCAAAGCCCCTGCCCCATCCGCTATTGGTTGCCGTCCGCTGGGTTGTACTGCTACTGCTATATATGTTGCTTGTGCTGGCTATCACCACCATACGCCCGGATATCGACAACAAGCTTACCGAAGTCTGGTTCGTTGCCGAGTTGGCCATCATGCTGGCGACATCGTGCGCTGCTATTTTTTCTGCCAGTTACCTTGCGCTGCCAGACTGCGGGCAGAAACCGTGGCTGCGATTTGCACCGCTACTGTCGATTACCATCATGCTGGTGGCACTGGCTTTTTTCATGATGCAGCCCGGTGCCATGACATTGAGCGAATGCCTGCGCGCCGGTGAGTATGATTGCATCGTACATCTGATAGTATTCAGTATTGTTCCTGTGCTGTTGCTGTTTGCGGCGCTGAGCAAAAGCGCGCCGGTATTGAACGGCTGGGCCGGCGCCATGATCGGGTTGGCGGCCGGCAGCATGGGCTATACCATACTGCGCCTGACCGAAGCCAGCGATGATGCCATCATTCTGGCCGTATGGCATATGCTACCGGTAGCAGTGATCACGGGATGTTGCGTGCTGATTGGACGCTCTATATTGGGACGCTGGTCGCACACCACCGCCTAGGCGCGGAAGAGATGCGGACGGAATTCCTCCAGAATATTGATGTATAGCTCGCGCTTGAACGGCACGATGATAGCAGGAAGATCATGCGGCTCCACCCAGCGCCACTCGGAAAATTCCGGCTCGTCGGTTTCGATATTGATATCGGCATCGCTGCCGGTGAATTGCATCAGGAACCATTTTTGCCTTTGTCCGCGAAACCGCCCACCCCATACTTTGGGTACCAGATCTTCGGGCAGGTCGTAATGATACCATTTAGCACTTTGCGCTATCAGCGTTACTTTATTGGTGCCGGTTTCTTCCATCAGCTCGCGGTGCGCACACGCCAGCGGGTCTTCACCCTCGTCGATGCCGCCCTGCGGCATCTGCCACGCCTCGGAAATCATATCGATACGGCGCGCCACAAAAACCTTGCCTTGGCTATTGCACATCATGATGCCGACGCAGGGACGGTATGGAAGATGCTGCATGACGCTATGAGTAATCCAGCTTGGCAATGGCGCTGACCGGTACCAGTATTATGCCTTTTTTGGCCAGCCCCTCCATCCATATTTTTAGCTGTGCTATGGTGATGGGGTATGAACGGGCGATGCCAACGGCATGGCCTTTGTCTCTGGCAAGCTTCTCCAGCTCATACAAGCGCGACATGATAACGTCTTCCGACAATTCCTCATCGATCTGCAGGTCAGCAATGATGTTAGGCGTGCTGGTCTGCTGCAACAGGCTGCGTGTCCCATCGCCGGCGGGCTCGTTCTGCATGATCACCATCAGCCCGCGATTGCCCAGAGACTTGAGCAGTATTTTAAAATCATCGTCACTGCGGGTGTATTTTTCATTGTCTGGTATGATGAACCCGACCGATGTCGGCATACGCGACATCAGCCAGCGCAAGCGGCGCTCGTTCTCCTGCACACCCTGCCCCAGCATCAATCCATACGGTCCCGGATCGGTAGAAGGATAATCTACCGGTTCCATTGGAAGTTCCAACATCACTTCGTGCCCGGTCAGGCGCGCCGATTTGTTCCATTCGTCCATCTGCTTGGAATAAGGGGAGAAACCCAGCGTGACATTCTCGGGAAGTCCTATGGCATGCTGTGTCACTTGTGAGTTGTTGCCCAGCCCCGTGACGACGATGGCAATCATCGGTTCACGGCTGTTACGGGAAAAAGGCCGGGCATAGTATTTCCATGCTTTCGTTCCATCGGCAGCGACCACCGGGATCTTTCCCTCCTTGCTGTCTTCCTGCAGCAGGGAATTAATATCTGCCGGCTGGCTTTCAGACGGGCTCATATCTGGCAATGGCGCCCCCAGCAGCGGGGCATTGCCAGCAGTGGCAGGAAGCACTGCCGGCACATCGGACTGATTGGCCGGCATGCTCATGGCAGGCAACTGGTCGTAGGTCAGTGGTACAGGCGCTGCAGCATCGTCGGGCAGCGGTTCAGGCGGTGTAGCCTGCAAATCAACCGGATCGGCTGCCGGGTCAGCAGGCTGCGAGGTTTCGTCTGGCGTACCTGCGTCCGGTACGCTTTCATCCGGTACAGTTTCAGCGGGCTGCGTTTCATCCGGGGTTGTGTTTTCCGGGGGTGTTGCATCCGTCACCGTTTCATCGGGAGGCGTTTCTGCCGGTGGTTCTTCTGTTGGTGGTTCCTCAGGCGGATTTTCGTCCTTTGGGGTTGTACCATCTTCGGTAGCGGGTTGCTGTGCAGCAGGAGGGGGTTCTTCTGCCGCCTTGAGCTGTTTTCCTTTGATCTCGCCGGTCGCAAGTGTCATGACGAGACGGCGGCCATCCGACAACGCAGTATCTGTTTCATCGCCACCGGAAAACCACAGCATACCTGCAGCAACGAAACATGCACCCACCGCTGCGGCCAGAATGATGCGCCAGATAAGCAGGCCAGACACCCTAAGCGATGCCTTGGGCATCGTGATCTTAGGGAGCGGCTTGCCTTTTATCTTCATGCATTATCCGTTAGCGACCACTCGACGTCTGCTGGTAGACATTGACTGCCCGCAGCAGATCGAGCGCACGTTGCAGCTGGAAATCCTCGGAAGGATCCATGTCACGCAGTAAGGTGCTTTCCGTTTTTTTATCGTCATTCTTACTGGGCTTCGGGTCTTCCGGGTTATCGAGGCGACCGCGCAGATCAGCCTCTTTACGGAACTTCTCGCTTTCCAACACCTCGATCTTGGCCTGCTCCACCGTGATATTCGGGGTAATGCCCTTGGCCTGGATGGAATGGCCAGACGGCGTGTAATAGCGTGCCGTAGTCAGGCGGATGGCACCCTGGTTGTTCAGTGGGATAACGGTCTGCACCGAACCCTTGCCAAAGCTCTTGGTTCCCATGACCACTGCACGTTTATGATCCTGCAGTGCGCCGGATACGATTTCCGATGCCGAGGCTGAGCCGCCATTGATTAACACCACCATGGGTAGCGCTTCGTCCACCACTTCATCACCCTGGTGGGCCGTGTAGCGGCGGGTACGGCTGGGATCACGCTCACGCGTGGAAACTATCTCGCCCTGGCTTAAGAAGGCATCCGAAATCGATACCGCCTGATCAAGCAGGCCGCCAGGGTTATTGCGCAGATCCAGCACTACACCGCGCAGGTTGGGAAGGTCTTTTTTGATGGCATTGAATTCGTCCTTCAGCAACTCGGTACTTTTTTCTGTGAAAGACGTAACGCGCAGATACGCGATATCATCGCCTTCGGCACGCGCTTTGGCGGATTTGATGCTTATAACGTCACGAACAATGGTGACTTCGATCGGTTCCGGCGTGCCTTCGCGCAAAATGGTCAGCTTCACGCTGGAATCCACCTTGCCGCGCATTTTTTCCACTGCCTCGGAAAGGGTAAGGCCCATCACCGGTTCGTCATCAATGAAGCTAACAAAATCACCCGGCTGGATACCCGCACGCGCCGCAGGCGTATCATCGATCGGCGATACCACCTTGACCAGCCCGTTCTCCATCGTCACCTCGATACCAAGGCCACCGAATTCGCCGCGTGTCTGCACCTGCATTTCCTTGAAATCTTTTTTGTTCAGGTAGCCCGAATGCGGATCCAACGATATCAGCATGCCATTGATGGCCGCTTCGATAAGATCCTGATGATTGACCTCTTCCACATAATCCTGCTGGATGCGCTCGAATACGTCGCCAAACAGACCGAGCAGTTCGAATGTCTCCTGCTTGGCCGACAATGCGGCCGTAGATACCGTAACCAATAGCCCACCAATCAGGCCAACCTTAGCAATGCGACGTATCACGATAGTGTACTCCTTATTTTCCTTTACAACCCTTTGATCCACGGCCCGGGATCAACCGGTTTATTCTGTTTTCTCAATTCAATATACAGACGTTTCTGTGATTCCTTACTTCCCATAGCACCAATCGGTTCACCTTCCAACAGAAACTCGCCGGTTTGTATGTCCAGACGGTCGAATCCTGCCAGTAATGTGTGAAAATCATCACGGTGGCGTAAAATGATCATCCGGCCATAATTCAAAAAAGTGCCGGCAAAGATCACCTCGCCATCGTACGGCGCGATCACCTGTGCATGCGACGCCGTGGCGATCACCACCCCATGGCTGCCGCCGCCTGATTTTTCCTTTTCGCCGTATTTGCTGGCAATATTACCGGTTACCGGCATACGGATGCGTCCTTTGGCTGCAACGAAGCTGCGCAGCTTACCTTTATAGGCCGAATCATCCGGCGCAGACGGGTCGGCATGCACTTCGGCCTGCTTTTCCAGCTCCTTAAGCAGTTCTTTGAGGCCGCTGGCCTTGCGTGCCAGCTGGGCCGCCCGCTGAATTTCTTTTTCCTGGTCTTTTTTCAGCGCCGCCTGCAGGCGTTTACGCTCGGCCAGTTGCCCTTGCAGGCCGGTGCGCTTTTTGCCCAGCTCCTCCTGCTGCTTCAGCATGGCCTGCTTCTGCTCACCCAATGCAACCTGCAACGCCTCCAACTCCTGCTTCTGATGGCCAAGCTGCTGCGTTTGCTCCTTGATATCCTTGGACAGCATGGCCAGCGCCTTGGATACGCGCAGGGTTTGGCGGCTATCTTCAGGCATCATCACCATCGCCTCAGGCGGCATACGTGAAAACCGCAGCGCAACAGAAACCAGCGCTTCCAGCCGTCCCTTGTTGCGGTCGATCTGCTGCTTCTTTTCTTCGAGCCTGACGGCCGTATCGGACAGCTGCTGCTCGGCTTTGAGCAACGCCTGTTCGTTCTTCTGTATGGCTGCCACCGCCTCTACCAGCTTACGCTGCAATGCCTCCAGTTCCTTGACCAGACCGACCTGTTTCTTTTTCAGTTGCTGCTGCTTCTGTTTGCTTTCCGCCAGCTCTTTTTCGGTTTGCTTCAGTTTATCCTGCGTCGAGGCATATGCCGGTGGGGCCTGAACCAGATGGAAACAACATGCAATAACGGCGATCCGCCTAAGCATGGCCCGCCAGCAGCGAATGTCCGGTCATGCCGGCAGGTTTGGGCAGCCCCATCAGGGTGAGGATGGTCGGGGCTATATCGCCCAGCGCGCCTTCAGGCAGCTCAAAATGCCGGTCGCAGAAGCGCTCGGCAACTATTATGACCGGCACCAGATTCAGCGTGTGCGCGGTGTGCGACTGGCCGGTGGACGGATCATACATCTGTTCGGCATTGCCATGGTCTGCCGTTATCAGCATGGCTCCGCCCGCCTGTGTAATGGCCTTGTGCAGCCTTCCTAAACATTTATCCACCGCTTCGACCGCCTTGATGGCTGCGCTGACATTTCCGGTATGCCCCACCATGTCGGTATTGGCATAGTTGACCACAATCAGGTCATAGGCACCGCCCTCGATTTCCTGCACCAGCTTATCGGTAACTTCCGGCGCCGACATTTCGGGTTGCAGGTCATAGGTCGCCACCTTGGGTGATGGCACTAGTATGCGATCCTCGCCATGGAATTTTTCTTCACGCCCGCCATTGAAAAAGAAGGTGACATGCGCATATTTTTCTGTTTCGGCTATGCGCAGCTGCTTCAGCCCGTGCTTGGAAATGACCTCGCCCAGAATATCGGTTAGCTTCTCGGGTGGAAATATCGCAGGCACCAGCGTGGCAAGCCAGCTGGAATATTGCACCATGCCCAATGTGGCAGCAAAACGCACGGTTCTTTTGCGCCCGAACACTTCAAACGCCGGATCGACCAGCGCCGTCAGCAGCTGGCGCACGCGGTCGGCGCGGAAATTGGCCACCAGCACGCCATCACCATCCCGCATACCTTTATAATCCCCGATCACGCACGGTTTGACAAATTCATCGGTTTCTTTTTTCGCATAGCTGGCAGCAATCGCTGATGCGCTGTCATCGCGCGGCATACCCTGCATGCCGGTGATGGCATCGTACGCCAGCTGCACACGATCCCAGCGCTGGTCGCGATCCATGGCATAATAGCGGCCACCGACGGTAGCAACGCATGTATCGGGAAGGGTCGCGATATCCTTTTCTAAAATTGCCATGTATTTATCGGCGCTTTGTGGCGGGGTGTCGCGCCCGTCTAGAAACGCATGGATACGCACCGGCACACCCTGCTGCGAAACAATGGACGCCAGCGTGGCGATGTGGTGCTGGTGCGAATGCACACCGCCGGGCGAAACCAGCCCCATCAGATGGCAGGTACCACCGCTTGCCTTTAGTTTTGCTATGAATTCCAGCAACTGTGGGCGCTTGGCCAGTGAGCCATCGGCAATGGCAGCGTCAATACGCGGCAATTCCTGCATCACGCGGCGGCCCGAACCGATATTCATGTGACCGACCTCGGAGTTGCCCATCTGCCCGGATGGCAGGCCAACATGCAACTCGGATGCGTTGATCAGGCCGTTCGGATAGTGCTCCATCAGCATGTCCCATGTCGGGGTTTTGGCTGCCATGATAGCGTTGTTCTCAGCCGAATCGCTATGGCCCCATCCGTCGAGGATGACCAGCATTACCGGGTTAGGTCTGCCTGTCATGGTTATGCGCCGCTTCCGCCGTCCTTAAGCATGGATTTGCTGGGGCGCTCACCGGCCACGATGTAGTACACCGTTTTGGTCATGTTGGTGATGTAATCGGCCAGGCGTTCCATGTTCTTTGCCGCAAACACCACCTGGGTGCATGCCTCCACATCCGCCGGGTTGCGCTGCATTTCCTTCTGCATGGCCTCGAAAATATCGTGGTACAGCTTGTCGATCTCCTCATCGCGCTTCCATACTTCGATGGCAAGCTTCTCATCCTTCTGCTCGAAGCACTCCAGCGCTTCGTCCAGCATATCCACCACAGTAGCGACCATTTCCTCTAGCTTGACCATCACCGGTTCAGGCGCAAAGCTGCCCATACGCACGCTGCGTTTGACCGTATTCTTGGCCAGGTCACCCATACGCTCGAGCATGCCGGTGATCTTCAGAACCGCCGTTACAAAACGCAAATCGATCGCCAGCGGGTTCTGCAGCGCCAGGATAATAGTGGCCTCTTCCTCTATCTGCAGGTCAAGCTTGTTAATCTCCTTGTCAGCAGCTTTGGCATCCTTCACGCGCTGTTCCTCGCGCACGCGGAAGGATTCCCCGGCATCGACGATCAGTTTGCGCACCTCCGTACCCATGGAAAGGATAAGATGTGTGAGGTGTTCCAGCTGTTCGTCATACGAACGGCGTGTGTGCGGATTCGTTGTCATTGGCTCCTCATGTATATCTGGCTTTTCTATAGCACGATTATACAGGGGAATAACAGGATTTTTTGTTATCCTTCGCGATGATATGGATGGTTTTGCAGGATAGTGTGGGCACGGTACAGCTGCTCGGCCAGCATGGCGCGAACCAGCATATGCGGCCAGGTGACCCGGCCAAACGACCACACCACGTCGGCCCGCTTGAGGATGGATTCGTGCAACCCGTCAGCCCCGCCGATGATGCAGGCCACAGAAGAACTGCCCTGCTGCTGCCACCCGCCGATCTGCTGGGCGATCTGCATGCTAGATACCAGCGAGCCGCTTTCATCGAGGGCAATGATACGGTCAACCCCCGCGCAGGCATCCAGTAGCAGCTGCGCCTCTTTTTCCTTGCGTGCTGAAGCCGCAGCCGATTTGGCATCGTGCTCGCTGATAGTGGTTTTCCAGGGGAGTCGCTTGAGGTAATATTCAGTTAACTGCAACTCGGGCGAGGCTTTCGCCTTACCGATGGCAGCGATCTTCACGCGCATGGCTTTTTTCCGTTACTTAGTGAACGACTTCAAGTTCAGGCAGCGGAACCGACCACATTTTTTCCAGATTGTAGTAATGACGTACATCGGGGCGGAATATATGCACCACCACGTCGCCGGCATCGACCAGAACCCAGTCACAATTTTCCTTGCCCTCCACATGTACATACTCGTGTCCCGCATCTTTCAGCACCTTGACCACATAGTCCGCCAGTGCGCCGACATGACGCGCCGATGTACCGGTGGCCACGATCATGCGATCGGCCACGTCGGATTTACCATCAAGGTCTATCGAGACGATGTCCTGGGCTTTATTTCGGTCAAGGGAGTGTAAAATGCGCTGCTCAAGCAGTGGGGTAGAAGGCTTAGATACGAACGTTTGTGTAAGTATAACGCTATCTCCTTTCGGTATGGACTAACTGTCCATATTCTTATTATGCCCTAAAAAGGCGCGTTTTCCAAGTGTTTTCCGTAGATGGGTGGAAGAAAGCGGCGAACGCTTCATATGGCAGTACATAAAAAAGCTGCCCTTCGTGTAATCGTGCATATCGTTGGTTTTTATACGAAATTTATGCAAATAGCGGTAAGCCTGCGAATGCAGGGCCGCATTGGAATACGGCGCGCGGTCGAACACGATCACCGGCATCAGCTGTATGATTTTGCGCCAGTGCTGCCAGCGCGAAAACTGCACCAGATTGTCGGCTCCCATCATCCAGATGAAATGTGTTCCCGGGTAGTGCTGTTTCAGATAGGCTAGAGTTTTGTATGTATATTGCAGCCCCTGTTGGCGCTCGATATCGCTGACCCAGATGGCCGGATGCTGCGCCAGTGCTTTGGCCGACTGCAAGCGCTGCTCAAAGTCGGCCATGTCATCGGTGTGTTTCAACGGGTTTTGCGGCGATACCAGCCACCATACGCTGTCGAGCCCCAGCTTGTTAAGCGCATACAGGCTGATGTGCAGATGTCCTTCATGCGCCGGGTTGAATGATCCACCCAGCACACCAATGACACGATTTTTCGAATAGATGGATTTCACTACGGCCGAACCTGCCCGCTGCCATGCACGACATATTTATATGTGGTGAGTTGCTCGGCGCCGACCGGACCGCGTGCATGCAGGCGCCCGGTGGCGATCCCAATCTCGGCCCCGAAGCCGAACTCGCCGCCATCGGCAAACTGGGTCGAGGTGTTGTGCATCACGATCGCCGAATCGACCTGGCGCAAAAAACGGCGCACGGCATTCTTGTCTTCCGCGATGATGGCATCGGTGTGGTGCGAACCGTAGCGGTTGATATGGGCGACCGCCTCGTCCAGCCCGGCTACGGTTTTGATGGATAGCACCGGCGCCAGATATTCGGTGCCCCAGTCTTCCTCAGTTGCCGGTTTGATACGGGAATCGAGCGCGCACGCAGCCGTATCGCCGCGCAGCTCACAGCCTTTTTCTATCAGGCTACCGGCCAGCAGCGGGATGATGCTTTTTGCCACGTCCTTATCAACCAGCAGCGATTCGGTGGCGCCACAAATACCGGTGCGACGCAGCTTGGCGTTGACCACCACATCGCGCGCCAGCTCGGGCTTGGCGGAGACATGGATATAGGTATGACAGTTACCGTCCAGATGCAGCAGCGTCGGCACCTTGCTTTGCTCCTTTACCAGCTGCGTCAGCGACTTTCCGCCGCGCGGCACGATCACATCAATATGGTCGCTCATGGCAAGCATGGCATTGACCGCCTCGCGGTCTTTCACCGGCACCAGCTGCACGGCATGTTCGGGAAGGCCGGCTTCTTTCAGTCCCTCATGGATGCAAGTGGCAATCGCTGCAGAAGAATGCAGGCTTTCCGAACCGCCGCGCAATATCGCCGCATTGCCGGATTTTATCAGCAGCGCCGCTGCATCGGCCGTTACGTTCGGGCGCGATTCATAAATCACCCCCACCACGCCCAGCGGCACCGATACGCGTTGCAGCACCAGCCCGTTCGGACGATCCCATTCATCCAGAATCTTGTTCACCGGGTCGGGTTGGGTGGCTACCGTTTCAAGGCCCGCTGCCATCGCTTCCACGCGCGCCGCATCCAGCATCAAGCGGTCGAGCATGCTGGCATCCAGCCCCTGCTCTTTGGCCGCTGCCATGTCCTTCGCATTGGCCGACAAAATATCCGCAGCACGATTGCGCAGCGCCATCGCCGCTTTGGCCAGTGCCATATCCTTCTGCTCGTTGCTGGCCTGCGCCAGCACATGCACAGCCACGCGCGCGCGCGCGCCCATATCAGCCAGAAGGTTCTTTATTGCATTATCTACTTTACGCACAGCCATCAAACATCCTTGTCATCCCGGCTTGCCCGGGGATCCAGGAACTGTTAGCCGTGTCGCCTGAGATCCCCGTATAAGCGGGGATTACGGATCATAAACGGGTTTTACTTAACTCGCAAGAATTGGAAACTTAGCTTTCCAGCACCATATCATCGCGGTGGATGAGCACGTCGCGGCGCTTGAAGCCCAATATTGCCTCGATCTCGCTGCTTTTTTTACCCATGATACGGCGCGTATCGGCCGCCCCATAGGTAATTAATCCTTTGCCCAGCAGCTGGCCCGCCGTGTCCTTTATCTCTACCGCCGCCCCCAGACCAAAATCACCTTCGACCTTTATGACCCCGGCAGGCAGCAGGCTTTTACCAGACAACAACGCCTTGGCGGCCCCATCGTCCAGTATAATAACCCCGGAAGGATGCAACGACCCGGCGATCCATTCCTTGCGCGCGCTGCGCGGTGTGCCTTTGGCTTTAAAAAACGTGTGTGCACCGCCATCCAGTAACGCCTTGAGCGGATGATCCTGCTTACCGGCGGCGATTATCATGTTGCAGCCCGCCGCCGTGGCCAGTTTGGCTGCTGCCACTTTGGTCGCCATGCCGCCGCTGGAAAGGTTGCTTGCCGCGCCGCCAGCCATTTTTTCGATGTCGGGCGTAATGTTTTCGACAATTTCCAACCGCTTCGCATTGCGGTCGGTAGCCGGATTACCCGTATACAGCCCGTCAACATCCGAGAATAATATCAGCGTGTCGGCTTCCACCAGATGGGCCACGCGCGCCGCCAGCCGATCGTTATCACCGAATTTCAGCTCGGCGGTCGCCACCGTGTCGTTCTCGTTCACCACCGGGATGATATTGCTGGCAGCCAGCAGCTCGGCCAGCGTGTTGCGCGCGTTCAGGTAGCGCGTGCGGTGGATGCTGTCCTCTGCCGTAATCAATAGCTGCGCCGGATGCAGCCCGGCTTTGCGCAACGCCTGCTGCCACATTGCGATCAGGGTGATCTGCCCACACGCGGCGGCGGCCTGTTTTTCTTCCAGAATCAGTGGCCGCGCACCATAGCCTAGCGCGCCACGACCGAGCGCCACTGCGCCGGAGGTCACCACCACCACGGTTTTACCTTGCGCTTTGAGTGCCGCGATATCCTGCACCAGCGTGGTCAGCCAGTCTTCGCGCAATACGTTGCCTTCGCCGATCATCAGCGACGAGCCAAGCTTGATCACGATACGCTTAGCGCTACTGAGCATCCTGCTGCTCCACGGTTGCGCGTTCGGCTTCGATCACCTGTAACATCTGGCGCAGCACAGCATCCACTCCTTCACCACTGACCGCAGAAATGGGCCACACCTTGCTGCCGCACACTTCCTGCAGGGTGGCGACCTTTTCCCTTACCTCTTCATCCAGCAACGCGTCGCACTTGTTCAGCGCCACGATCTGGCGTTTTTCTGCCAGTTCCGGGCTATAGGCTTCCAGCTCGCCCCGGATGGTCTGGTAATTATCAATAAAATCCTCGGCCGTGCCATCGACCAGATGCAACAGGATACCGGCGCGCTCAACATGCCCTAAAAAGCGTGTGCCCAGCCCCACCCCCTCATGCGCACCTTCAATCAGGCCGGGAATGTCGGCCAGCACGAATTCCTTATCATCCACACGCACCACTCCCAAATGCGGATGTAGCGTGGTGAACGGATAATCGGCGATCTTCGGCTTAGCGCGTGATACCACTGAAAGGAATGTTGACTTACCGGCGTTAGGCAGGCCTACCAGCCCGGCTTCCGACATGAGTTTCAGGCGCAGCCACAGCCAGCGCTCCTGACCCTCCTCGCCCGGTGTGGATCTACGTGGCGCCTGGTTGGTGGATGTTTTGAAATGCTGGTTGCCCAGCCCGCCTTTGCCGCCTTGCGCGAGCAGCACACGCTGGCCTTCCCTGGTCAGGTCAGCGACCAGCGTTTCCTTATCTTCTTCGAATATCTGCGTACCCACCGGCAGTTTGATGGTGATATCCTCTGCGCCCGCACCGGAACGGTTCGAGCCCATGCCATGCTGCCCCTTCTTGGCCTTAAAATGCTGCTGGAAGCGAAAATCAATCAATGTGTTGAGATTGTTGAATGCCTCAGCATACACGCTACCGCCGCGTCCGCCATCACCGCCATCCGGCCCGCCATCTGGACGAAACTTCTCACGCAGGAAACTCACGCATCCTGCTCCTCCATCACCACTACGTATGAATATCTTTGCTTCGTCGAGAAATTTCATTGCTTGTCCTGTAACAAAAAAGGGAGCCGAACCGGCTCCCTTTTGTATCCATTTTTGTGCCGCTTATGCAACTACAGACACGTAGGTTTTTCCGGTTCTTTCACGGAATTCCACCTTACCTTCGGCTACTGCGAAGATGGTGTGGTCTTTACCGATACCGACATTGGTGCCCGGGTAGAATTTTGTACCGCGCTGACGCACGATGATGTTGCCCGGCACAACGATCTGGCCACCGAATTTTTTTACACCTAGGCGGCGACCTGCGGAGTCGCGGCCGTTACGGGATGAACCGCCAGCTTTTTTATGTGCCATGTTACTTCTCCTTCACGCCTTCAAAACCGGTGATCTTCACTTCGGTCAGATACTGGCGGTGGCCATTTTTACGACGATAGTTCTGGCGACGTTTCTTTTTGAAGACGATCACCTTCTCATCACGGAACTGGCGCACTACTTCGGCCAGCACTTTTGCGCCCGATACCAGCGGGGCACCTACGTTGCTGCCAGCCACCAGCACCTCGCCGAATTCCACTTTATCGCCCGCGTTACCTTGCAACCGGTCCACCCGGATAGTATCGCCACTGGCTACTTTATATTGTTTTCCGCCGCTGCGGATCACTGCGAACATAACTAAGCTCTTGTAATATATGTATGTTTACGGTCTTTTTTTCAAAAGGAACAGCAACTTAGAGCGATTTGGCCCGCTTGTCAACAGTTATAAAAGGCCAAATGACGGGCAAAACCAAGTTTTATTTGATTTTGAACGCCTGATGGTTATGGTGCTGCACCAGCGTCCTGCGGAGAGGTGGCAGAGTGGTCGAATGCGGCGGTCTCGAAAACCGTTGTGCGGGCAACCGTACCGGAGGTTCGAATCCTCTCCTCTCCGCCATTAACTGCTTTTGGAAATTCTCCGTTGCGGGTGAATGTTCCAAAAGTCCCCACGCTGTGCGACCTTTTCAGGTCATAGCTGTGCACTTACCCATTTCCCTCAAATCCTGAAACTCTCCGAAGAAACCCTCTCT
>JBFWQQ010000030.1:0-19567 GCA_050249355.1 Alphaproteobacteria bacterium | reverse complement strand
TCCACCAGTTTGCGGGATAGAAAATCCGCAGCTTTTTTTCTTGCTTCGGCTATATTGGGTTGGTTGCTTGCCATGAGAAGATATTACCTTAATATAGACCCCTATATTAGTTGATATTTGTTAAGTATTGGTGACAAAAAGGAATGACCAACCCATTGAAAATCGCCTGTATCCAGATGAATAGTGGCAATGATATGGCCGCTAATATAAAAGATTTTGAGCAAATGCTAGCCGAGGCGGCCGGGCAGGGGGCCGTGCTGGCCGCCACGCCGGAAAATACCTTCCTGATGGATTCGCTGAATTCCGAAGGCACGGCGCCAAATAATCCCAAATACCGGCAGCAGGAGCATCCGGGCATCAAGGCGGCGCTGCAGGCGACGAAGAAGAACGGCATCTGGCTGCTGCTGGGTGGTGTGGCGGTGCTGCCTGAAAATGACGATGGCACGAATAAAACATACAACCGATCGCTGCTTATTGACCCAGAGGGAAGTATTGCAGCCGGTTACAACAAGATACACCTGTTCGATGTTGATGTAGGGGATGGGCAGGCCTATGTGGAATCAGCGCGCTACCTTGCCGGTGACAAGCCGGTGGTGGCGAAATTGGGAGATGTAACGCTCGGCATGTCTATCTGCTACGATGTGCGTTTTCCGTACCTGTACCGCCAGATGGCGCAGCAGGGTGCTCAGTTGCTGGCGGTGCCTGCAGCCTTCATTGAATATACCGGCAAGGCGCACTGGCATGTGCTGCTGCGCGCCCGTGCCATTGAAAATGGCTGCTTTGTCATTGCCCCGGCACAATGCGGCGCGCACCCGGGCGACCGCAGAACCTTCGGCCACTCCCTTATCATCAACCCGTGGGGTGAAGTCCTGGCCGATGGCTGCAGCGAGCCGGGCGTGGTGATGGCCGATATTGATATGGATGAAGTAAAAAAGGTGCGCGCGAAAATTCCCAGCCTTATGCATTGCCGGAATAATATTATGGGTGATTATAGTATCTAAAGTATTTGTCATCCCCGCGAAAGCGGGGATCCATGGCACAATGGGATGACGGGAATAATTATTCTGGTTTTGTGGCAGCTATCAAATAATTCACCGAAAGATCCTTCGGCTCTAAGCGCCACTCGAAGGTGAGGGGGTGCATCACCATGCCGGTCATACTGGTGATGATGCAGTTCTCATCGCGCAGATGGCGGCATAGTTCGGAAGGCCGCACGAATTTCTTCCAGTTGTGCGTGCCGCGCGGCAGCCAGCGCAATACATATTCCGCGCCAACGATAGCCAGCGCATAGGATTTTGGCGTGCGGTTGATGGTGGAAAATATCATGAGCCCGCCGGGCTTTACCAGCTGGCTGGATAAATGCACGAATCCCGCGATGTCAGCCACGTGCTCGATCACCTCCAGTGCCAGTACCATATCGTACTTCCGGGATTCATTTTCGGCCAGTGCTTCGGCAGTGGTGTTGCGGTAGTCGATATTCAGCCCGGATTGCCTGGCATGTGCCTTAGCGACCTCGATATTCTTTGCAGAAGCATCCACACCGGTGACCTCAGCGCCCAGCCGTGCCATTGGTTCAGCGATCAGTCCGCCGCCGCAACCGATATCCAGCAGATTCAGCCCATCCAGCAGTTTTGGGGTATCGGGCTTGCGGCTAAAATGCGCTTCGGCGCGTTCACGGATGTATTGGATACGGGTTGGGCCGATACGGTGCAGGGGCTTGAATTTACCGCTTTCGTCCCACCATTCGTCCGCCATTTGCGTAAAATGGTCTATTTCTTCTTGATCCACTGTGTTTATGGCAGGGGTCACAGTTAATTTCTCCTTTGTGTTCCACCGTGCGTGCAGTACACTGGCGTAAGCTCATAGCAGGCGGAATAATGCCAAAATCAGTAAAAAAACAAACTACGCAGGGTAGTGTAACAGCAAAACAGGGCCAAACACAAGGTGGGCTGGCGGGTTTTTTGCAGGCCATTTTTGATTTGCGTGCCGGAAGCTTTGATCGCCAGAGCATAGCCAAGAATAATTTCGATATGGGCATCCAGCAGTTCAGGCTAGGCAACATCAACGATGCCATATTCCGTTTCAAGGTGGCCACACGGCTAAGTGGCAGGCATGCCGCCAGCTGGTACTGGCTGGGGCGCAGCCTGCTTAAAGACGGCCGTATGGGCGAAGCGGCGAAGGCATTGCGCAAGGCGGCCATGCTCAAACCCGGCGACGACCATATCAATTACATGCTGGCGGTGGTTCTGGGAGCGGGCGCACCCAGCAAACTTACTCCTGCGCGGGTTCCGCTGGATCTGATACGTGACCATTTCGACCATGTGGCGAAACAATACAACCAGGCGGTCACCATGGAAGGGCGTACCGACCATATGCAGGTGGCAACGGCGGCCCGGCAGGCCGTCCAGCCGGGGCGCATTGACCATGTGGTGCTGGATCTGGGCGCCGGTACGGGCATATGTGGCAGCCAGTTACGCGACATTGCTTCTGAGATCACGGGGGTGGATATATCTGCTCCCATGCTGCATCAGGCCGAACTGCTGCAGCATGAGTCGGGTCGCAAGCTGTACGATAAGCTTATCCACCGTGAAGCATTGGAGTTTCTGGCAACGGCTCAGGAAAAGACATACGATATTGTGCTGGTATCTGGCCTTACCCATTATCTGGGCGATTTGAACCCGTTATTCACAGAAGTTGCGCGCGTGCTAAAATCCGGTGGCATAATGGCATTTGCATCCTGCCGCAGCCCCGGCGGTGCGATTCATTTTAACGCCGAGCAGGAAATGTTCTGCTATTCGCAGGATTATCTTGAAAAAATGGCACATGCCGTCGGATTGCACATATCACAGATGAAGGAAATGGCGTTGATGCCAGGCCAGCCGGGTTGGATCGGTGTCTGTACCAAGGCCTGATATTACGCTGCGTTACGTAGGCCCGGAATACGCGCAGGCGCTGGCCAAGCTGCACGAAGAGTGTTTTCCACATTATTGGGACAAGAACGCATTCAATGATTTTTTTGCCATCAGCGGTACGCACGCACTGATTGCCGAAGATAACATGGCAGGCTTCAAGTGCGTGGCCATGATGGTCTACCGCATACAATTCGAGCAGGCCGATATTATTACGTTGGGTGTTAAACAGGCATACCGGCGCAAGAAACTGGCCTCCATGCTGCTGGATAAGGCGCTGGCCGATATCCGTACTAAAGGCGCACAGAAGCTTTTTTTAGATGTAGAAGAGGGCAACGAGGCGGCGATACAGCTATATGAACGCTTGGGTTTCAGTCACTTACGCCGGCGGAAACTCTATTACCGGCAAAAAGACGGTTCCTTTACGGATGCGCTTGTCATGACAAAGAAATTTGCGTAAGCTGGCCGGCCTTACGCATTGAAAAACCATGGCATTGATCGTACAAAAATTCGGTGGCACATCGGTTGCGAATATTGAACGCATCCGCAACGTGGCCAACAAGGTAAAAAAAGAACTCGACCGTGGCAATCAGGTGGCCGTGGTGGTTTCGGCTATGGCGGGTGTCACCAACCAGCTAGTGGATTATGTGAGCGAGCTTTCGCCGTTATACACGCCGGAGTCGTGGAGCGAATACGATCAGGTCGTATCCACCGGCGAGCAGGTGACTTCCGGGTTGCTAGCATTGTGCTTGCAGGAGATGGGTATTCCGGCACGGTCGTTTTGCGGATGGCAGGTGGTACTGAAAACCGATAATGTCCATGGCAAGGCGCGAATCAACGATATTGACCCCTCGGCCATCCATTCGGCATTCGCCCATGGCAAGGTGGCTGTGGTCACAGGGTTCCAGGGCATTGCCGAAGATGGCCGCATTGCCACGCTGGGCAGGGGCGGATCGGACACATCTGCGGTGGCGTTGGCTGCGGCACTGGGCGCTGACCGCTGCGATATCTACACCGACGTGGATGGTGTGTACACCACCGATCCGCGCATCGTCAGTGGGGCACGTAAACTAAATAAAATCACATACGAGGAAATGTTGGAGTTGGCATCGCAGGGTGCCAAAGTGCTGCAGACTCGCTCGGTGGAAATGGCCATGCGCCATAATGTCATCGTGCAGGTGTTGTCCAGTTTCAACGACACGCCCGGCACGCTGCTGGTGAAAGAAGAGGAGATCATGGAACAAAAACGTGTAACCGGTATTGCCTTCTCGCGCGATGATGCGCGTGTCACGCTAACAGACCTACCGGATAAGCCCGGTGTGGCTGCCGGTGTGTTCGGCCCGTTGGCCGAGGCCAACATCAACGTGGATATGATCGTGCAGAATATCGACGAGCGCGGACAGGTCACCGATATGACCTTTACCGTCGGCAAGCAGGATCTGGAAAAGACGCGTCAGGCACTTAAAGCCTCGCACGGCGTGCTGCAATACAAGGATATGTCTACCGACGACAAGGTGACCAAGATATCAGTGGTGGGTATCGGCATGCGCAGCTATGCCGGGGTGGCACAGGAAATGTTCCGCACGCTGGCCGAAAAAGGTATCAACATCCTCGTTATATCGACTTCGGAGATCAAGATATCGGTGCTGATCGACGAGGAATATACCGAACTGGCGGTGCGTGCGTTGCATCACACGTTCGATCTGGAGGATGCAGCGCAGTGACGGATGTCATAGAATATATCAGGCGTCATCAGCTGGAACTGGATATCCCGGATGATACAGTGCTCCCCACCCACGAACCGGAAATGCTGCTGATCGGCTGTGTGGATGCACGACTGGACATTATTGACGATATCGGCATACCCAAGGGTAAGGCGCTGGTGATGCGTAATATCGCGGCTTTGGTCGCAGGCAGCCATGAAGAAGCGCAAGACAGACCTATTGAGGCGGCTACACTGGAATTTGCCGTGGATGTGATGAAGGTCAAGTACATCGCCGTGATGGGGCACACCGATTGCGGCGGCATACGCGCGCGCCTGAGCGGCTTGGAGATGCCGAATATCCAGCGTTACCTCGGGCCACTGGAGACCGTGCACCGCCAGATAAAAGAACGCGGCGGCAGCCTGCAAAAACAGGCAACCGAAATGGAGCAGGCGGCAGTGCGCCTGAGCCTGAAGAACCTGCGTACTTACGAGTCTGTCAGAAAGGCTGAAAAGGCGGGACGCCTGAAACTGCATGGCTGGGTGATTTGTACGGCCACGCAGCAGCTGATGGTGCTGAACGAACAAACGGGCACGTTCAGCCCGATGGTAAAAGGATAAAGGGAATTTATAGTGGAAAGCCGTATCAGCATCGAATTATATGAAGTTATATCCGCTCTGGTGGGTAACTTGGAAGCCTCCTGCAGGCCAAAGACCGCGCAGCCGCCGATTCCTGACCTGAGTGATGACGGAGGCGTATTTGATATGGAAGCTGCAGTTCACCGATATTGAAACAGCGCGTAAAGCAATTCAGGATAAATAGAGAATGGATGGAAGATGAGTGAAAAACTACACAGGTTGTGGCAGCGCGGCACGGAATTTCTGGGATGCCCGTATGCCATCATGGGTGGGGCGATGAGCTGGGTGTCCGAGCGCCATCTGGTGGCGGCGATGAGCAATGCCGGCATGTTCGGCGTGATCGCGTGCAGCTCGATGACGCCGGAACTGCTTGACAGGGAGATCGCAGAAACCAAGAAGCTGACTGGTAAACCGTTTGGCGTAAACCTCATCATCATGCATCCGCAGATGGATGAGCTGATCACCGTATGCAAAAAGCACAACGTGTCGCATGTGGTACTAGCCGGGGGTATACCCAGCGCTGCGCACATCAAGGCGATCAAGGATTATGGTGGGAAGGTGATCGGCTTTGCACCGGCGCTGGTGATTGCAAAAAAGCTGATACGCAACGGTATCGATGCACTGGTGATCGAAGGTATGGAGGCGGGTGGGCATATCGGCCCGGTGGCCACCTCGGTGCTGGCGCAGGAAATATTGCCCAACATCACCGAAGTGCCGGTGTTCGTGGCGGGTGGCATTGGCCGCGGCGAAGCGATCGTCAGTTATCTGGAAATGGGTGCGGCCGGAGTGCAGCTGGGCACAAGATTCGTATGTGCTACCGAATGCGTCGCGCACCCGAAATTCAAGGAGGCTTTCATACGTGCCGCTGCGCGTGACGCCATGCCGTCGGTGCAGGTGGATCCCGATTTCCCGGTGATTCCCGTGCGCGCCATTATGAACAAGGCGACCGATGATTTCACCCGCACACAGCATGCGGTGATAAAAGAATTCCGTGAAGGCAAGCTGGATAAAAAAGAAGCCCAGCTTAGAATCGAGCATTTCTGGGCCGGCGCTTTGCGCAAGGCGGTGGTCGATGGCGATGTGGAGAACGGCTCGCTGATGGCTGGGCAAAGTGTGGGAATGGTGACCAGGATACAACCTTGTGCCGAAATCATAGCCGAGCTAATAGGACAGGCTGAGGCTACCCTGGGCGAGCGCTTGGCCTGTTCGGCATAAACAATGTCGGAAAACCAGCGATACGAAAAGATCGGCAATATGTTCCGCCAGGCGCGTGAATCCATACCGGTCGATCTTGACCGGGTATCGCGGGATTTGTACATCCGCGCCCGTTACCTGCGTTCGCTGGAGGCAGGAAAATTCCATGAATTACCCGGCCCGGCCTATGTGAAAGGTTACCTGCTGGCCTATGCGCATTACCTGCATATGGATGAACAGGAGATACTACGTCAGTTTCATGCCATCGAGGCCGATTTTCGCCGCAGCCACTATTTCCCCAAGGTATTGGGGGATGATAAAAATGTCCGTGGCTGGATGATATTTGTCGGCCTGATGCTGGTGGTATCGGCGGTGGGATTGTGGATGGGCAGCTATTATATGCCACACGAGCAGCAAACGGTTCAGGATATTGATGCGTGGCGGCAACAATTACTGAAAAAAGGCCATGTTTCGGAGTTTTCCGCCCAATATGACGCTTGCTTTCAGCAGCTTAAACAGCTATACCCGCCTTGTTATGCGCGGGAGCCGCAATTTTATCTGCTTCCGCTGAAGCGCCGGTCTGTATCCGTGATGGAAATAATGTAGCAGCCGGCATAACGGTTCAAAATATGCGAGATAAAATGGCGATGCGCCGGTTTTCCCATCAGGTGAAAATAGGTTCGGTTTACGTGGGTGGCGATGCTCCGGTGGTGGTGCAATCCATGACCAATACCGACACGGCAGATATTGCGGCCACGGTGGCACAGGTCAAGGCACTGGCCGATGCCGGATCGGAGCTGGTGCGTATCACCGTCAATAACGAGGCGGCGGCCGAAGCCGTGCCACATATTCGGCGCGCGCTGCAAGCGTTGGGCTGCGATGTGCCGCTGGTGGGCGATTTCCATTATAACGGGCATACGCTGCTTAACCAATACCCCGAAATGGCACAGGCGCTGGCCAAGTACCGCATCAATCCGGGTAATGTCGGGTTTGCCGACAAGCGCGACAAGCAGTTCGCCATGATGATCGAGGCGGCCATTGAATATGACAAACCGGTGCGTATCGGCGCCAACTGGGGCAGCCTCGACCAACAGATGCTGGCCGTGGTGATGGATGAGAATGCCAGAAAGCCCCAGCCCGACGATGCCAATGCGGTGATGCGCGAAGCGCTGGTGCGTTCGGCTATCGAAAGCGCCCGTTACGCCGAATCGCTGGGCCTGCTTGCCGAAAAGATCATCCTGTCATGCAAGGTCAGCCGCGTGCAGGATCTTGTCGCTGTATATCGCGATCTGGCGAGTCGCTGCGAATATGCGCTGCATCTGGGGCTTACCGAGGCTGGTATGGGCAGCAAAGGTATCGTGGCATCCAGTGCCGCCCTATCGGTACTGCTTCAGGAAGGCATCGGCGAGACCATCCGCATTTCCCTGACACCAGAGCCGAACGGCGACCGCACGACCGAAGTGCGGGTGGCGCAGGAGCTGCTGCAAAGCATGGGACTGCGCTCGTTCACACCGCAGGTTGTCGCTTGTCCGGGTTGTGGCCGTACCACCAGCACGGTGTTTCAGGAGCTGGCCGATAAGATACAGACTTTCCTGCGCCAGCAGATGCCCGAATGGAAAACCCGCTATGCCGGGGTGGAGGACATGAGCGTGGCGGTAATGGGTTGTATCGTGAATGGTCCCGGTGAAAGCAAACATGCTAACATTGGCATCTCGCTGCCGGGCACCGGCGAACAACCGTCGGCACCTGTTTTTATCGATGGTAAGAAATCCGTAACCTTACGCGGCGAACATATCGCCGAAGAGTTTCAGGCGATCGTGGAGAATTACGTGCAAGAAAAATACGCCAAGAAAGAACCCCAGCAATATGTCGCCTAAATTACAGCCCGTGCGTGGCACGCACGATATCCTGCCCGAAGAGAGCCTGAAACGTAAGCAGATACTGGAAGAAATGGCCTATGTGTGCTCGCTGTATAATTACCGGGAAATTTCCACGCCGATATTCGAGTTTTCCGAGGTATTCCACCGCACGCTGGGGGAAACTTCCGACGTGGTGAATAAGGAAACCTATACATTTGAAGACCGGGGGGGTGAATCGCTCACCCTGCGCCCGGAATTTACCGCGCCGGTGGTGCGCGCCTTCTTGTCCAACGGCCAGCAGGATAAAACCCCGTTTAAGGTGTATTACCACGGCCCGGCCTTCCGTTACGAGCGGCCGCAAAAAGGCCGGATGCGCCAGTTCCACCAGTTCGGCGCCGAATTGCTGGGCGAGGCGGGGCCGATCGGCGATATCGAGATGATTGCCATGGCGGCACAGGCACTGGCCACGCTGGGCCTGAACGACAGCGTTCGTCTGGAACTGAATTCGCTGGGTGATAACGCCAGCCGTACGGCATATCGCAAGCAATTGGTGGTGTATTTTAATGACCACCGCAACAAACTATCGGAAGACAGCATCAGGCGGCTGGAAAAGAATCCGCTGCGTATCCTGGATTCAAAAGACGAAGGCGACAAAGCCATCATTGCGAACGCACCGGATGCCAAGGATTACTTCACCTCCGAAGCACTCGATTTCTTTGCGCAGGTGCAAGAGGCACTGACCGCGACCAAGATAAGCTATACACTGAACCCCCGTCTGGTACGTGGGCTTGATTATTATACCCATACCGTATTTGAGTTCACTACCGACAAGCTGGGTGCGCAAGGCACCGTACTGGCCGGTGGCCGGTATGATGGGCTGGTAGCCCAGATGGGCGGGCCAGATATACCGGGGGTAGGGTTTGCTTCTGGAATCGAACGCCTGCTGGCGCTAATGGAAACCACCCAGCACGACTGGTGGCAGGAGATACCGTGCTTTGCTGTGATCCCGGTGGATGATGCGCAACAGATGGAAGCCATAAAACTGGCGCAGGAGCTGCGCTATGCCGGGCTGGTAGTGGAGGTTATCACGCATGGCAACATGTCCAAGCGCATGAAAAGAGCCGCCAGGCTAAATGCGCTGGGTGTGCTGGTGGTGGGCGAAGATGAAGTGAAAAACGGCAAGATTACCTTGAAATATATGCTGGACGGCAGCCAGCATGCTATCGCGCGCAATAAGGCAGCAGACGACATCAAGGAATTCCTGCAAAAGGTTGCCGCGCATGAGCTTTGAAGAAAAGTTATATGCGCTGGTGAGACGCCATGCGGAGCTGAACGACATGATGTCGGGCGGTGATCTGTCCGGTAGCGATTTTGCCAAATACTCCAAGGAATATTCCGACCTATCGCCGATCGTCGAAACGGTCAAAGAATATATGGCTGCGCAAAAATCGCTTGAAGATGCAAAGCAGATGCTTAAAGACCCCGGCTGCGATGCTGATATGAAAACCATGGCTGAAGAAGAGATTGCGCAGATCGAGAGAAGAATGCCCGAGCTGACAAAAAGCGTGCAGTTGGCGTTGCTGCCCAAGGACGAGGCGGACGAAAAGAACGCCATCCTTGAGGTGCGCGCCGGCACCGGGGGCGAAGAGGCGGCGCTTTTTGCCGCTGACCTGTTTCGCATGTACCAGCGCTATGCGCAGGAACGGGGCTGGAAGTTCGAGATCATGTCGCTGTCGGAATCCGGCGTTGGCGGCTACAAGGAAGCCACTGCCACCATTACCGGGCGGGGGGTATTTGCCCGCATGAAATTTGAGTCCGGCGTACACCGTGTGCAGCGTGTTCCGGCAACCGAAACGCAAGGACGGGTACATACCTCGGCAGCCACGGTCGCGGTGCTTCCGGAAGCCGAAGAAGTAGATATACATATCGAGGAAAAAGACCTGCGTATTGACGTGTTCCGTGCGTCCGGTCCCGGTGGCCAGTCCGTGAATACTACCGATTCTGCGGTGCGTATCGTGCACATACCCACCGGGGTGACCGTGCAGCAGCAGGACGAAAAATCACAGCACAAAAACAAGGCCAAGGCCATGAAAGTACTGCGTGCCCGCCTGTATGAAGCAGAACGAGAGAAACTGGCGAGTGAACGTGCCGCGACCCGCAAGGGGCAGGTGGGTTCGGGCGACCGCTCCGAACGCATCCGCACCTATAACTTCCCACAAGGCCGGGTGAGCGATCACCGTATCAACCTAACCGCATATAATATCGATGCGGTGATGGAAGGCGAGCTGGATGAATTTGTAGAAGCGTTGATCGCCGACGATCAGGCTAAGCAACTGTCGGAGATTGCATGAGCGAAGCAATGGCATATAAGAGGAGCCCGCTCATACCGGCAGTAAGTTGCCTGCGCCACGGTACCAGCCTGCTGCAGGCAGCAGGAATAGACAGCGCGCCGCTCGATGCACGTATCCTGCTGCTGGACGTACTACAAATGACTGCAGAAGAATGGGTAGCCCAGCCGGAGCGGCTGATAAGCCAAGATGAATTACAGGCCTACCAGCAGCTGATCGACCGCCGTGCCACGCGCCAGCCGGTTGCCCAGCTGATCGGTCGCCGTGAATTCTGGGGTCTGGAATTCCGTGTGACCGCCGATACGCTCGACCCACGCCCCGACAGCGAAACACTGATCGAAACGGTGTTGAATTTATGTTCTGAACGTGAACACGCTTATACCATACTGGATATGGGTACCGGCACCGGTTGCCTGCTGCTCTCGTTGCTGTATGAATACCCGCGTGCCACCGGGGTGGGGCTGGATCGCAGCGTTGCTGCGCTCGCGGTTGCCCGGCACAACGCGCTGCAGTTGGAATTGAACTCGCGCGCCGAATTTATCCACAGCCACTGGGATGATTATAGTGCATCGGGATTTGATATCGTGATATCCAACCCGCCCTATATACCCACCAGTGGTATCACATCGCTGGCGCCGGAAGTATCGCAGTACGAGCCAAAAATAGCACTGGATGGCGGGCCCGACGGGCTGATCTGCTACCGTCAGATATTCACGTTACTTCCCAATCTGTTGAAAGAAGAGGGTATAGCGATATTTGAAATTGGCCAGGGACAGGCTCCGCTTGTATCCCGGCTGGCCGATGATCATGGCTTCACGGTTGAAGCCATCACGAAAGATATGCAGGGGATCGACCGTTGCATCGTATGTAAACCAACTACAAAGGACTAACCCAATGAGAAGAAAATCTTCCAACAATAATTTTAATCCGAAGCGGCGTAATTCCCAAGGCCGCAGCGGCCACCAGCCGCGCAGAAACTATGGCGCGGCACGTGAAAAATATCTGGCGCAGGCGCGCGATGCGCTATCTTCAGGTGATCGCGTGATGGCCGAGTATTACTATCAGCACGCCGAGCATTGCTTCCGCATGCTGGCCGAAGAAGGCCAGCGCCATCCGCGCCCGCAACACCATCAGGGGCGCCCGCACGATATGGATCATACCGATGAACTGCCGGAAGATTCGGCGTACGAGGAAAGTGCCGCTGACCAACTGCCAGCATTTATCACCAGTGGGCAGCCCATAATATCAGACGAGGTGGAACCCGCCGCCGCAGCAGACGGCAAGAAGTAGCTTTTAGTCGCTATTTCCAAGCAGGCAGCTTTGTTCTGCGCTGCAACGTGTGTGTAGGTCGGCCTGCATTACGCTCATGTAAATGGGGATCTCCAGCCGGACCGGGAACAAGGCCTCGTCGTTGCTGAAGTATATGACGAGCGCCGGCTCGCCCGGATCGTACCTGTCCAGTTCAGAAGTTGTAAAGCCCGCAGTCAGCGCGCGTCGGGCATTCACCTGTATTACCGGTACCTTGCGACCATTCATCCGGATATTTCTTTTTCCCATGATCCTGAACGTGATCGTGGTCAGGCGGCGGCCGTCATAAGTTTGCTGCTTAAATTGATTCTGGCCGGTTTCTATCGCATCGATCAGCTTCTGGCGGGTATTGATCAGGCTGGAAAGCGGATCGTGACTGCCATCCTTTAAATCCTCAGGCACATCGGGCCGTTTGCCCGGGCTTTCTGGCGGCACCAGCCGTGCTTCCTTAAATGCCCCGTTGGCGTAGCGTATTTCCACATGTTTCTTCTTGTTACGCGTCTGGTAATCGGTGACATACTCCACCGTGTCATACTGAAAATCGGCACCGGTGGCCTTTACCGTGCTGTGGCTGGAGTGCGGGGTGAACATCTTCATCAGGCCGGTGGTTTTGATATCGCTGGTGGCGGTGTAATGGCCAGCGTATTGGGAAAAATCTACGCCTACTTTGCCCATGGCCACCCCTGAAAAGGTGACCTTATAGAGGCCCTTGAACTGGAAATCCCGGGGATATGTCTCGGCATGTGCTGAGAAAACAAAGAAAAAACAGCCAATGGCCAGAAAAAATCCACATGGCATATTGAGATGGCTGATTTTACGCCCCATATAACACTCATAAACAATATTTCACTGCAAGGATATGCTATGAATTTTGAAAAATATACAGATAAATCCCGCGCCATCATCGAGGTGGCGCAGCAGTTGGCCCTACGTTCCGGCCACCAGCGCCTGACCGGCGAGCATGTGCTGCATGCGCTTTTGAATGATAGCGATCGCATCGCAGACAAGCTGCTGCGTGCCAGTGGCGCGGCTCCTGCCGCTGTGCACGAAGCCGTGCAGGCCGCGTTGGCCAAACAGCCGAAAGTGGAAGGCAGCGGCGCAGGCCAACTCTATGTCACCCCGGATGTGGCCCGCTTTATTGATCAGGCCGAGCAACTGGCCACTAAGGCCGGTGACGAGTATGTTACGGTGGAGCGTCTGCTGCAGGCGATGGCGATGACTCCCAATAGCGAGGCCGCCGCTATTTTGAAGAATGCCGGGGTAACACCACAGAAACTCAATGGTGCGATAGGGGAAATGCGCAAAGGTCGGCTGGCCACATCCCCCAATGCGGAAGACCAGTTCGAGGCGTTGAAGAAATACACCAAGGATTTCACCCAACTGGCCAAGGACGGCAAGCTTGACCCGGTGATCGGCCGCGACGAGGAGATACGCCGCTCGATGCAGGTATTGTCGCGCCGTACCAAAAACAACCCGGTGCTTATCGGCGAGCCGGGGGTAGGAAAAACCGCCATCGCCGAGGGACTGGCGATTCGCATCATCAGCGGCGATGTGCCCGAAGCCTTGCAAGGCAAACGCCTGTTGGCGCTTGATCTGGGCGCGCTGGTGGCCGGTGCCAAGTTTCGCGGTGAATTTGAGGAGCGGCTGAAAGGCGTGCTATCGGAAATTTCTGCCACCAGCGATGTGATATTGTTCATCGACGAGCTGCATACGCTGGTCGGGGCAGGGGCTGCTGAAGGTTCCATGGATGCCTCCAATCTACTAAAACCTGCACTGGCACGGGGAGAGCTGCATTGCGTAGGTGCCACCACGCTGGATGAATACCGCAAATATATCGAAAAGGATGCTGCACTGGCGCGGCGCTTCCAGTCGGTATTCATTGCCGAACCGACGGTGGAGGATACGATCTCCATCCTGCGCGGGCTGAAGGAAAAATATGAACTGCACCACGGTATCCGTATTACGGACGGTGCGATCGTGTCGGCGGCCACCCTGTCGAATCGTTATATTACTGACCGTTTCCTGCCGGATAAGGCCATCGACCTGATGGATGAGGCGGCGGCGCGTTTGCGCATGGAGGCGGATTCCAAGCCGGAGGAACTGGACGAACTCGACCGCAAGATTATCCAATTGAAAATCGAGCGTGAAGCCCTTAAACGCGAAAACGACAAGCCTTCCAAGGACCGGTTGGCCAGGTTGGAAGAGGAACTGGGCGATCTGGAAAAAAGCAGCGCCGACATGACGAGCCGCTGGCAGGCTGAAAAATCGCAGATGACCAGCGTGCAGAAGCTGAAGGAGCAGCTGGAAGAGGCACACCGTGAACGTGATATTGCACAGCGTGAGGGAAATCTGGCCAAGGCGGGTGAGATCACCTATGGCCGTGTTCCGGAACTGGAGCGCAAACTCAAGGAAGCAGAAGCCAATACCAGTGAGGTGATGATAAAGGAATCGGTGACCGATGAGGACATCGCCGCCATAGTATCGCGCTGGACAGGCATTCCAGTATCGCGCATGCTGGAAGGCGAACGCGAGAAATTACTGCGTATGGAAGAATATCTGCGTGCCCGCGTAGTAGGGCAGGAAGATGCGCTCGGGGCGGTTTCCGAAGCGGTACGGCGCGCGCGCGCCGGGTTGGCCGATCCGTCCCGCCCGGTAGGCTCATTCTTATTCTTAGGTCCAACCGGTGTGGGTAAGACAGAGCTGTGCAAGGCGCTGGCTGAATTCATCTTTGACGATGAAGCAGCGCTGTTGCGCGTCGACATGTCCGAGTTCATGGAAAAGCACGCGGTGGCACGGCTGATCGGTGCGCCTCCCGGCTACGTGGGATACGACGAGGGGGGGGTGATCACCGAAGCAGTGCGCCGCCGCCCGTATCAGGTGATACTGTTCGATGAGGTGGAAAAAGCCCACCCGGATGTATTCAATATATTGCTGCAGGTGCTCGATGATGGCCGTCTGACCGATGGTCAGGGCCGCACGGTGGACTTCCGTAATACCATCATCGTCCTGACATCCAATCTGGGGTCGGAAATAATCGCCGCTGCCAATGATGGCCCGCTGGGTGAGCAGGTACGTGGGCAAGTGATGGAGGTGGTACGCCATTCTTTCCGTCCGGAATTCCTGAACCGGCTGGATGAGATCATACTGTTCAAGCGGCTGGAAAAAAGCAGCATGCGCGCGATCGTTGATATCCAGCTGGCGCGTTTGCAAGATCGGCTGAAGGATCGCAACATAAAACTGGAACTCGATGATAAGGCGATGGAATGGCTGGCGCAGGCGGGGTACGATCCGGTCTATGGCGCGCGTCCGCTCAAGCGGGTTATCCAGCGCGAGGTGCAGAATCGCCTTGCCTCCATGATTCTGGATGGTTCCCTTCAGGATGGAAGTACGGTGAAGATCAATGGCTGGGATGCCGGGCTGAAGATCGCCAGCTAGGTCGTGCTTATTGCGTTACCTTCAGCTTCTTCTCGTCTAGCATTGCCACTTTGGTTTCGTCTTTGCTTAATGCGGCTACGGTCGCATTCACGCGGCTGACATGCCGTTTGAACTCCGCCAGCTCTTTGCCTGCCAATACGTTCCCCGCTTTGAATTTTACCCCCGAAGGGTTTACATGCGCACCGTTCTTCAGTACTTCATAATGCAGGTGCGGGCCAGTGGAACGACCGGTGGAGCCGACATAGGCGACGACCTGTCCTTGTTTTACCTTCTTGCCGGACCTGATGCCTGACGCAAAGCGGTGTATGTGTCCATAGGCGGTGCTGTAGGTGCCGCTATGCTGTATCATCAGGTAGTTGCCATAGCCGCCTTTGCGCGAAGCGAACGTGACCTTGCCATCGCCGGCAGCATAGATGGGAGTGCCGGTCGGGGCGCCGAAATCCACACCCTTGTGCATTTTGCTGTAGCCAAGAATCGGGTGGCGGCGCATACCGAAGCGGGAGGTGATGCGGGCACCGTTCACAGGGGTACGCAACAGGCCTTTTCGCACGCTTTCGCCTTTTTCATTATAGAAGTCGGCATCGCCGCTTCCATCGACGAAACGGTAGATCACATGGGTGCGGTTGCCCGTATGCAGCTTGGCGTACAATATGTTGCCGCTGCCTGCGTTATCGCCCTTTTCGGTCTGCAGTTTTTCATATAGCAGGCCGATTCTATCACCGTTGCGGATCTCGCGCTGGAAGTCGACATCATAGCTGTAGGCATTGATCACACGCGCGATGATGCTGGCGGGAATGCCCTGCTGTGCTGCAGTTTCGTACAGGCTGCTATTGATCTTACCGGCGGCATATACAGGCTTGCGCTCAATGTCTGCATTGAGTTTCTTCACCAGAAAATCATCTGTTTCCTGACGCGTAACCTGCAGCGAAGAGATCACAGAAAGCGGTATTTCCATCGCGTTGACGATTGGTTGCTGGGTATTATCGGGGCTCGCACCAAGCTCCACATGTATATCCTGTCCCACACTCAGCTTGCGCAGGTTATGATGTTCGCGTATCGCAGTAATCACCTGGTGGGCTTCCGGCGAGGCGACACCCAGCTGTTCCAGCAGTGTGCTTAGCGTATCGCCATTCTCCAGTGTCAGCGTAAGCTTCATCGGGTATTGTGGTGCCGGTTCAGGCGTCTCGTTGACCACCAGTTCAACGGGCTGGGCAGGGGTGTCCACCAGCATACCCGTTATTGTCCCATCTGTCTGGGGTGCGATTTCCAGTGGCACTGATTGCTCCGGGATCGCAGAAATCCGAGCAGGCGTTGCAATGGCAGGCGCTGGCTGCGTATCTGTTGACGCAATCTCGGACGGTGCTGTGCCGGTCTGTGCACTGATAACCTGCAATCCAAGACTAAACGCCATACCCAGTACGAACCAAGAACAGCGAAGACGCATCATGCGCGAAAGCGGAAGCGACTTTGACACCAGCTTCACCGGGTAGGGCGCAGCACATTCGTATGGTGCGTTAAAGTGAGGAATATCAACGACTTGATTCATTTTTTACTAATCAGATCCCAACATAAGTTGATCCCATAACCTAGTAAGCAAAAATTCCCGTTCTGCCAACCACTAAAACACACAATTATTTTTTTTGTGTTACCAACATATTTTAGCTTGACTGGGTGGGCCTGCACAACTAAATTACGCGCCTCCGCTGAATGGAGGGAGATACTACTTCGACCACTTAAGTATATGAAATTTAAGTTGTCTTGGCAAGTCCCCCATCCTCGGTATTTGATGTAAATTTATCGTTCATTGTCAGCGGTGGCTGCCATCTCTAAATGGGGCAGCAGTGCTTTTCAACGGAATGATGACTGAAAAAAGGATATTCGATGCCAACCATTAACCAATTGGTTCGCAAGCCGCGCCGCAGCAGCTCTAAGCGTAGCAAATCTGCGCATCTTCAGCAGTGCCCGCAAAAACGCGGCGTATGCACGCAGGTGAAAACCGTAACCCCGAAAAAGCCGAACTCGGCCCTTCGTAAGGTGGCCCGTGTGCGCCTTACCAATGGCTTCGAAGTGTTCGGATATATCCCGGGCGAGGGCCACAACCTGCAGGAGCACTCGGTGGTGCTGATCCGTGGTGGCCGTGTAAAAGACTTGCCGGGTGTGCGTTATCACATCATACGCGGCACGCTGGATACCCAGGGTGTCAAAGATCGTAAACAATCGCGCTCCGCTTACGGCGCCAAACGTCCGAAATAAGAGGTATTATCATGTCGCGTCGTCACGCTGCAGTAAAAAGAGAAGTATTGCCTGACGCCCAGTTCGGGGATGTCGTGCTGACCAAGCTCATCAACACCATGATGAAGGATGGCAAGAAGTTCGTTGCCGAGGCGATCGCCTACGGTGCGCTGAACAATATCCGCAAGAAAACCGGTCAGGAGCCGATCAAATTTTTCCATGAGTCGCTGGATAATATCAAGCCGTCTATCGAAGTGCGCTCGCGCCGCGTGGGTGGTGCAACTTACCAGGTTCCGACCGAGGTGCGTACCGAGCGCCAACTGGCCCTCGCGCTGCGCTGGCTGATCGATGCTGCCCGTGCGCGCAAGGAAAAGACCATGGCCGAGCGCCTGGCCGCTGAGTTGATGGATGCCGCCAATGGACGTGGTGCCGCCGTCACCAAACGCGAAAACACTCATAAAATGGCAGAAGCCAATAAGGCTTTCTCGCACTTCCGCTGGTAGGATTAGGAATACAATATGTCACGTACGACCCCACTTAAAGATTATCGCAATATTGGTATTTGCGCGCACATCGACGCCGGCAAGACCACCACCACCGAGCGTATCCTGTATTATACGGGTAAGTCGCACAAGATCGGTGAGGTGCATGATGGTGCGGCTACCATGGACTGGATGGAACAGGAACAGGAGCGTGGTATCACCATTACCTCCGCTGCTACCACCTGCTTCTGGAAAGACAAGCGTATCAATATCATCGACACGCCTGGCCACGTGGACTTTACCATTGAGGTGGAGCGTTCCATGCGCGTGCTGGACGGCGCCGTTACCGTGTTCGACTCGGTGGCCGGTGTGGAGCCGCAGTCTGAAACCGTATGGCGTCAGGCCGACAAATATCATGTGCCGCGCATGTGCTTCGTGAATAAAATGGATCGCGTCGGCGCCAACTTCGAGCGTACCGTGCAGATGATGATCGACCGCCTCGGCACCGTGCCGCTGGTGATCCAGCTGCCGATTGGTTCGGAAGATGTGTTCGAAGGTGTGATCGATCTGGTGCAGATGAAGGAAATGGTATGGAAGGGCGAAGAGCTCGGTGCCAAATTCGATATCGTGGATATTCGCCCCGAATTGCTGGATGCGGCCAAAGCTGCCCGTGAAAAAATGCTCGAAACCGCCGTTGAAATGGACGATGCGGTGATGGAAGCCTATCTGGGTGGCGAAGAACCGAGCGTTGAGCAGCTGAAAGAATGTATCCGCCGTGGTACCGTGGCCTTCAAATTTGTGCCGGTGCTGTGCGGTTCCGCCTTCAAGAACAAAGGCGTGCAGCCCATGCTGGATGCTGTAGTCGATTATCTGCCTAGCCCGCTGGATATTCCTGCGGTGAAAGCTCTGGATGTGAAGACCGAACAAGAAGTGGAGCGCAAAGCCGATGACGGTGAAAAACTGTCCGCACTGGCGTTCAAGATCATGTCCGATCCGTTCGTAGGTTCGCTGACCTTCACCCGTATCTATTCGGGTAAGCTGGAGTCGGGTTCGTATGTACAGAACACTATTAAAGACAACCGCGAGCGCGTGGGCCGTATGCTGCTGATGCATGCAAACAGCCGCGAAGATATCAAGGTTGCCCATGCGGGTGATATCGTGGCCATCGCCGGCCTGAAGAATACCACCACCGGTGACACGTTGTGCGACCCGGCTTCGCAGGTGATCCTGGAGCGTATGGAATTCCCTGAGCCGGTGATCGAGCTTGCGGTAGAGCCGAAAACCAAAGGCGACCAGGAGAAGATGTCGATTGCGCTGTCGCGTCTGGCATCGGAAGATCCCAGTCTGCGCCTTTCTTCCAACGAAGAAACCGGACAGACCATTCTTAAGGGTATGGGTGAGCTGCATCTTGAGATCATCATCGACCGCATGAAGCGCGAATTCAAAGTGGATGCTAACG
>JBFWQQ010000029.1:0-19632 GCA_050249355.1 Alphaproteobacteria bacterium | reverse complement strand
GAATCCTTGGTGATGGAAACAAGCTGCCAGTCCTCAAAGCCCCTTGTTTCCAGCGGTAATACCAGCGGCTTCTCTTTTGCAGCCAAGAACGTATCCATGATACGATCGCGGTTTGCCAGCCATCCTGAAGGCTGGGTCATGCTGACACGGGAAAGTTTTTTGCCGAGTGCTTCGCGTATGTGCGCGCAAATGTAATCTATTTCCTCTTCGGTGCGTTCATGACCGCTGGGCAGGTTGATGCCGCGCAGCCCTACAATGCGGGAATTGGGATTGTTTGCTGTGTCAAACATGGGGAACTCACTGATGGGATAGAAGATAGGTCGGCTGTCTATCTGTCGCTTCTTCAGCTCTGCCATGAACTCATCGCGGCTATGCTTTACTGCATCTCCCAATACGATCGAGCTCATCCAGTAAATATTCTTTGCCCAGTTCTTCTGCGCGTTCAGCGAGATCTCGTCAATATCCTGCAGGCGCTCCTTGTACCAGTTGAAAATGCGTATCTTCTTATCCACCAGCGTTTCCACGCGCTCGATCTGCGCTTGCCCAAGCGCCGCCTGTATGTTGGACATCTTGTACTTATAGCCAATGGAAGTATTGTACAGCGCACGGTTCGGATCGCGCCCGTGATCGCCGATGTAGCGCACCCTTTTAAGCAGCTCGTCATCGCTGGTGGTGAACATGCCCCCCTCGCCGGTTACCATGGCTTTGGCGCCCTGAAAACTGAACCCGGCACAATCACCCAGGCTGCCCGTCTTTTGTCCCCGGTATTCCGCACCGATGGATTGTGCCGCATCTTCCAGAATGAGAAGGTTATGTTTTTTTGCCAGGTCCCACAACGGCTCCATGTCGCATGGGTGGCCGTATATGTGCACAGGCATCAACGCTTTGGTCTTTTTGGTGATAAGACGCTCAACCGCGTCGGGCAACATGGTCCAGCTTTCCTTGTCCACATCGCAGAAAACCGGCGTTGCACCGGTGTAGACCACGGCTGCTGCCGTAGCCACCCAAGTGATCTCGGGTACGATGACCTCATCGCCGGGCCCTATGCCAAGGCCAAGTAGCGCCAGATGCATGGCTCCGGTACAGCTCGAGGTGGCCATGGCGTGATTGGTGCCAACATAGCTGGCGAATTTTTTCTCAAAGTTGACCAGATAATCGGAGTGATGCTGGTTCCAGCCATTAATTGCTGCATCGGTCACGTACCGCGCCTCTTTCTGCGTAATGGATGGCCCGGCGGTCAGTATTGTTTTTTTTGTTTTACCCAGCATAAATTAAAATCCTATCTCCTCTGAAACGATAAACACAGGGCGCTGTTTCACCTCCTCGAACATCATGGCGATATACTCGCTCAAAATGCCGAGCAGTACGAACAGGAACCCGAACAGGAACAATATCAGGCACACGAGAGTACCATACCCGTCAAAAGGCAATAGCCCGAATATAAGGATACGTATCACAAAATAAATTATTCCCAGAAACGATATACCGCATAACATCAGCCCAAGTATCCCGGCCAGATGCAGCGGCACATGCGAAAACGCAAGGATACCTCGCAGCGCCAGACGCAGCACCACCACGGTACTGGCCTTGGATTCCCCTGCGATGCGTGTGGTACGGTCATACGGAATGCCGACCGATTTGAACCCCGCCCAGGCAAACAGTCCGCGCAGGAAACGGGTGCGTTCCGGCATGGTATTGATGACATCGCATACTTTACGGTCAATCAGGCGGAAATCCGCAACATAGCGCGGGATGATGCCGCCGGTCAGCTTGTCCAGCACCCAGTAGAACATCTTGGAATTCTGGCGGCGAAGCCACGTGCCATGACGTTTCCTTACAACGCCATACACATTCTCATACCCCAGCTCCCACTTTTCAACGAACTGGGTGGTCACCTCGGGCGGATCTTCCAGATCAGCATACATGATGATGATCGCATCACCTTTGGCATAATGCAGGCCAGCGGATATGCCGCCTTCAGCGGTGAAATTGCGCGACAGCTTCAGTATCTTGAAGCGCTGGTCCACATTATGCACGGTCAGCAGTTTTTGGTAGGTAGCGTCTTGGGAACCGTTCTCGACAATGATTGCTTCCCAGTCATATTTCGGCTGGCGGGCAAACAGTGCAGCGAGCGCCTGATGCAAACGCTCTACGTTGCCTTCTTCGTTATAAGCAGGGATGACAAAAGAAATGAGTTTTTTCTGCATGGCTCAGGCTCTTTTTTGTACGAACGGTTTTTCTATATAATGCCATGAAAGCATGGCCAATATAAGTGTTATTGCCAAGGAGAATATAAATAAATAATGCGGGCTTACCGCACCGCCATTCATATGGATGAGCATCTGCTGGACCGGCCAGGAATATATATATACTCCATAAGAATAATCACCTTTTACCAATTCCCGGAAATCCGAAAAATTGTTATCGAAACAAGCCAGGTAGATAATGATATACGAGAATGTGAACACGCTGATGTAATCATATGTGCCTAGCGCATAACATACCAGCGTCGCGATAAGGGCAATGGCCGCATATCGGGGTGCAAGGGGCACGATATGGCGGTAACGGTATACCAGCGACCCGACCAGAAAATACAAGCAGTTGACCACGCCCCCTTCAAACGATGGATGATCGATGCGCCACACGATCAATAACCCGGCCAGCACTGCAAACATCACATATTGCCATCCACGCAGCTTGATTGAAAAGATCGTAAACGGCAACAGCATATAACAGATCATTTCCCATGGTATGGTCCATAGCGGTACGTTCAGTGCAGGAACATGGTGCGTAGCAAACACATCGCCGATGGTGAATATTGTCTCCACCGGAAATAGAAAAACATAAGCAAGAAACCAGTATAGGTCACGTAACTGGAAATATTCTGCCAGTGGCAATACAGTAGCCAAGGGACCGATGATAAAAGCGCAAAACAGAATCCCGCCGATAAGACCCGGCATAATGCGCCGCAGCCTGCGCTCCAGATAATTCTCGTGCTCGCGCATGTAACTGGCGGTCACCAGATAACCGCTGATCACAAAGAAGATATGCACGCCTATTACGCCCAGATTATTTGCGCTCAGTCCGGGTTTGCCCCATTCCCAGAAATATCCCATGAACGGTTCGTCCGAAAATTCCCCTATGGCCGCATAGCTATGGTAGAATACCACCATCAGCGCCGCGACCATGCGCAGCAGATCATAATTATTATCATAGAGAGAGCGCTCGGCCCACCGGCGCTCCATATTATCCTGCAGTGACATATGCTTGCAGCTGCTTATCGGTTATCTCAGCTGCCTGTGCTGAGTCTTCAAGATATGCGTCATACCACTGTGCCGTCCTCTGAACTGCTTCTTGCGCGCTACATACAGGATGCCAGCCCAACATCGATTTTGCCTTGCTGTTATCCAGATTCAGCAGGCATGCCTCATGTACGTTCTTTTCAGGTTTACGCGTAACAGCGGGCTTGTATTGCATGTGCTTCAACAGGATATCGGCTATTTCCCCTACGGTCACATCTGCCGTGTCCGGCCCGAAATTATAAGCCTGCGCGTATTTCTCCCCTCCGTCGCATAGTTTTTGTCCCACCAAAAGATAACCGTGCAATACATCCAGCACATGCTGCCACGGGCGCACACTTTGCGGGTGGCGCAGATTTACGGGCTTGTTGTCTTTTGCAGCGCGGATGATATCCGGTATCAGGCGATGGCGGGAAAAATCCCCGCCGCCTATCACGTTTCCGGCACGCACACTTGCCATCTGTATGCCGGCATCTTTCAGGAAAGAGCGACGGTAGGCGGCAGATACGATCTCGGCGGCTGCTTTGCTGGAGGAATACGGGTCATAGCCGCCCAGCGGGTCTTCTTCCCTGAAGGGCACGCCGGATTCATTATTTTCATAGCACTTATCAGTGGTGACATTCACGATCGCCCGCACCCCACCTTCCTTGCGCGCAGCCTCGAGCAGGTTGGCTGTGCCCATGATATTGGTGGCGAAGGTACCCAGCGGGTCCTCATACGAAGGCAATACCAGCGCCTGCGCCGCCATGTGGAAAATGATCTCGGGACGTGATTGGGTGATAACACTGCTTAGCTTGTCGAAATCGCGTATGTCGGCATGGTGCGACTTTATTTTCTGCGGCAGCGCCGTAAGCTGGTACAGGCTGTCGGGCGTTTGCTCCGGTGGCAATGCATAACCGGTCACCGTGGCGCCCATTTCCAGCAGCCAGTGGCACAGCCAGCTGCCTTTGAACCCGGTATGGCCGGTCACCAGAATGCGTTTGCCTTTATAGAATGAATGGAATGCGCTGCCTACCATACTTTCCACGGTGCATTGCCGCTTTCCCACAATTCCGCTGCATATTGTTTTTCGCGCAGCGTATCGATACAATGCCAGAAATCGTCATGCTTATAGGCAGCAAGCTGGTTCTGTTTCACCAGCGTTTCCAGCGGGCCTTTCTCCCATACCGTATCATCGCCATCGATAAGGTCGATCACTTTGGGCGAGAGCACAAAAAAACCACCATTGATATAGTTCTGCTCACCTTTGGGCTTTTCCTTGAATTTTTTAACCATACCATCCTTGATATCCAGCAGGCCGAACCGCTCCACATTCTGCACCGCCGTAACCGTTGCCAACTTGCCGTGTTTCTTGTGAAAGTCGATGGCTTCGGCAACATTCACGTTGGAAAGCCCGTCACCATAGGTCATGCAGAACGGTTCATCCTTATCGAGGTAATCACGGATACGGCGGATGCGGCCGCCGGTCATGGTATCCCGACCGGTATCGGAAAGGACTATACGCCACGGTTCGGCAACCGGCGAACGGAAGGACGAGGTATTATCGCGCAGATCGACCACCATGTCGGACATGGTGGAATAATAATGCGCGAAATAATGCTTTATCACACTGCCCTTGTAGCCCAGGCAGATGATGAAATCATTGATGCCATGAGAGGAATATAGCTTGATGATGTGCCATAAAAGCGGCCTGCCACCGATCTCCACCATGGGTTTGGGAATGACAGAGGTTTCCTCGCTCAGGCGCGTGCCCAACCCCCCGGCTAAAATAACTGCTTTCATGGCAAGTACCCAAATAAATTCCAAAGGTTACTAATACCATCATACGGTGAATACTCGATTAATAAACCGCTGAAATATTATAATATTAAGACAGGAGACCGCTAAGGCGCCGTGCATAACGTGACCATTATACTGAATGATAACGATAATTCCAATATCATGTCATGCTGGGCGTGGTCGTACATCAGGGGATTGCTGCCATGCTTCACAGCCGATCGCTCCGGCTGTACATGTTGGCCGAAGGTATGTATGTATCGTTGCCCTGACGACGAATCTGTACATAGAACTGTGTTTTTCCTGCATACTGCGGCTCATCACCCACCGGATGGCAGTGGATGATACGGTTGCCATCGGCTGAAAACCCTACCATATGCGCATAGGCACCCATTACCGGTTCAAGATCGCGCACCGGCATACCGGATGCATCGTGCAGGGTAAGCACGGCAGGCAGCAGCAGCCACAGGCGCATGTAATGCATGCATATGCAGAACCCAAAGCCCCGGAAGACTATAGATTCTTTATAATGAAGATGCTCAGTTGAATAAAAGAATCGCTACAGAACATGATTGCATTACAAACATATACCTCGCTGGCATACATACCGGCAGAAGACGTGCTCATCCGGCTGCTGGCAGCTGCATTGTGCGGGTTCCTGCTAGGTTACGACCGGGAAGTGCACAATAAGGATTTTGGCCTGAGAACCCATATCTTGCTGAGTATCGGCACGGCATCTTTTGTATTGATACTGATGGAAATGGCTCATAATTACCAGCCCCGGCAAATAGAAATCGATCCGGCCCGCGTGATTCAGGGCGTGATCATCGGCATCGGCTTTCTTGCCGCCGGCAGTATCTTACATGCAGATGAGAAGATTAAAGGTGTGACTACCAGCGCCGGGGTATGGGTAATCGGCGGTATCGGGCTGGCCTGCGGTCTTGGCTACTATGTGCATGCCGTTATCATTACGGCGCTGGTACTATTCATTATGGTAGCCTTGCATCCGTTGGATTCCCTGATCAAGAATATACATGGCAAGAAAAATAATTAGCCAGTACCTGCGGGAAATGGTGGGCCCGGGAGGAGTTGAACCTCCGACCTCACGCTTATCAGGCGTGCGCTCTAACCACCTGAGCTACGAGCCCCACTGCCGCAAAAACGGCTTAAGGAGCCAAGGTTTTAGGCTGCTATGGCATAAAAGTCAAATCATTTGCCTGTATGAAATAACCACATAAAAAAACAGGAAAAACTCTGTAATATGAATGCAGTAACATGAATCAGCCTTGAGCGGCGCCCCCATCCGCCTGCGCGCAAGCGCTGCGGAGAGACAAGCGTGAGCGTCGGCAGACGCGAACGGGGGCAATAACAGCTAATCGCTGGAGGCGCGGGTAACGCAGTTGCGGCCCTTGTGCTTGGATTGGTAGAGCGCATCATCGGCGCGCTTGATAAGGGTGGGCAGCGTATCACTGTCACGGCGGTAGCGTGATACCCCCAGTGACACGGTAATACTGCCATAGGTCTGACCGGTATCGCGGCGTTTGAGTTCCTTAGTAGCCATGGTCGCTCGGATCATCTCGGCCACTTTCATCGCACCCTCGATCGGCGTTTCCGGCAGAACCACCACAAATTCCTCGCCGCCGAAACGCGCCACCACGTCGCGCCCTTTAAGCACTTCGGTCAGCGTACGCGCGACGATCTTCAGCACTTCGTCGCCCAGCAGGTGGCCGAACTTGTCATTGAATTTTTTGAAATAGTCGATGTCGATCATGATCAGGCACAGCTCGGTTCCTTTATCCTTTGCTGCGATCGCCAGCTCATCGAACTGCTGTTCAAAGGATTTGCGGTTGAGCACGCCGGTCAGGAAGTCGCGTTGCGCTTCGACTGTTACCTGCTGCAGGTCTTTTTTAAGTTCGCTGATCTCTTTTTTCGATTCGGCAAGTTTTTCCTGAATCTTGTTGCCGCTCTCTTTCAGGCTGACCGTGGCTTCCACAAGCTCCCTGACGATATTCTTCACGTTATCGTCACCAAAATCCTTGTTCACTTTTTCGAGATAACCATCAACGTCTTCGTTATAGCTTTCCTGCTCCTTTGCAAACTCGGTTACCGTTTTAAGCACATCCTGCAACATGCGCTGGGCATTGATTGCGGCATCATCGAGCACTTTCTGGTTGCGGTTGTCCACCACGTATTTGTTGTACAGGTACTGGTTAGTGCTGACCACGAACGGCATTTTATTCTTGATGATATTATCAATCTCGCTCGTAAGATCCTTGTTAGCGCCGGAGGCATGATGAAACCATACGGCATAATTTTCCGGATTCGGACGCACCTTGTGCTGCTCCATCAGTGCAAGTGCGCGCTGGGAAATTTCGTAGTCGTTCTGTTGTTGGTTATCCATAAGGGGTGCGGTCATGATGATTTTCAGCTTAGCGGTTTTAGGTTAAAAAAACATTCATCCGGTCTTTTTCGCTTTATCCGCTAGGGCCACCTGATCGAGCAGCTTGTGCACCCTATCCACAACATCTTGATTCATATATATTTTCTTTCCCCATTCGCGGCTGGTTTCCGGATATATCTTGTTGGTGGCATCCAGCCCGGCCTTACCGCCCATGCTCGGCTCAGGCGAGGCGAAGTCGAGATAGTCGATCGGCGTACCATCGACCAGCATGGTGTCACGTACCGGATCCATCCGGGTGGAAATCGCCCACATCACCTGTTTCCAGTCGCGCACATCAATGTCGTCATCGACCACGATCACCCATTTGGTATACACAAACTGGCGCAGATACGACCAGATGCCCATCATGATGCGCTTGGCATGTCCGGGATAGGCCTTCTTGATCGACACGACGGCAATGCGGTAGGAACAGCCTTCCGGCGGCAAATAAAAATCAACGATCTCGGGGAATTGCTGCTGAAGCAGCGGAATGAACACCTCGTTCAGCGCCTCGCCCAGTACCGACGGCTCATCTGGTGGATGGCCGGTATGTGTGGTCAGGTAAATAGGATTTTTGCGCATGGTGATGGCGCTGATGGTGAAGACAGGGAATTTCTCCACCGAATTATAATAGCCGGTATGGTCACCAAATGGCCCTTCATCACCATAATCCTGCAGGCTGACATGGCCTTCGAGCACGATCTCGGCTTCGGCTGGCACCTTCAGCGGTACGGTCTTGCAATCCACCAGCTCCACTTTCTGGCCGCGCAGCAGCCCGGCGAACTGATATTCCGACAAGGTGTCCGGTACCGGGGTGACTGCGGCAAGGATGGTTGCGGGGTCACAACCAATCACGGCTGCTGCAGGCAATGGCTCAGATTTTTCTCGCTTCCAGCGTGCATGGTGCTGCGCGCCGCCGCGATGCTTCAGCCAGCGCATAAGCGTGGTATTCCTGCCGGTAACCTGCATGCGGTAGATGCCGAGGTTAAAATTATCCTCCGACTTATCCCCAGGCCCGCGCGTTACAACCAGTGGCCAGGTAATGAGCGGGCCGGCATCCTCCGGCCAGCAGGTTTGGATAGGAAACTGTCCCAGATCGATAGCATCGCCAATCAGAACCACCTCTTGGCAAGGCGCCTGACTTAACGTTTTCGGCTTCATCGCCATCGCTGTTTTAAGCACGGGTAGCAGTTCTATGGCCTCTTTCCAGCCCCCGGGTGGTTCAGGCTGGCGCAAAAAAGCCAGTGTCTTGCCAACGTCACGAAGCTCTTCGGGCTTGCGGGCCATACCCCATGCCACCCGCTCGATCGTGCCGAATAAATTGAGCAGCACAGGCATGGTGGATTTTTTACTAACCGTTTTATCCACAGCGCTATTATTTTCCCTCCCCCCTTGTGTGGAGGGAGTATTTTTTTGTTTTGCTTCCGCGAAAATCTCCTGATTTTCGTATGAAGCGTGTTCAGGGCTGGGTCGGCCTACTGGCCTCCCTTCATTTTCTATAACAACATTCTCTAAAAGTACTGCAGGGCCATTTTCACGCAGCAACTTATCGCCGATCGCGGTCATTTCCAGATGCGTGGAAACCGGCTCGGTGATGCGGATCAGGCGGCCCTGTTTTTCCAGATGCTCAATAAATTGTCTGAGATTCTTGTACGCCATCTAACCCAGTACCTTTGTCATCAATACATCACTTATATAGCTGCCGTCTGGCCGTTTCATAAGGTTTCTTTCAACACCGTATGGTTCAAATCCAAGCCTCATATATATGTCCTGCGTGTGGAGGCTCTTCTCATTGGCAGACAGCAAAACCCGCTCGATTCCTGCCTGCTTCGCGCTAGCCAGCAGCAACTCCAACATGCGCGACGAAAGTTTCTGGCCTCTTGCGCCGGGAACCACATAGACGCCCCACACATGGCCCTTGTGTTGAAGCTTTCTGCCTTTATATCGGAACAGCCCGGTTATTCCCACCAATTTGCCGGCTTCAAATGCACCGGCTATCCAGCCGTCTTTAAAATAATCCTGTGCGGATTTGGCAGCCACTTCCTCTTCGGTTTCAAGGAATGAGTCGGATTCTTCTTTTACTGCACGCAAACGCAAGGCATGGAATATATCCGCATCATGCACGGTTAAAAGCCTTACCTCAGCCATGCATTATCGCCTGTGGAAATTTTTCGTCTATTTCTGCCTGTTGGGCGGCAGGAGAAAAATACTCCCATACAATGCCATTACAATCGGTTTGTTCGGAAAAACCGTGCAGGGAATCATCCTCGAACCCGATATGCCTGACCCTGGTGGGAAGCTGGTCTTTCCTGCAGGAAATGGTGAAATTTAAGAGGTCGGTTCTCCACAGGGCATAGCGCCCATCCTGCGTAATTTCTGGCTCACATCCTAGCCGTTTACTGTATTCGGCCAGCGAGGCCGAAAAGTTATCCACAGCGATGGAAATGTGGAAACGCCTCATATGGTCTTCCGGAATAATTCATACAATGCCACCGCCGCCGCGTTCGATACATTCAGGCTTTCCATGCGATCGGACATCGGCAGCTTCACCAGATAATCGCAATGCTCGCCGGTCAGGCGGCGCAGGCCTTTTCCTTCTGCGCCCAGCACCAAGGCAGTGTCCTTTCCTAATTTGGCATCACCAATCATCTGTTCGGCATGGCCATCAAGGCCTGCCACCCAGTATTCATGTTTTTTCAGAATCTCGATGGCCTTGACCAGATTGGTCACCGCTATCAGCGGCACCAGCTCCATGGCCCCGCTGGCGCTTTTAGCCATGATGCCCGATTCGGTGGGAGCGTTGCGGTCGGTCAGGATCACCGCACCGGCGTCAAATGCCGCTGCCGAGCGCAGAATTGCACCCACATTATGCGGGTCGGACACCTGATCGAGCAGCAGCACCGGCTTTTTTATCCCTTCGGCCAACCAGTCATGCATTGCGGGCTGATTCAGCGGCTCGCATTCAATGGCAATGCCCTGATGCACCGCATCCTTAGGCAGCTGGCTATCCAATTTGCCGGCCTCCAGCATACTGACATGAGGATGACCAGAAAAAACCTTTTCCCCCAGATCCTTACGGGTATTTTCGGTCACCAGTATGCGGCGAATCTTGCGCATGGGATTGGCCAGCGCGGCAACAGCAGCATGGCGGCCATAAAGTATATGTGGGTGACGGGCCATAAACGAAGTTTTGATTTCTACCTATTTGTCATGGTGTTATAACAGTAATCAGATAAGATACAAAGTGTAAACTAAAGTAAATCCATGACCCAGCTTCGCACTGGCCACCTGCTTGTATTCGTGGTGGCCTACAATGCAGAAAGATACGTAAACAGCGTACTGGACCGTATCCCGCAGGAAATATGGGACAGCAGCCTTGCCCCAACTGACATACTCTTCATTGATGATTGCTCGGTCGATGACACTTTCGAGATAGTAAGATCATATGTTGAGCAGACCGGTCGTATGATCGAGGTGCGGCGCAATACGATAAATCAGGGCTATGGCGGCAACCAGAAGCTGGGTTACCAGTATGCCATCGATAACGGGTATGAGGCCGTTGTATTGTTGCATGGCGATGGGCAATACGATCCGGCGCTGATTCCACTGCTTGCCACACCTGTGCTGGATGGCACGGCAGACGTCGTGATCGGCTCGCGCATGATGGATAGGAAGGCTGCGCGTAATGGCGGCATGCCGATGTATAAATTCGTCGGTAATATCGTGCTCACCGCCATACAGAATTTCATCTTAGGCGTGCAGTTATCAGAGTTTCACAGCGGTTACCGTGTGTATTCCACCGCTGCGTTGAGAGCGGTACCTTTCCAGTACAATGCCAATTATTTTGATTTCGATACCGACATACTTATACAGATGATCGACAACCGACAACGTTTTCTGGAAATATCTATTCCCACATTCTACGGCGATGAGATAAGCCATGTGAACGGCATGCTGTATGCTGCGAAGATATTACTGGCAACATTATTCTCACGCCTGCAGAAACAAGGTATCGTGCATTTCAGGAAGTTCGATTATAAACGCCACCGGCGGTAATCTCAGCAGGTGCGACTACAGGCCGGGGAAACATTGTTGCCAATGTCTGCCCGGCACTGCGTCATGCTTATGAACCGGTAGGCGCCAACAGATCGGAGTCATCATTTCCGTTAGCAGGAGGCAGCACCGGCTCAGCTTCTTTCTCGCGCGAATGCGCCACCTTGCGGAAACGATTCACTGCTGCGCCAGTACCGGCCGGAATCAGACGACCCACGATGACGTTTTCCTTCAGGCCGGAAAGCTGGTCTTTTTTGCCGGACACAGCGGCTTCGGTGAGCACACGGGTGGTTTCCTGGAAGCTTGCTGCTGAAATAAAGCTGTGGGTCTGCAGCGACGCTTTGGTGATACCCTGCAGCACCGGCGAGCCGGTTGCGGGCTTATAGTCGTTAGCCAGCGCTTTAGCGTTCACCGCCTCGAACTCGGCCTGATCGACCTGTTCCCCGGCAAGGAATGTGGTTTCACCGGCATCGTCGATCTCGATCTTCTGCAGCATCTGGCGCACGATCACTTCGATATGCTTATCGTTAATCGTCACACCCTGCAGGCGATACACCTGCTGGACTTCCTTCACCATGTAACGGGCCAGCGCTTCCACACCCATCACTTTCAGGATGTCGTGCGGCACCGGGTTACCGTCAAGTAGCAGGTCGCCTTTCTGCACATAGTCCCCTTCTTGCACGGTGATGTGCTTACCTTTAGGGATCATGTACTCGATCGGTTGGCCGGCCTCATCTTTCGGACGCACAATCACGCGGCGTTTGTTCTTATAGTCACGGCCGAATTCCACGACGCCTTCGCTTTCGGAGATGATGGCATGGTCTTTCGGTTTACGCGCTTCGAACAGTTCGGCAACGCGCGGCAGACCGCCGGTAATATCGTGGGTCTTGCTCGATTCACGTGGGATACGGGCGATCACGTCACCTGCATGCACTTCCTGACCGTCAGTAACGGACAGGATCGCTCCCACCGGCAGGAAGTAACGGGCCTCAAGTCCGTTGGCCAGTGTGATAATCTCTCCGTCCTTATCACGCAGCGCGATACGCGGTTTCAGATCGGCGCCACGGGTCTGCTGACGCCAGTCGGTCACTGCTTTGCTCGAGATACCGGTCGCTTCATCCATCACTTCGCGTAAAGAGACGCCTTCTACAAGATCGCGGTAATGGGCATAACCGGCACGCTCGGTAATGATCGGCATGGTGTACGGATCCCAGTCAGCCAGCTTCTGGCCCTTTTTCACCTGTTCGTTCTCTTTGGCGAGCAACCGGGCACCATACGGCACTTTAAAGCGCGCACGCTCACGTTTATTGTCGTCACGCAGGATGATCTCGCAGGTACGCGACATCACAACGTTGCGACCACCGGAGTCGGTCACGATGTTCTTGTTGGACAGGTGCAAGGTCGCGTCGTGCGACGATTCGATCGTCGACTGCTCGGCACCACGCTGCGCCGCACCGCCGATGTGGAAGGTACGCATGGTCAGCTGGGTTCCCGGCTCACCGATAGACTGCGCGGCGATCACACCCACAGCCTCACCCATGTTCACGGGCGTGCCGCGTGCAAGGTCACGGCCATAGCACTGGGCGCACACGCCGCTCTTGCTTTCGCAGGTCAGCACCGAACGGATCATCACCGCTTCGATACCGGCTTCGTCGATCTTATCGACGATGATCTCGTCGATCATGCCGCCGGCTGCAATAATAACCTTATCGCTTACCGGATGGTGCACATCACGGGCAGATACACGGCCCAGAACCTGATCGGCCAGCGGGACGATCACGTCGCCGCCCTCGATCACCGCTTTGGCCACGATGCCTTTATTAGTTTCGCAATCATTTTCCACGATGATGCAATCCTGCGCCACGTCAACGAGTCGGCGGGTCAGGTAACCTGAGTTCGCAGTTTTCAGCGCGGTATCGGCAAGGCCTTTACGTGCACCGTGCGAACTGTTGAAGTATTCCAGAACCGACAGGCCTTCTTTGAAGTTCGAGATGATCGGGGTTTCGATGATCTCGCCCGACGGTTTGGCCATCAGGCCACGCATACCGGCCAGCTGCTTGATCTGCGCAGCCGAACCACGGGCACCGGAGTGGGCCATCATGTAGATGGAGTTGATGCCGCGGGCATTGCGCTTGCCTTCCTGGTTACCGACAGAAGAAATTTCTTTCATCATGTCATCTGCCACCATCTCAGAGCATTTCGACCATGCGTCGATCACCTTGTTATATTTTTCACCCAGCGTGATCAGACCATCCGAGTATTGTTTCTCGAACTGTTTCACTTCTTTGAAGGTATGGTTCAGGTGTTTCTCTTTGGTAGCCGGCACGATCATGTCGTCCTTGCCGAAGGAGATACCGGCTTTAGCCGCACGGGTGAAACCGAGGCCCATCAGGCGATCGGCGAAGATCACCGTTTCTTTCTGGCCGCAGTGGCGGTACACCTCATAGATCAGGTTGGAAACTTCTTTTTTCGTCATCAGCTTGTTCACTGCCGAGAACGGGATCTTAGCGTTTTTCGGCAGGATATCGGCGATCAGGATGCGGCCCGGCGTGGAGTCCACAACCTGGCTTACTTCTTTGCCTTCTTCATCCACCGTTTTGAAGCGGAACTTGATCTTGGTGTGCAGGGTTACGGTTTTGGATTCCAGCGCATGGATCATTTCCTCGATATTGGCAAAGGCCATGCCTTCACCGGCTTCGCCGTCGGATTCCAGCGAAATATAGTACAGACCGAGTACGATATCCTGCGACGGCACAATGATCGGCTTGCCGTTGGCGGGTGACAGGATGTTATTGGTCGACATCATCAACACGCGCGATTCCAGCTGCGCTTCGATCGACAGCGGCACGTGCACGGCCATCTGGTCGCCGTCGAAGTCGGCGTTGAATGCCGTACATACCAGCGGATGCAGCTGGATGGCCTTGCCTTCAATGAGCACCGGTTCGAACGCCTGAATACCAAGGCGGTGCAGGGTCGGCGCGCGGTTCAGCAGTACCGGATGCTCGCGGATCACTTCTTCGAGAATATCCCATACTTCCGGACGCTCGGCTTCCACCATGCGTTTTGCCGCTTTGATAGTGGTAGCAATACCGTAGATTTCCAGCTTGGCGTAGATAAATGGCTTGAACAGTTCGAGCGCCATTTTCTTCGGCAGACCGCACTGGTGCAGTTTCAGCTCGGGCCCCACTACGATCACCGAACGGCCCGAATAGTCGACGCGTTTACCCAGCAGGTTCTGACGGAAACGGCCCTGTTTGCCTTTTAGCATATCCGACATGGATTTGAGCGGACGCTTGTTAGCACCGGTGATCACACGGCCACGGCGGCCGTTGTCGAACAACGCATCCACCGCTTCTTGCAGCATACGCTTTTCGTTGCGCACAATGATGTCAGGCGCACGCAATTCGAGCAGACGTTTCAAGCGGTTGTTACGGTTGATGACGCGGCGGTACAGGTCGTTGAGGTCAGATGTCGCAAATCGGCCACCGTCCAGCGGCACCAACGGGCGCAATTCCGGCGGGATCACCGGCAACACGTCCATGATCATCCATTCCGGCTTGTTGCCGGACTCGAGGAAAGCATCCACCAGCTTTAAGCGTTTCACCAGCTTTTTGCGCTTGGCTTCCGAGCCGGTTTCGGCCAGCTCACCGCGCAGCTGGGTTTGCAGCTTATCCAGCTCCAGCGCCGACAGCATGGTTTTGATGGCTTCCGCACCGATCTGGGCGGTAAAGGTACCATCGCCATATTTGTCCATGGCTTCGTAATATTGCTCTTCGCCCAGCAGTTCGCCCATGGCAAACGGGGTAAGGCCCGGTTCCACCACGCAGAAGGATTCAAAATACAGAACCTTTTCCAGATCTTTCAGGGTCATGTCCAGCAGCGTGCCGATACGGCTCGGCAGGGATTTTAAGAACCATATATGCGCAACCGGACAGGCCAGATCGATGTGGCCCATGCGCTCACGACGCACTTTGGACGTGGTCACTTCCACACCGCATTTCTCGCACACGATGCCGCGGTATTTCATGCGTTTATATTTGCCGCACAGACATTCGTAGTCTTTGATCGGGCCGAAGATACGTGCGCAGAACAGGCCATCGCGTTCCGGCTTGAAGGTACGGTAGTTGATGGTTTCGGGTTTTTTGACTTCTCCGAACGACCAGCTGCGGATCTTCTCCGGGCTGGCGATAGAGATCTTGATCTCATCAAACTGCTTGTTGGTAGCGGCCTGATTGCCAAAGAAACTCATTACTTCATGTGCCATGTGCCTGTTCCTTTAATGTAAACTATGTGTCTTAAACGCCGACTTCTTTAGATAACTGCTTTTGCGCTTCCTTCAGAAATTTCGTTCTGGTCGTAATGGTTATCTTATCACCCGCATCTTTACTAAAAGCTGGGGTATGCCCCTGTACGTAACGCTGGAGTATTCTGCGGATTGCATACGCAACACCACCATTCTCTACAGTAAGCATGCTGGTTTTCCCCACTTCCTGCCAACCACCTTCACGAATAAGGCGCACGGCCTCATCGCGATGCTCCAGTGATTCAACTACTGTGGGTTTCTTGTGGTTCCCCATGAGTTATTCCTCTTTTTCCAGCAGTTCCACGTTGAGGCCCAGCGAGCGCAGCTCTTTGACCATCACGTGGAAGGATTCGGGGATACCCGATTCGAAGCTGTTGTCGCCACGCACGATCGATTCGTAGATCTTGCTGCGGCCGGCCACGTCGTCGGACTTCACGGTCAGTATCTCCTGCAGTGAATAGGCTGCGCCATATGCCTGAAGCGCCCAGCATTCCATCTCTCCGAAGCGCTGGCCACCAAACTGGGATTTACCGCCCAGCGGTTGCTGCGTAACGAGTGAGTACGGCCCGATCGAACGGGCGTGGATCTTATCATCCACAAGGTGGTGCAGTTTCAGCATGTAGATGTAACCGACAGTGGTCTTGCGGTCGAACGCTTCACCGGTGCGGCCGTCATACAGTTGCACCTGACCCGAGGTATCGCAACCGGCCTTTTGCAGCCAATGCTCGATGTCAGCTTCCTTGGCGCCGTCAAATACCGGAGTAGCAAACGGAATACCTTTTTTCAGGTTGTAGGCCAGCTCCAGCGTTTCATCGTCATTCATTGATGCAATCGCTTTGGCATTGCCTTCATCTTCGTACAGTTTGCCGAGGAATTCACGCAGTGCTTTCACGTTGGTGGATTTGCTTTCCACTTCTTCCAGCATCTGGCGGATCTGTTCACCCATACCAGCCGAAGCCCAGCCCAGGTGCGTTTCCAGGATCTGCCCCACGTTCATACGGCTCGGTACACCCAGCGGGTTGAGCACGATGTCGGCATGGGTACCATCTTCAAGGTACGGCATGTCTTCGATCGGCACGATCTTGGAGATTACACCTTTGTTACCATGGCGGCCGGCCATCTTGTCGCCCGGCTGCAGTTTGCGTTTTACCGCTACGAATACTTTCACCATTTTCAGCACGCCAGGCATCATATCGTCACCGGCCTGTACTTTGGCTACTTTTTCTTCGAACTTGTGGTTGATGCGGGAGAGTGCCGAATCGAGCTGTTTTTTCAGCCCTTCGATCTCGGTCATCGCCTTGTCTTCTTTTACAGCGAACTGCCACCACTGGCCTTTGCTATATTGTCCGAAGGTGTCGGCATCAATAGTTGCGCCTGCTTTGAATCCTTTGGGACCACTGGTGGCTTTTTTGCCCGACAGCAGTTCCGACATACGACCATATACGAAACGTTCAATGATCGAGCGTTCATCGTCGCGGTCTTTGGCGAGGCGTTCGATCTCAGCTTTTTCGATCGACAGAGCGCGTTCGTCTTTTTCGATACCACGGCGACTGAAGATGCGCACGCCGACAACGGTGCCAGACGTACCCGGCGGCAGGCGCAAGCTGGAGTCGCGCACGTCGGACGCTTTTTCGCCGAAGATGGCGCGCAGCAGTTTTTCTTCGGGCGTCATCGGGCTTTCGGATTTTGGCGTTACCTTACCGACCAGAATGTCGCCAGCCTGTACTTCCGCACCGATATGCACCACGCCGATCTCGTCAAGGTTGCGCAGCGCTTCCTCTCCGACGTTCGGGATGTCCCGGGTGATCTCTTCAGCGCCCAGCTTGGTATCACGTGCCATCACTTCAAATTCTTCGATGTGGATGGAAGTGAACACGTCTTCGGACACGATACGCTCGGAGATCAGGATCGAGTCTTCAAAATTGTAACCGTTCCACGGCATGAAGGCCACCAGCACGTTACGTCCCAGCGCCAATTCACCCAGGTCGGTAGAAGGACCATCCGCCAGTATGTCACCGGCGTCCACCTTGTCGCCTACTTTAATCAGTGGGCGCTGGTTGAGACAGGTCGATTGGTTAGAGCGGGTGAATTTGATCAGGTTGTAGATGTCCACACCCGGCGAGCCATCGGCGGTCGATTCGGTGGTGCGCACCACGATACGGGTGGCATCCACCTGATCCACCACGCCGGCACGTTTGGCCACAGTAGTCACACCGGAATCCTTGGCTACAATCTCTTCCATACCGGTACCGACCAGCGGCGCTTCCGCGCGTAAGAGCGGCACAGCCTGACGTTGCATGTTCGAGCCCATCAGCGCGCGGTTGGCGTCGTCGTTCTCAAGGAACGGGATCAGCGAAGCAGCCACCGAAACCAGCTGTTTGGGCGCTACGTCGACATATTCCACGGCATCGGCCGGCGACAGGATAAAGTCGCCATTGCGGCGGCAGGAGATAAGTTCTTCTGAGAATTTACCGCTCTTATCCATTGGCGAGTTGGCCTGCGCGATAGTGTATTTTCCTTCTTCGATAGCCGACAGGTATATCACGTCGTTGGTCACCTTGCCGTCTTTCACTTTGCGGTATGGGCTTTCGATGAAGCCGTACTGGTTGACGCGGGCATAGGTCGCCATCGAGTTAATAAGGCCGATGTTCGGACCCTCGGGAGTTTCGATCGGGCAGATACGGCCATAATGCGTCGGGTGCACGTCGCGCACCTCAAAACCGGCGCGTTCGCGGGTCAGACCACCCGGCCCGAGGGCCGACAAACGACGCTTGTGGGTGATCTCCGACAGTGGGTTGGTCTGGTCCATGAACTGCGACAGCTGCGAAGAACCGAAAAATTCGCGAATCGATGCAGCCACCGGCTTAGCGTTCACTAGATCGTGTGGCATTACTGTGTCGATATCCACCGAGCTCATACGCTCAACAACCGAACGCTCCATGCGCAGCAGGCCAATACGGAACTGGTTTTCCATCAACTCGCCTACCGAACGCACGCGGCGATTGCCCAGATGGTCGATATCGTCGATCTCACCATGACCGTCTTTCAGGCCAACGAGAATCTTGACCACGTTCACAATATCTTCCTTGCACAGCACGCCCATGTCTTCGGGTTTATTCAGGCCAAGGCGCGCATTCATTTTCACACGGCCCACGGCAGACAGGTCGTAACGTTCCTGCTCGAAGAACAGCGACTGGAACAGCTCATCGGCTGCTTCCGGAGTGGTCGGCTCGCCCGGACGCATCACACGGTAAATGTCGATCAGCGCTTCATCGCGCGTGGTGTTTTTATCGGCTGCCAGCGAATTGCGGATGTAGGGGCCGACATTTACGTGGTCGATATCCAGTACGTTGAACTCTTTAATGCCGGCTTCTTCCAACACTGCCACCGCCGCCGGGGTCAGCTCTTCACCGGATTCGATATAGATCTCACCGGTCTTTTCATTGATCAGGTCATTGGCGATGTATCTGCCCGACAGCAGGTCGCTGGACAGCACATATTCCTTCAGCCCGTCTTCTTCCAACTTGCGGGCGGCGCGTACGGTCATCTTCTTACCAGCCTCGGCTGCTTTTTTGCCGGTTTTGGCATTGACCAGATCATACGCCAGTTTCACACCACGGAACTGTTCGGGCATGAATTTGGCCGACCAGCCGTCTTTGTGTTTCTTGAATGTCACGGTGTTATAGAAGGTCGAGAGGATCTCTTCGTTATCCATGCCCAGCGCACGCAGCAGTACGGTGACCAGGATCTTGCGGCGACGG
>JBFWQQ010000028.1:0-19642 GCA_050249355.1 Alphaproteobacteria bacterium | reverse complement strand
CGCCATTGCGTAGCCTGCCTTTCGCAAATCATAGCAGGATGCCTTGTCCGGCGGTGATGTAGCCACATTCCAGCTGCGCCTGAAGGATGCCGACGATACCCCGATTCGCAAGGCAGCAGCCGAACTCATCATGCTGTGCGAAGACCACGGGGTGGCCTTCATCCTGAACGACCGGCCGGACCTTGCCGCCGAGATGGGCGCTGACGGGGTGCATCTGGGTGTGGGCGACATGCCGATCGGCGAGGCCCGCGCCATCGTGGGTGATGAAATGATCATCGGGGCATCCGCCCATGCCAGCCGCCATCTTGCGCTGGAAGCAGGGGAAGCCGGAGCCGATTATGTGGCGTTTGGTGCTTTTTACCCCACCCAGTCCAAGCCGAAGGAAAAAGTGGAAAAATGGGGCATCCCCACCCCGGAGATACTTACGTGGTGGCAAGCGTATCTGGTCTTGCCGTGCGTAGCGATTGGTGGTATTACCCCTGCCAACTGCGCACCGCTGATTACAGCCGGTGCCGATTTCATCGCGGCGATCACTGCGGTGTGGAAACATCCGAAAGGCCCGAAAATGGCCGTTGAGGAATTTAACGAGGCAATACTAGCCGTACAACGCGGCAAGGAAGAAACGAGGGCAAGCTGATGCGTATCAATGGTAACGCCGTAAGAAGCGGCATGGTGCTGGACTATAATAACAAGCTATGGCTGGTGGTGAAGCACGAACTGCGCACGCCCGGTAACCTGCGCGCATTCAATCAGGTCGAACTGCGCGACATTAAAAGCGGCAACAAGGATAACGTCCGTTTTTCCTCTACCGAGCAGATCGAGCGCGTTTCGCTGAACTCGCGCGATTGCAATTTCCTGTTCGCCGAAGGCGACGAGCTGACCTTCATGGATAACGAAAACTACGAGCAGTTCAGCATGCACAAGGACATGTTGGGCGACCGCCTGCCTTTCCTGCAGGATGGTATGACCGTGACCGTGGAATGCCACGAAACCACGCCGCTGTCTGTTACCATGCCTCCTAAAGCAACCCTGACCATTGTCGAAGCCGACCCGGTAGTAAAAGGCCAGACCGCCTCTTCTTCCTATAAGCCCGCCGTGCTGGAAAATGGCGTAAAGGTCATGGTTCCGCCATTCATTGGGGCTGGTGAACGCATCGTGGTCGATATCAATAACGTGGAATACGTTGAACGGGCTAAGGATTAAGATGACTGGATTACTGGATAACCGGATAACTGGAATTGGATTTTCTTTTTTCTTGCCTGCCTGCCATCGAGCCATCAAGTCATCGAGTAACCGGGTTATCGGCTTATGATGCAATCGGCCCTCATCAACGTCATGTCTGCCGCCGCCATCAAGGCGGGAAAAGGCCTGTTGCGCGACTTCGGCGAGGTCGACAACCTGCAGGTATCACGCAAGGGTGCGCATTCTTTCGTTACCAGTGCCGACATCCGCACCGAAAAACTGCTGCAACGCGAACTGTCCAAAGCCCGCCCGGCCTATGGCTTCATGATGGAGGAGACCGGCGAGATCGAGGGCACCGACCCGACACACCGCTGGATCGTCGACCCGCTGGACGGCACGAGTAACTTTATCCACGCCATTCCGTATTTCTGTATCTCGATCGGCGTTGAAAAAAAGACTGCCAGCGGCAGCCAGATCATTGCCGGGGTGATATACGATCCGATCCATAACGAACTGTTCTCCGCCGAGCAGTATGCCGGTGCCTTCTTGAATAACCGTCGTCTGGTAACAGCAGGAAGAGAGAACCTGTCGGATGCCATGCTGGTATGCTCCGGCCCCAAGCATATGGCCAGCCGGAGCGAAAAGGAAATCGAAGTTTTCGGTAAACTGACCAATAGCGGTGCCTGCATACGTCGGCTGGGCGCTACCGCTCTTGACCTCGCCCACATCGCGGCCGGCCGTGTTGATGGCGGGTTCTACGACATGATCCAGCCGTGGGACATTGCAGCCGGCAGTCTGATGGTGCAGGAAGCCGGTGGCCAGATAGTGGATTTCTCTGGTAAAACAGCCACTCTTGACTCGCGCACCCTGATTGCGTCCAGCCGGGCCCTATCGCCTGCCCTTGCCAGACTCAGCGCATAATTAGCCGCGTCAAGAGCCGTTTTTAGTAGATTCGCTGAATTTTCAGTTGCTAAACAACCGGTTTTTGCCGTAATCATGGTGTTTGTATTTTTAACCCTGTACGCTGAATTATTATGAAAAAAACCGGCCTGCTTTTTGTCTCCAGTATTGTGATATCCATCGCCTTGCCCGCTGGTGCCGCCCAGGCGGCTGGCGCGCCCACCGAAGCCAACCTGCCCACGGTGGAACTGAACCTGGATGTGTTGGATAAATTCCAGCCTGAGCCCACCATGGTGTGGGAAGAAGGACTGCCCGGCCAGGTAGTAGACCAGCAGGAAGAAAAAGCCGAAAAGCCCAAAGCAGCTAAAAAGCCCAAACCAAAAGCCGATCCTGAACCCGAACAGGCAAAAGAAGTCCAAAAAGAAGAACCCGCACCGAAAGCCGAAGAACCGGCCAAGAAAGAACCTAAAACAGAACCAAAAGAAGAACCCAAAACGGAGCCGGAAGCTAAGTCCAGACCGGAGCCAAAACAAGAGTCAAAGCCGGAACCGGTGAAAAAAGAGCCCCTGGAAGAACCGGTAGAACCGGAACCAGCACCGGCTATTCCTGTGCCCGCATTGCCCAAAACACCGGAAGTTATTGAACCTCCCGCCATGGAGCCGCCACCTGCTGCGGAATTACCGTCGGATATTCCGCCGCTGCCGCCTGCCGAGCCTGCACCGGCAACACCCGATGCACCGCCAGCCATACCGGCACCGCCGCCGGTCGATGCACCGCCTGCTATACCGGCGCCACCACCGCTGCCAGTTGAGACGGATGATGCGCTGAAAGAAGCCCTCAAAGCACCGCCTGCGCCGGAAGAACCGGTCACTGAGTTTCCTGCTGCCGAGCCGGCGCCCACAGAAACGGCACCTGCTATACCGCTTCCTTCGGCCCCGGGTGAAGACATTCCGGTAATCCCGCCAATGCCGGTACCACCGGCGCTGCCCAATCACAGTGAGAAAGCGCCTGCCGCGGTTGTGCCGCCTATAGCCGAGCCAGAAAAAGTGATTCCGCCGACTAACGAAACTCCCGCTATCGTTGCACCACAACCAGACGCGGGTGACGTGGCACAGGAATTACCGCCGCTGCCGAAATTGCCGGATGCCCCCACAGAGGAACCTGCAGCGCCTGCCAATATAGTGCCCATACCCGCAGTCGAACCCCCTGCGGTTCCGCCACCGCCGCCCCTGCCATCGCCAGGTGAGCAGGCTGCGCCGACGCCGCCTGCACCCGAGTCAGCACCAGAAGCACCGGCTAATGAAGTGGTGCTCAAAGGCGCCGAAGGCACAGAAATCAGCATCAGCTTTACCCCATCCGAAACTGCCGTACCGCTTTCAGTGCAGCCGCAACTGGATGCATTGGCGGAGCGCATGACCAAAGACGAGAATATGCGCATCCATCTCGTATCGTATGCCTCGGGCACACCCGACCAACCGAGCACGGCCCGCCGTATCTCGCTGTCACGCGCATTATCGGTACGCGCCTACCTGATCGACAAGGGTGTAAAGAACCTGCACATCAATGTACGGGCTGAAGGCAACAAAAACCCAGGCGGCGAACCCGACCGCGTGGATGTGATATTGCAGAAGCCCGAAGAACAGTAAATGGCAGGCCACTCGCAATTCAAGAACATCATGCACCGTAAGGGTGCACAGGATGCCAAGCGCGCCAAGATATTCACTAAAGTAACACGCGAGATTATCTCGGCGGTAAAGACCGGTGTGCCCGATGTATCGATGAACCCGCGCCTGCGCAGCGCGATCCAGTGGGCGCGTGAAGAGAACATGCCCAATGACAAGATCACTGCAGCCATCAAGCGCGGCAGTGGCGGCACCGATAGCGATAACTTTGAAGAAATACGTTACGAAGGCTACGGCCCGAACGGGGTCGCCGTGATCGTGCAGGCGCTGACCGACAACCGCAACCGTGCCGCCGCCGATATCCGCGCGCTGTTCAGCAAACACAGCGGCAACATGGGGGAAACTGGAAGCGTGAGCTTTATGTTCAGCCAGATGGGCGTAATCGTGTATCCCGTTTCGGTTGCCAGTGAGGAAGTGATATTCGAAGCCGCATTAGAACTGGGTGCCGACAACTGCCAGACCGACAAGGAAAACCATACGGTCACCTGTGAACGTGAACGTTTCGGCGAACTGCAGGCCGGACTGGAAAAGCGCTTCGGCGAACCAACTTCCGCCAAACTGGCGTGGCTGCCCTCTACTACCAGCCCGGTGAACAAGGAGCAGGCCGAATCGCTGATGAAGCTGGTGGACGCATTGGAAGACAATGACGATGTGCAGGAAGTTTTCACCAATGCCGACATCCCGGAGGATGTCGTGGCAGCGCTATCGGCATGACAGTGATCCTCGGAGTTGATCCGGGATTGCAGCGCACCGGCTGGGGCATCATCACCTCCAAGGACAACTCACTTTCTTATGTCGCATGTGGTGTGATCAAAAGCACTGCATCCTTGCCCCTTCCTGAACGCCTTAAGCAACTGCATGACGGATTGATGGCAATCGTACAGGCGCATCATATCGACGAAGCAGCGCTGGAAGAAACCTTCGTGAACAACAACGCCGCCTCGGCGCTCAAGCTGGGACATGCGCGCGGCGCCGTGTGTCTTGCGCTTTCTCTGGCCAACCTGCCAGTATACGAGTATAGTGCGACCATGGTCAAAAAAAGCGTGGTCGGCAAAGGCCATGCCGATAAGAACCAGGTGGGGATGATGGTCAGAACGTTGCTGCCGCAGAGCAAGGCCGAGAGCGCAGATAGCGCCGACGCGCTGGCGGTTTCCATCTGCCATGCCCATCACCGTAGTTTTTCGTCATCCCTGCGAAAGCAGGGATCTGGTATTTAACAAAGAGGGATTCCAGCTTTCGCTGGAATGACAGTAAGATATGATCGGAAAATTACGCGGTATCGTCGAAGATAAGGAAGAAGATTCGGTTATCCTCGATGTCGGCGGTGTCGGCTACCATGTATTCTGCTCGGCCCGCACGCTGGAAAAACTGGCCCCGAACGAAGCCGCGCAACTGACCATTGAAACCCATGTGCGCGAAGACCAGTTCCACCTTTATGGCTTTATCGATAGTGTAGAGCGTGAATGGTTCCGCCTGCTGGTCACCGTGCAGCGCGTCGGCAATAAAATGGCCCTGCAGATACTGTCCGCCTACCCGCCGGAACAGCTGGCCCATGCCATCATCGCCAAAGATACAGTGGCATTCACGCGCATCAAGGGCGTGGGCAAAGGCCTTGCCGAACGCATCGTCACCGAACTCAAGGAAAAAGCGACCAAGCTGCCGGTTGGGAACGCCAACATGACACTCAGCGTGCCGACCGAAAAAAAATCCGCCAGCAAAGCCACAGCACCCACCACTACACCCAGTGCACACGAAGACGCCGTATCGGCATTGGTCAACCTTGGCTATACGCGCAGCGAGGCCTACAGCGCCGCACTGAAGGCCGCACAGGTCAAAACCGATGTCACACTGGATGAACTCATCCGCTTCAGCCTGAAAGAGTTGGTCAATGGATAGTACCGCCGAAGATCGCGTCACCATGCCTCAAGAACAGGAGCAGGATGCATCGCATGCCCTTCGCCCGCTGGCGTTTTCCGATTTCATCGGCCAGCAAGAAGTGTGCGACAACCTGAAAATATTCGTTTCCGCCGCGCGCGCGCGCGGCGATGCACTGGATCATGTACTGCTCTATGGCCCGCCCGGACTGGGCAAAACCACCCTTGCACAAATTGTTGCCAAGGAAATGGGGGTCGGGTTTCGTCCCACTTCCGGCCCTATACTCACCAAAGCCGGAGACCTAGCCGCTGTGCTGACCAATTTGCAACCGAATGACGTGCTGTTCGTGGATGAGATCCACCGCCTCAACCCGGCAGTGGAAGAAATACTCTACCCCGCCATGGAAGACCGCAAGATCGACCTGATGATCGGCGAAGGCCCGGCCGCACGTACCGTGCGTATTGACCTGCCGCCGTTCACGCTGGTTGGCGCCACTACCCGGCTGGGACTGCTGGCCAGCCCCTTGCGTGACCGTTTTGGCATTCCGCTACGCTTACGCTTTTACGATGAAGCAGCCCTGCAGCAGGTGATCGTGCGCGCAGCCGACCTGCTCGACATCACCGCCACCGAGGACGGTTCTCAGGAGATCGCCCGCCGTTCACGTGGCACCCCCCGCATTGCCCTGCGCCTCTTGCGCCGCGTACGTGACTTTGCGCATGCCGATGGCAAAAACACCATCGACAGCAAACTGGCCGACAAAGCCCTAAGACGTCTGGAAGTGGATGATAAAGGACTGGATTCGGCCGACCGCCGCTACCTGCATTACATAGCCGAGCATTACGATGGCGGCCCGGTGGGTGTGGAAACCATATCCGCCGCCTTGTCCGAGCAGCGCGATGCGATAGAAGAAACCATCGAACCCTACCTGCTGCAGATCGGCTTTATTCAACGCACACCGCGCGGCCGCATGCTGACCGGCAGCTGTTTCAAACATCTGGGCCTCACTCCACCCAGACGCACCAGCGACCTGCCGCTGCTGGAAGAAAATGACCATGCCAAATAATAATTTTCGCTTCGATGTGCGCGTGTATTACGAAGACACCGACAGCGGCGGGATCGTGTACTACGCCAATTACCTGAAATTCGCCGAGCGTGCCAGAACCGAGGTGTTACGCAGCGCCGGAATCAACCAGACCGACCTTTTGGCCAGCGATAGCGTGGCATTCGCCGTGCGTAAATGTCACATTGATTTCCATAAACCGGCACGGCTGGATGACCTCTTGACAATTCACACCAAGCTGGAGGAAATAGGCAACGCAAGCCTCGTCATGCAGCAAACCATCATGAAAGAGCAAACCGTGCTGGTGTCGATGACCGTAAAACTGGCGGTGATAGGCCCGGACATGAAGCCCGCAAAGCTACCTGCGCACGTGCGTGAGGGTTTTGCACAACACGTTGAATAGCGACAAAGGACAAAGAGAATCACTATGGCAGCAGAAGAAACCGTATCCACCGCCGTGCAAGGCGTAGAATCCACCGAACTGGCTGGCAACGCCGCCAGCCTCGACTTTTCCATGTGGGGAATGTTCTGGCAGGCCGATTTTGTCGTGCAGCTGGTTATTATTTTCCTTCTTTTGTCGTCGTTCTGGTGCTGGGCGATCATATTCGAAAAATGGTTCCTGTTCCGCCGCGTGCAGGCCAAGGCCGACAGGTTCGAGAACGAGTTCTGGTCGAGCGAAGCGCTGGATCAGTTCCATGAAAAAATAAAAAAACGTCCCGGCCATCCCATGGCTAACATCTTCATCGCTGCCATGGAAGAATGGGGCCGCTCGAAGAACAAGAAACGCAGCTCGCCCAACGGCTTTAAAGTAGGACTGGCCGATCGTATCATTCAGGTAATGCTGGTCGCCCGCAACCGTGAAGTGGAACGCCTGGAAAGCGGACTGGGATTTTTAGCCACTACCGGCTCGGCAGCGCCGTTCGTTGGATTGTTCGGCACGGTATGGGGGATCATGCACAGCTTCCATTCTATCGCCCTTACCAAGAACACTTCGCTGGTAGCGGTGGCCCCCGGTATCGCCGAGGCGCTGTTCGCTACGGCCATCGGCCTGTTTGCCGCCATCCCGGCGGTGATCGCGTATAATCGGTTCAATGCAGAACTGGCGCATTTTGCCAACAAGCTGGAAGATTTTTCCACCGAGTTCGATACGATCCTGTCTCGTCAGCTGGAGGACTAACATGGGTGCCAAACTGTCTGGTAGTCGTGCCCGCCGGGGCCGCAATGTAAGCAAGGATGCATTCTCCGAGATCAACGTCACCCCGATGGTCGACGTGATGCTGGTACTGCTCGTTATCTTCATGGTCGCCGCCCCGATGATGACCACGGGCGTAACGGTCGACCTGCCGGAATCTTCGGCCAACCCGGTAAAGGGCCAGGACGAACCGCTGGTGGTGGCCATCAACGCCAAAGGCAAGATCTACCTGGGTGAAACCGAGATTAAGTACGAAGAGCTCACCAGCAAACTGGCAGCCATTACACAGGAAAAAAAGGATACCCGCATCTTCATCCGTGGCGATAAAGGTCTGAACTACGGCGAGATCATGCGCGTGATGGGTGCTATCAACCAGGCTGGCTACACCAAGGTGGCCTTGCTTACCGAAGTAGCGTCTACACCGGGCAAAAGGAAGTAGGCGTGTCTTTTGAGCGCTCCAAAGGCATAACGTTTTCTGCCTTGCTGCACCTGTTGGTGCTGGCATTTGCCATTTGGGGCCTGCCCGAATTGTTCGACCGCCGCCCGCTGGATGAGCCCGCCGCCATGACGGTGGAAGTCGTGCCGATCAGCAGTATTAGCAATATTCCAAAATCCGAGAAAAAGCCGCTTAAGAACGAAGACAAACAAGCACCGGAGAAAGAGCAGAAAAAGCCGTCACCGCCGGTGAATAAGGAAGAACCAAAACCTGCACCTCCGCCTCCGCCGGAAGAAAAGAAGGAAGAAAAGAAAAAACCGGAAGTAAAAAAGGAAGAAAAGAAAGAACCGGAGAAAAAGCCCAAGGAAGAAGACCTTTCTGCAGTGCTCAAAGCCGTAAAAGATACCGCCCGGAAAGAACAGGAAAAAAACAAAAAGACGCCGGATAAGGAAAGCAGCACCAAAAGCATTTCCGAGCTGTACGACCCGACCAAGCCGCTCAGCCTGAGTGAGATCGACGCCATAAAAAGCCAGATCGAAGCCTGCTGGAGTCCTCCGATCGGCGCAAAAGAAGCAGAAAACCTGAAGTTCTCTGTACTCATACAGATCGAACTGAGCGGGGAAGTAAGTAAAGTGGAACTGGTGACAGAAGAATCACGCTATAATAGCGATTCATTTTTCCGCGCTGCGGTCGACTCCGCCGTGCGCGCAGTCAAAATGTGCAGCCCGCTCAAAAACCTGCCGCAGGATAAGTACAGCAGGTGGAAGATCACTAAACTCAATTTCGATCCCAGAGATATGTTGAATTAATGGATTCTTTACGTCTAATATGCTCCCCTGCACCCACACACAGTTAATTTGAATGAGACATTCTATGAAACACATCCACGCTTTTTTACTATCCGCCCTCGTTTGGCTTACTGTCGGCATGGCACAGCCTGCCCACGCCGTTCTGGAAATTGATATCACCCGTGGCAATGTTGAGCCCATGCCGATCGCACTGCCCGACCTTGCGGGCAACGCACTGGGCGGCCAGATCATGGAAGTGGTAGCCGGCGACCTCGAGCGCAGTGGTTTGTTCCGCCCTATCCCGCAGCAGTCCCATATCGAGCAGATAACCGCCCAGACGGCCATTCCGCGTTTTGGTGACTGGCGCCGCATCAACGCCTCCGCTCTGGTAACCGGGCTGGTAGTGGCGGAAAGCGGGGACAAAGTGAAAGTTTCCTTCCGCCTGTGGGATGTGCTTGGCGAACAGCAAATCGCCGGCAAGGAATATAATACATTCCGCAGCAACTGGCGGCGTATCGCCCATATCATCGCCGATGAGATATATAAGCGCCTGACCGGTGAAAATGGTTATTTCGATTCACGTATCGTATATGTATCGGAATCCGGCCCGGCGCTGAAGCGCATCAAACGCCTGGCCATCATGGACCAGGACGGCGCCAACCACAAATACCTGACCGATGGGCGCAACCTGGTGCTGACCCCCCGCTTCTCCCCGACCTCGCAGGAGATCCTGTATATGTCCTATGCGGGCAAGGAACCGCGTGTGTACCTGCGCGACCTGCAGACCGGGCGCGAAGAGTCTCTGGGCAGCTTTGAAGGCATGTCATTTGCCCCCCGTTTCTCGGATGACGGCAATTCCATCGTCATGTCGATCGCATCAGGCGGTAACACCCAGATATTCAAAATGGATCTCAGGAACCGCCAGTTGATGCGTATTACCAGTGGTAACGGCATTAACACCTCACCCAGCTTCTCACCGGATGGACGCCGTATCGTATTCAACTCGGACCGGGGAGGCTCGCAACAGCTCTACGTTATGAATGCTGACGGCAGTGGCGTGCAGCGTATCAGCTTCGGTGAAGGCCGGTATGGCACACCGGTATGGTCGCCGCGAGGGGATATGATCGCATTTACCAAAATGTATCAGGGTAGGTTCCATATCGGCATCATGCGCGCCGATGGATCGGGAGAGCGTATACTCACCGAAAGTTACCTAGATGAAGGCCCCAGCTGGTCACCGAACGGCCGTGTGCTGGTGTTCCACCGGCAGGAGCCAAACCGCGGCAACCGGGCTGGCCGTGTGCGGCTGTTCTCGGTCGACCTGACGGGGCACAACCTGCGTGAAGTAGGCACCCCGATCGATGCGTCCGACCCGGCATGGTCGCCTTTACTCCCCTTGTAAAAAATTATATAAGCCTATGGGTTTTTAATTGCGCACTCATACGAATTGCACTATTGAGCTAACCACGTGTGCGTTTCTGCGACATATAGAAACGCACAGTAACATCACCTCTAGGGAGTTAACCTATGAATATCCTTACTAAATCTATAGCAGTCCTTTCTGCTGTTTTCCTGTTGTCTGCCTGCGAAACCCCAACCGGATCTTCTTCTGAAACTGACGGATCTGGCATGACCGGCGGCGGCGCTGGCATGTATGGCGACGGATCAAGCGAAATCGCACCGGGCGTTAAAGACCGTGTGTTCTTTGATCTGGACAGCTCGCAGCTGGATTCCGAAGCCCAGGGCACCCTGGAACGCCAGGCTCAGTGGATGTCGCAGAATCCGAACGTGAACGTAACCATGGAAGGCCATTGCGACGAGCGCGGCACCCGTGAATACAACCTTGCTCTGGGTGAGCGCCGTGCGGCTGCCGCCAAGAAATATCTCGTTGGTCTGGGTGTTGCACCGAGCCGTATCTCTACCATCAGCTATGGTAAAGAACGCCCGGCTGTTATCGGTTCCGATGAATCTGCATGGGGCCATAACCGCCGTGCTGTAACGGTTATCGTTAACTAGTACGACATACGCGTTAAAAAAAGCGCCCTGCAGCAGCAAGACTGTTGCAGGGCGTTGTCGTTTTAGCTATCTTACGCGCAAATCCAACTTTTGTTAGGGCATAAAATGAAACCTTTATACCGTTCACTAGCAATACTCGCATGTGCAGCTTTGCTGGGCGCGCCTGTTGCGCAGGCCGAAACCACCGAAGAAAGAATGCAGAGCCTGGAGCGCCAGATCGTATTAGCACAGAACCAGACGAGGCAGCGTGTCATCACGTCGCGCAACAGCGGGGGATCGGCAGCTGATCTGGAGCTGCGGCTTTCGGCTATGGAAGAAGCGATCCGTGAACTGCGCGGCACTATTGAGGAAAACGATTACCAGGTGCGCAAACTATCCGAAAATCTTGAAAAATTCCAAAAAGATACCCAGTTCCGCTTCAGCGAAATAAGCACCGGTAGCGCCACTGCAGGCGCTACGCCTTCGGCTGCGGAACCGATGGTATCGGTCAGCAAACCCGCGCCTGAACCCGTATTGACCATGGCCCCGCGTGAGGAAGAAGTTCCAGCACCCGCCGACGCCACAGGCGAAACCAGCGCCGGTGACGGCGTATTGCGCACCCCTTCCTACGAGCATCCGGACTACAGCAACCCGCGTGATCTTTATAACTACGCATTCCGCCTGCTGAACCAGACCAAATACGAACAGTCGGCCGATGCGTTTGGCATGTTCATCCGCAACTACCCGCAGGATCCGCTGATTGGCAATGCCTATTACTGGCAAGGCGAAACATTTTACATACGTCGCGATTATGTAAATGCCGCCGATGCGTTCCGTCAGGGATTTGAAACTTTGCCAAACGGCCCGAAAGCACCGGACAACCTTCTGAAGCTAGCCATGTCGCTTAATGCGTTGGAGCGTGATAAGGAAGCCTGTATCGTGCTGAAGCAGATCACCACAAAATATAGCCGCCAGTCTGTCAATGTGGCAGAAAAAGCATCCAGTGAGCAGCGGCGTATCGGCTGTGCATGAGGCCACAACGGCAGCACACCCCCTGAATAATCATTATGCTGTGGTCATGGCCGCAGAAGGGTATTTTGAACCCCACCCGGTATTGGCCATTGGCGTATCCGGCGGCCCTGATAGCATGGCGCTGCTTTTATTGTCCCACCGCTGGGTACGAAGCCGTGGTGGCAAGGTCATAGCGCTTACGGTGGATCACGGCCTGCGCCCGGAAGCAGCACAGGAAGCCAGCTGGGTGAAACAACAATGCCGCGCGCTTGGCATACGCCAGCACATACTGCGCTACGATGGCCCACCTATTACGGCCGGTATTCAGGAAACTGCCCGCACGATCCGGTACAAGTTGCTGGCGGACTGGTGCCATACCCACGGCGTACTGCACCTGCTCACAGCCCACCATGCCGGTGACCAGGCCGAAACCCTGCTCTTCCGCCTTGCGCGCGGCAGCGGGCTGACCGGGCTGGCCGGTATCGCCACCGATTCGGTGCGGCTGGGTGTACGCCTGATCCGCCCACTGTTGAATGTACAAAAGACCGAGCTGGTCAATTACCTGCAAGCAGAACAGCATCAATGGGTGGAAGACCCCAGCAATAGCAACCCGGCCTACAGCCGCACGCAGTTTCGGATTCACTTAGGTGCGCATATCATTACGCGCGCTACTGAAATTACAAAATCTGTGCACAGGTTTCGCAGCCGACTGGAATTAAAAGAAGCCAGTTGCTTGACTGAATGCGTTTCTATATATCCAGCCGGATATGCTACCCTGAACTATGAAACCTTTATGGCCGTTCCTCCCGTACTAGCCGGGAAAATTCTGGGACGCGTGCTGCACACTGTCAGCGGTAGCCATACGCCGCCGCGAAGCCAGACAGTGGCACAACTCTATACCGATCTTAAAACCACGCCTTTGCGGCGTACCGTACACGGCTGCATGCTGCAATGGAAAAACAAACACGGCCTGTATTATATCAGCCGGGAGCTGGCCGCCACCTCGCCGCCTTACGTGCTGCAGCCAGGTAAGTCCACACGCTGGGATAACCGGTTCGATGTCTGGTTTGAACCCGGTGGCACGTTGAAACAAAATGTAACAATCGGCCCGCTGGGTACGAGTGGCCTTGCGCAACTGCCCGATATGCCTTCGTATGCGCGCAATCTGCCGCCTGCCGTACGCCAAGCATTTATTGCTTTGTTCTACCTTGAAGAAGTGCTGTGTGTGCCCCATATGTCCCTTATGCACAAAGACTATGGCTTTTTGCGCTGCAATGTGCAGTTCCACCCGACAAAACCGCTTGCTGATGCGCCATTTTTCGGTATGAATAACGTGGTATAACAAGGAGTTTCAAGCGTGCCCCATTTTGGCAAGAATCTACTGGTATGGCTGGTCGCCCTGATCATGCTGGTCGCCCTGTTCAATATGTTCCAAGGCGGCATGGAGCATAGCGGTTACAACCGTATATCTTTCTCTGATATGCTGGCAAAAGCCGATGGAGGCAGTATCAGCGACGTGGTGATCCGACGCGGTGAATTCAGCACGGTGATCACCGGCCATTTTTCCGATGGCACCGCCTTTTATACCGAAGCACCTGACTATCCCGGCCTGATCGACCGCCTGAGCGAGAAAAACGTGAAAATATCAGCTGCCAGCGATGAAGGAGGCATGAACTCGTTCTGGAGTATCCTGATCTCGTGGTTTCCCATATTGTTATTGGTGGGGGTATATATTTTCTTCATGCGCCAGATGCAATCTGGCGGCAGTAAGGGCGGCGCTCTGGGCTTCGGTAAATCGCGTGCGCGGCTGCTGACGGAAAAGACCGAACGCGTCACATTCGAGGATGTCGCCGGGATCGAAGAAGCCAAAGATGAACTCGTCGAGATCGTGGACTTTCTTAAAGACCCGCACAAATATCAGAGACTGGGTGGTAAGATACCCCGTGGCTGCCTGCTGGTAGGCCCCCCGGGTACCGGTAAAACCTTGCTTGCCCGCGCTATTGCCGGCGAGGCCCGGGTGCCGTTTTTCACCATTTCCGGTTCCGATTTCGTGGAGATGTTCGTAGGTGTCGGCGCATCCCGTGTACGCGACATGTTTGAACAAGGAAAGAAAAATTCGCCCTGTATCATTTTCATCGATGAGATCGATGCGGTTGGCCGTCACCGTGGTGCAGGCCTCGGCGGGGGCAACGATGAACGTGAGCAAACCCTCAACCAGCTGCTGGTGGAGATGGACGGTTTCGATGCCAATGAATCGGTCATCATCATCGCGGCTACCAACCGCCCGGACGTGCTTGATCCGGCGCTGCTCCGCCCCGGCCGCTTCGACCGCCAGATCGTGGTGCCAAACCCGGATATAAACGGCCGCACGCAGATACTGGAAGTACACCTGCGCAAAGTTCCCAAGGCCCCGGATGTCGATGCCAGGGTGATCGCACGCGGCACGCCTGGTTTTTCCGGTGCCGACCTTGCCAATATCGTTAACGAGGCGGCATTACTGGCCGCCCGCCGTGGCAAGAAGGTGGTCACCATGCGCGAGCTGGAAGACGCCAAGGACAAGGTCATGATGGGTGCCGAACGCAAATCGATGGTAATGAGCGAGGAAGAAAAGAAAATGACCGCCTACCACGAAGGCGGCCATGCCATCGTGTCGGTATACAGTCCCGCTTCGGATCCTATTCACAAAGCCACGATCATCCCGCGCGGCCGTGCGCTGGGTATGGTAATGCGCCTGCCCGAGGCCGATAAGCTGTCGTACCTGCGTGACAAAATGTATGCTGACCTGGCGGTAGCCATGGGTGGCCGCGCGGCAGAAGAGATCATCTTCGGGCACGACAAGGTATCCAGCGGCGCCTCCAGTGATATCAAATACGCTACTAAGCTGGCACGCGCCATGGTTACCGAATGGGGCATGTCCGATAAGATCGGCCCGCTCTTTTACGGTTCGGACCAGCAGGAAGTATTCCTCGGCTACAGCATGGGCCAACCCGACCGCCACATATCGGAAGACATTGCCAACGCCATCGATGTGGAAGTGAAGCGTATAGTGGATGATGCTTACAAAAAAGCTCATGACATACTCACCGAGCATCTGGATGAGCTACACAACCTTGCCAGAGCCATGCTGGAATACGAAACCCTAAACGGCGACGAGATCAAGGATGTGATGAAAGGCATCAAAATAAAGCGCGATGACGAGTCCAAAAAAGTAAAATCCGTGGTGAAGAAATCAAGCCTGCCATCGTCGCGCAATCGTGAGCCGCAAAGCGATATCCTACCGCCCGAAGATGTGTAATATGAGCTGTATGCCTTCCAGATTGGTGCGCACCGAAAAGATCTGGTTAAAAACCCATCCAGAGATTAATGAACGCATGATTCAGGATATGATTGCGGAAAATCCTGCGATACTCGAACTAGGTGATGTTGAGTTAAAGGATCGAGAGCGTCCCCAGAAGCGCGCAGGGCGATTAGACCTGCTGTTACAAGATGTAGAAGATAATCGTCGGTATGAAGTAGAAATTCAACTGGGCGAAACCGACGAGGCACATATTATTCGCACAATAGAATACTGGGATATAGAACGTAAACGCTATCCGCAGTATGATCACTGCGCAGTGTTGGTAGCAGAAGATATTACTACGCGCTTCTTAAATGTAATGAACCTGTTTAATGGGTCTATCCCCTTTATTGCTATTCAGATGAATGCTTTTAGAGCGGGAAATGAAGTGGCGTTGAGTTTTATCACAGTTTTGAATGAATTTACCCGTGGCCTAGTAGATGAAGACGAAGAAATCCAGTTTAAAGCGAGCCGTGAATACTGGGAACAGGAAAAAACCAACAAAGACATGTTAAAACTGGTAGATGAAATATACGAACTGATTCGGGAATTATACCCCAATAGCATACTTAACTATAATAAACGCTATATCGGTATCATGCTGGACGGAAAGCCAGTTAATTTTGTTGTCTTCAAACCCCGTCAGCAATCGTTGCGTTTTGAGGTTTTTCTAAAATTCAGTGAAGAAATGAATCAGAAAATTGATGCTTTTGGGCTGGAAAGACAGGCGTACAACTATAATTTTAAATATTATCCGGTACGTTTGAGTAAAGGAGATGCTCATAAGCACAAGGACGCACTTAAGGAACTTATTACACTTGCATATGAACAACGTATCCCCGGTTAATTTTTTATGACAAAGCTCTTTGGCACCGACGGTATTCGTGGCACTGCCAATTCCCACCCCATGACCGCCGATATCGCACTCAAAGTGGGTATGGCTGCCGGACAGCAGTTCCTGCGCGGAGACCATCGCCACCGCGTGGTCATCGCCAAGGATACCCGCCTGTCCGGCTACATGATCGAACCGGCACTCACGGCAGGATTTATTGCGGTCGGCATGGATGTGGTGCTGGTCGGCCCGATGCCAACGCCTGCAGTTGCCATGCTGGTAAAATCCATGCGCGCCGATCTTGGCGTGATGATCTCCGCTTCCCATAATCTGTTTGCCGATAACGGCATCAAACTATTCGGGCCGGATGGTTATAAATTGTCGGACGAAACCGAAAAAGCGATCGAAGATACGATCGGGGTCGGCCAGTTCGATTTTCTCGCTGCCCCGGACAAGCTGGGCCGTGCCAAACGTCTCGACGACGCGCAGGGCCGCTATATCGAGTTTGCCAAAGCTACTTTCCCCAAACGCCTGACCATGGATGGACTGAAGATCGTGATAGATTGCGCCAACGGCGCCGCCTATCAGGTAGCACCCACCATTTTCCGTGAGCTAGGCGCCGAAGTCATTGCCATCGGTATCGAACCGAACGGGTTCAACATCAACAAAGAACGCGGCTCCACCGCTACCGATCTCCTGCGTCAAAAGGTGATCGAACATCATGCCGATATGGGTATCGCGCTGGATGGCGATGCCGATCGCGTGATCATATGCGATGAGTTCGGGCGTATTGCCGACGGCGACCAGCTGTTGGCAATGATCGCCACGCATTGCAAAGCGCGGGGCACACTCAAAGGCGGCGGCATCGTGGCTACCGATATGTCGAACATGGGGCTGGAACATTATCTGGGCAGTATCGGCCTGAAGCTGGTGCGTACTAGAGTAGGCGACCGCCATGTAGTTGAGCATATGCGCAATCACGGTTATAATATCGGCGGCGAGCAGTCCGGCCACCTGATCCTTTCCGACTACACCACCACCGGCGATGGTATCATCGCAGCACTGCAGGTAGCCGCTTTCATGCTCAATGACGGCAGGCCGCTAAGCCAGTGCAGCCAGATGTTCACGCCGCTGCCCCAGATATTGAAAAGCGTTCCGTTCAAGGGCCCTTCACCGTTACAAAAAGATGGAGTGAAGGCCGTCATCGCCTCGGCACAGAAAATGCTGGGAGCGGACGGGCGTATCTTCATCCGCGAATCCGGCACCGAACCGGTGATACGTGTCATGGCGGAAGGCAAGGATAATACGGTCGTTACCAAGCTGGTCGACGATATTTGCAACAGCGTATCTTTGGCTGCCAATGGCTGACATGCATGGCCGCGTACTGGTGGTCGCAGGTTCGGATTCCGGCGGTGGTGCCGGTATACAGGGCGATATCAAAACCATCACAACACTGGGTGGATATGCTGCTACTGCCATCACCGCACTTACGGCGCAAAATACCCGTGGGGTGTATGGTATACACGACGTGCCGGAAGCGTTCATTGCTCAGCAGATCACGCTGGTGCTGGAAGATATAGGTGCCGATTGCATCAAAACCGGCATGCTGCATAAGGCATACGTTATCAACGCAGTAGCGGACAGTCTTGCCAGCTACCGTGATATACCGCTGGTGCTGGATCCGGTGATGTTTGCCAAGGGCGGCTCCCCCCTGCTTGAGCCCGAAGCGCTCGACAGCTTGAAGGAAATACTAGTGCACCACGCCACACTCATTACCCCGAACATACCGGAAGCAGAATTCCTGTGTGGTTTTTCCATACGCTCCGTCGATGATATGCGTAAGGCCGCACACAGTATTCTCGAACTGGGATGCAACGCTGTACTGCTCAAAGGCGGGCACCTTGAAGGCGATGAATTGACCGATATTCTGGTCACTTCCGACACGGAGCAGGAATTTACCAGCCGCCGCATGCATACCCCCCACACCCATGGAACGGGCTGTACACTGGCGTCAGCCATAGCCACCGGGCTGGCGCAGCAATATTCGCTGGCCGATAGCGTGCAGCGTGCACGCTATTATGTGCAGCAGGCTATCGCGCAGGCTCCCGGGCTGGGCAAAGGGCATGGCCCATTAGGCCATGGGTGTTGGATGGATATACAAGATTCCGCTTAACGTTCGGTGGGTGTCGGACCCTGATTGCGTGACTGCTCCAGACGCTCCAGATGGGTCAGCCCCTGTGCATTATCCTTTTTAACGCGATCAGCGAACGAACGCCTGGGCGTCTTTTCGGCTGGCGGTTCCCGGTGTAATACTTTGTCTTTGATTTTACCAAGCAGACTTTTTTCCTTACCGCGCTCATGCGGCGCCGGGGCACCGGATTCCTGCCCTACCGCAACAAATGCCAGCTCGGCTACACTCATATTACCGGCGTTGATCGCATCGGTCACGGCATCCACTCCCATAGAGTGGCCCAGCTCTGCGGTTACAATACGCTTATCGCGACGATCCAGCTTATCAAAATTATCTTCATATTTTTTTGCAATCACCCCATCCAAGTCCGGGTTAGCGGCCACATACACCGCCATCACCTGCTCACGTGTGAGCGCCTTGCCGTTCTTATGCTCGCGGTTGAGCTCCTCGATACGCTCGTGCGTGGTCTGTTTGTCCGTTCCCAGCAATTTGTCACCGGCCCAGTGCATCGGCGCTTTTACCGCATAATAGGTAGCAAGGCCCACAATGCTTTTTGCCAGCGTGCCCAGCGTAAAGAATGATCCCTTGGCTAATTCACCTGCGGCATGCGCCGCCCCGTCTGGTATTGCCAGCCCCAGGATCGCCAGCGTTACCACACTGGCCGCTACGGAAAGCATGACCCCCAGATTGCGCCGTTTACGGCTCTGGCCAATTTCTTCTGCAAGTATACGGTTACCATTGCGCTGATCAAGAATGCTGCCTTGCGCAGCATCCAGCAAATCATTCCCTGTGATTTTTCTGGCATCCTTATGCAGTACGCTTCCCAGTTCATGCTGGTAGAACTGCGCAACGCGCTTCATTTTGGTGGAATATTCGTACTGGGTGATGCCGGCGCTCACCGCCGCAGTCAATCCGATAACCGGAAGGGTGAAACCGGGAATACCGCCAATCGTGAAACCCGAGGCCGCACCCCCTACCGTGTGGGCAGCATTCTTGCCTGCCGCCATCAGGGCAGTACTACGTGCGTTGTCCATCACCTCGGTGGCGCTCTGGACATGCATGGTATGCGCTATGGTTTCAGCTGCGGACATAAGTATCTCTCTATTCTTGCATTTTACGCTATTGAGCCGGGCTGAAAGGTGAAATGTTTAGGAAGGGGCT
>JBFWQQ010000027.1:0-19642 GCA_050249355.1 Alphaproteobacteria bacterium | reverse complement strand
ACACCATCAATGAGATCGAAAAACGCTGCAATGAGCCGGCCTTTGTACAAAAATCCTGCCGGAAGCTGATGAGCCAGACATCTCTTATGATCACGATGCTGCAGCATAACTCGACCGAAATACTGGATTACGTCAAGACGGCCCGTGATACGGTGAACTAATGGCCCTTACTATTCGTTGCAGCCGGGATCATTGAGCTGGGATGACACGCATGGACGTGAAGTTCCATGCGGTATGGCCGGTTCATTTTCCTGCTTCGGCACAGGCTCACCCTCATCTGCATAGGCACTGAAATCAAAATACTGCCATGGCACCTCTTTTTTAGGTAACGTGCAGGTCGGGCACGGCAATGATTCAAACGTGCGCAGGGCACTGCAGGATGTGCATAAAAGCAATACACCCATGTAGTGGATTTTCACCTGCGCTCCGCCTGATTAGAAAAATATATTGTATAATATGATGATGGGAATGGGGATACCAATTATCCACATAAGCACACTGCGCATACTATCTCTCCTATCTAGAAATAACGGGGCGTTAATGCCCCGCAAGGTTGGGAAGTTCGTTACTTGTTCTTTTCCGCTTTAGCGTCCGCTACAACAATCACTTCTACCGCGTTGATATCCTTGCCGGCAAGATCACTGTCTACGGTGCCGATCACGGTCACTTTGGCTCCCTTGGCCAAGGCAGCATTCGCCGCAGACTCAACATCGACATTAATCTCACCGGTATCATCCCTCAAAGTGAATTCTTTTTCATTGTCCACATCGGCCACCATGCCGGTCAGCTTGACCACGCCTTCTTTCGGCAGGTCCTTGATGTAGTATGCGGAAGCATTGGTAGTGGACACACCGGGAATGCTTTTAAGTGTATCGCTGACACTCTGGGTAAAACCTTTATGCACATACACGTCGGTTGCATTGATGTCGGTACCGGTAATATCTTTGTCCACCGAGCCGCTGATCGTAACGGTATCACCTTTTTTCAACACCACCGACTGGTTGGATTCAATATCCACGCCGATGGTACCTGTGCTGTCACGCAGAGTAAATTCACGCTCATTATCCACGCTGTCCACCGTACCGGTTACAGTCAGTATGCTCTTGTCCGGCAGTTCCTTGACATATTCATTATTGGCCAGTGCCGTACCGGATAATAATACAGCTGTCAGCGCGGCAGCGGCAGTTAATGCTTTAGACATGAGGTTTCTCCTGTTCGATGGTTTCATGCATAATCTTTGCAGTAACAGCCTAGGTTACCATCACTAAGGAAACGATTGGGCAATGCAGTATAAAAATAAAGCGCTGATAAATGCCTATTCCTGCAGATTCTTCTCAATGACTTCGAGCAGGTCTTCCATCAGGAACGGTTTGGTCATATAATCATCTGCGCCGAGTTCCGCCGCTCTGCTGCGGGTAACCGGATCTTTGCGCACAGACAGAATGATAACCTTCGGCTTCGTGTCATTTTGTTTTATCTCCGGCAGCACATCTAGCCCGTCTTTATCGGGCAGGCCAAGATCCAGTACAATGAGATCCGGCTGCACATGCTTGCACAGCCGTATGCCCTCTTCCCCGCTGCCAGCTTCATGGAACTTGGCGCCATGGGCCTGCAGCGATATTCTCAGGAATGTACGAATGGATGCCGTATCATCGATCACCAGTATATTTTTCTCCGCAAGGGTCATGGTTACGCCACCTCCCTGCTTCCTACCAGACGTGTCTTGGGTAAGGTAAGTGTGAATTCTGCGCCGCCTGCCGTGTGATTGGCCGCTTTTATGTCACCTCCCTGCGCCTGCATTACCGCCTTTGCAATCGCCAGCCCCAGTCCGGTGCCAGCTACCTGGCTATCCTGCTTCTTGATACGGGCATATTTATCAAATATCTTGTCAAGCTGGTCTTCCGGTATTCCTCTACCGTAATCGCGCACAGTCATAGCGAAGCCATCCACGCCTGATTTCCACTCCAGTTCGATCTTTGTGTGGGGCGGAGTATATTTTGCAGCATTATCTAGCAGGTTCTGGATCACCTGCCCCGTCATCATAGAATCCATCAACACTTCCAGACCGGCATCTTCAGTCAGCACCTCCACCTGATGTTGCGCCAAACGTATCTGCAGGCGACGCTTGATATCCTTAACCAGCAATGCCGGCTTAACCCATTCTTGTTTGAGTTCCACCTGGCCGCTTTCTATCCGTGTCATATCTAAGATATTGGTAATAAAGCTGTCTAGCCGCTGGGCTTCCTCAAGTGCCGTATTGATGAGTATCATGCGCTGATCTTCCGGCAGGTTCTTGCCCATGCTGCGGTACACACTCAGCGACCCGATCACGGAAGAAAGCGGGGTTTTGAGGTCATGCGATACGCTGGAAAGCAGCATGGCACGCAGTTTTTCCCTTTCCGCCTGAATCTTCGTCTGCTCGGCAACCACTCCAACCTGAAGGCGCTCTAGGATCAGCGCCACCTGGTCGGCAATAGCGGACAGCAGGCGGTCTTCTGAAATATATTTGCCTTTATTCTGTATCGCCAGCACACCAATCTCATCTTGTGCGGTGATTAACGGCTCGTAATGCCAGCCCGCTGTGGAGACCGCTTTGCTTTCATTCCAGCAGAGCTGCAGGGCATCCATATCCGCTTGTGTGGTTTCCACATCATGTGTGAACAACGTTTCCAGCTTATTCTCGTGCATTATGGACGGAAGATAGATCATCACATAGGCACCCAGCAGGTTCTGCAGTTCCTGATCCACCGCTTTTACGGCCTCCGATACTGTACGTTTGTTCAATGTGATGCGGTGTATGCTCAGCAAAGAACCGAAACGCTCGGCTCGTTTTGTAAGTGCAACACGGTTACCATAATGACTGCTGCCAAGCACCGAAAGCACAATAGCCGCCATCAGGAACAACCCCAGGTTAATGGCACTGGTACGGTTCTCAAAGCTCAGCTCGTAATACGGAGCAATATACAGTATGTTGAGCGCAAGGAAACTCGCTACGGACGCTATCATGCCTGCCAGCAGCCCATAACGGCCCGCAGCAAACGCACAGGCGACCGTGTATATGATCGACTTATTACGGTTATGCAGGCCGATCGCCTCTGGCACAAGAAAGTCGATGACCTCGATCGACAGGGTAGCCAACAGCACAGCAAACAAGCTCATGAATACCTGTTTCATGTTAATGTGCAGAAAACCTGTCCACCAATATCTATGATTTTGCTCAATACCAATCGGCACGCTGACAATATTTTCGTGATCATCCAACATAGCCGAAACTTTTACATAGAGCGGGGAAGATCTTATAAAACCCCGGCTCTTCTTATTGACCTGTGCCATGACCAGCACCGGCTCACGCACATAGCGGTGCAATAGTTTTTTAATGCCATCGGTCATGCTGCTGGCTGTAAGGCGCGTCACCGTCGCACCCATTTCCTGGGCCTGAACCGTTGCATGCATCATCGCGGCACAGTCAGTGCGGGAAAAACGGCGCCGCATGGTAGGGGTAGTGATGAACGCAACTTCCCAAGCGCAACGCAGCTGTTTTGCCTTGCGCTTCGCTACACGTAGCAAACGGCTGATTTCCTGATGCGGCTCTAAAATAACCACAATTCCGGCCATGCTCTCGCTTTTTTCTTGCTGTTCCACCATCCTACTATCTATGCATTTGATTTTTAATTATAAATGAAGCGACATAAAAAATCCATAAAGCAATAAAAAAAAGCAGCATAGGCTGCTTTTTTTTCAGCATTACGCTGACCTTGGTCAGTTACCGGCAGCATCTTCGATGTTTTCGCCCATATCTTCTATTGCATCGCCAACCTTTTCACCGGTGGTGCGGTTAGGGTCCAGCTCCTCAGCGGCATCTTCTACGCCATCGGCCATATCTTCTACGGCATTGCCAAGTTTGGTTGAAGGTTCGTTATTGTTTTGTACCATGAAAACAAGCGCAACCACGGCAATGATAGCCACGAGAACGATGATCAGGGTGTTATTATTATTTGAAGTTGTCATATAAATTCTCCTTATTATTCAATTATGGAACGCAGCATCCATGCTGCCTTATCATGAGCGGTCATGCGCGTCACCATCATATCCATGGTCACTTCATCTCCTGCCTCTTCGGCAGTTTCCAGCGCGATGCGCGCCTGTTTAGAGCACGCCTCGTTAGCCTTCAGTAGATTCCGCACCATTGCATCGGCGGATTCGGGCAATGCCTGATCGTCCCTGATTTGTGAAAACTGCAGGAATTCCTGCACCGTACCTGGAGTAAAATGCCCCAGCGCCCGCACACGTTCGGCCAGTTCATCGCCTGCCATGTGCAGGTCGTTATATTGTTCTTCAAACAGTGTGTGCAACCCGACAAAATGGGGACCCGTCACGTTCCAGTGGTAATACAGGGTTTTCAGGTACAGCATGTACGTCGAGGCAAGAAAGCCCGATAGCTCCCTGGCAACTGCCTCACGCTGCGGCTCTTCCAAGCCAATTACCACTTCAACAGAATCGGTCTTTTTGACGGTCTGTGCATTTTTGGTCATAGAAACCTCCTTCAATCCAGACGCCGTATATATTTCATACGACATATTAATACGCTGTGTGCATATCATTCAAAAACATAAGCGAAGTATAAATTTACGGAATTCTGATGGTGGCTGCTGTTATGCCACATCGCGAACTAATGCGCAGGATAGTAGATATTCGGGTGTGTCGATGACACGTTTTAAACCAATTACAGGAGATAACCATGAACAAGGATCAATTAGAAGGCAACTGGGAACAGCTGAAAGGTTCCGTGCGTACCCAATGGGGCAAACTGACCAACGATCAACTTGACCAAATCGAAGGTAACCGCCAGAAACTGGCTGGCCAGATCCAAGAAGCCTATGGCGTAGCCAAGGAAGAAGCTGAAAAACAGATTAAAGACTGGGAACGTCGCAACGCGGCATAAACTGGTTTCCAAAATGCAAACTATTTATTAAGGTCGGGAACATACTCGACCTTAATTTTTTATATGACCCAACGTATTGTATACATCCTCAGCCCGCAAGGTAAGCAAGACCTGCTGGACAGTAAGGAATTTTGCGGCGATGTGAATGTGATCGACAGCTGGAAGATCAGCTGCGGCAATGACCAGCAGTGCAATGCGTTTCTGGTGAATGCCGATGACGTGCAACAATTTACCGATAACGCCAAGAAACTGATCGAGAACGAAACCATAACCCGCCTGGTGGTTGCAAACGTTGAAGCCTCGCTCCCAATGTCCGAAAGCGAAAAGGAGGAGGAAGAAGAACGCCAGAATACGCCATGGTTCTTTTCCAGGATCAGTCGTGATGAGCTCTATAATGATATCCTTGGCGGCGCCACGTTGAATGCGAATTACCTGCTTCTCACATTTTTTGCCACGTTAGTGGGGGCCATCGCACTGATGACCGATAATGTGCCCATCATGATCGGCGCGATGGTGATCGCCCCCCTGCTCGGCCCGAACATTGGGCTGGCCTTTGCCGTTGCCGTGGGCGACCTGTCGCTGGTCAAAAAGTTCCTGCACACGGGTATGGCCGGTCTTGCAATCGCGTTAATGCTGGCCAGCGTGATCGGCATGATTTTCTCCCTGCCGGAAGAAGGGGTGCTGATACAACTTACCAAAGTTGGATATGAAAGCCTGCTGGTTGCGTTATGTTCCGGTGCCGTAGGCGTTATTGCGCTGGCCCAACCCGGTACATCGAACATGGTGGGCGTTATGGTGGCGGTGGCGCTGCTTCCACCTGCTGTTGCTACCGGCCTGTTTGCCGGCGCCGGTGCATGGGCACAGGCAGGCCATAGCGGTTTGCTGCTTGCCATCAATGTCGTATGCATCAACCTGGCTGCACAGATGGCATTCCTGCTCATGCGGGTCAGGCCGGTCATGCGGCACTGGATGGAAGAAAAAAATGCCCAGAAGACCTTTTATAAGCATCTGTCCCTTAGCTGTATCCTGCTGTTCGGCTTTGCGCTGCTTCTGGTATGGGTTAACGAGTTTTGATGGCTTTTTTATAAGGCTGGTAAGCGCTTCACATGGCGATTTGAGGTGGTGTGCGCGATATTTAGTGCAGATAAGCCAGTTGGCTATCGGTATTAACCCTATGTAGGAGATTATCATGTCTACCGCTCAAGTAAAAAGCGACTTAAATGATGTAACGAATTCCGCTAAACGTGCAGCAAACAATGCAACGCACAGCTTGCGTGAAGCAGCTAAAACCGCCGGTTCCAACGTGCGTGAATTCATGCACGAAAAATCGGAACAGGCGGCAGAATTGCGTGATAAAACCGAAGAAAAGATCATTGAGAACCCGCTGCGTTCGGTAGCTATCGCTGCCGGTGCCGGTCTGCTTCTTGGCCTGCTGCTGAAGCGCTAAACATGCTCGGCAGGATTTTATCTTCGGCATTTAAAGTGCGCGTTGCCCTATGGGCAATGCGCCGCCTCGCGTTTGACGGTACCGGCCTTAAGCTGCGTATGCAGGCCAGTGTCATTGCGGCAGCTGCCCTGGCATGCTGCATGATGCTGACCTGCTTCGTTGTGATCGGCCTGCTGGTAATGCTGGGATTGTCCCTGTTTTATTTTGCACAATTCAACCTTCCCGCAACGCTGGCGATCACGTTTGCCACCCTTGGCATGCTGATCGTCGGTTTGTATGCGTATGCGATGAGCAAGCTGAAAGAAGCACTGCGATCCAGCCATACACAACAAAGCTTCGACCGGCATCCCAGCAAGGCAACAGCAATCGTTGACGGATTCCTCGAGGGGTTCCGTGCACCCCCGGCCCGGCCGTCTGCATCTGTAGAACCTGCGTCTGCATATTCGGATGGTAACGTAATGCCCATCCGCACGGCGCAGGCGAACAAGAGGTAGGACCCTATGTTAAAACGTCTAATTATTTCTAGCCTTTTACTGGTTAATCTTTCCGGATGCTGGCTTATGGCCGGTGCAGCGGGTGGCTATGTGGCCGGTCGTGAGTTAGAAGAGCAGGACCAAAAAGAAAATCCTGCCGGTTCTGACCAGCCGGAAGTGTATAAATGATATTGCCAATACCGCTGGCCCGGATACAAAGTTTTCCGGGCCAGTGCATATTTCGGTCAACCGGCCTGTGCCATGTCGGAACAATTCCCATTTTATGGCAGTTTTGTAATATAATTCATAATATTAGGTAACGCTTTATTAAGCCACATCAATCACAATTGTTAGTAGAATAACTAAAAAATATAACCCGTGAGGATTTTATGGGAAATATTGCAAAAACTCTACTGGCATCGTTGATCGTTACCGTTATGGCAAACCATGCATGGGCAGCCACGCAAGGTACGCTGGGCGCAACCTCGCAAGGCAGCGCCAATATCAGCATCACCAAATCACTGCAGGCCCAGATCACCGGCATTGACGATATGACGCTGGCGAACTGGTCCATTGGCGACGGCGCGGTGACGCTTACCAGCGACGTATGCATCTACTCATCTACCGGCAGCTATACCGTACGTGCAACCGGCAGCGGCGCGGCCAATGCCTTTACCATCAGCAGCGGTGCCAATGCCATCATATATGGCGTCGTGTGGAACTCCGGCGGCGCTGGTAACCTTGCCAATACAGGCGCAACGCTGGTGACCAACATCGCTTCGGCTACACTGAATAACGCCGATACAGGCAGCGCCACCTGCAGTGGCGGCGGGGCCGGTAATGACACTGCCCGTATCGTGGTAAGCATAACCGATATTGCCATGGGCGCTGCGCCTTCCAGTGCGACCCCTTACACCGGTACACTGACGCTGCTTATTACACCCATATAAGATGGCGCGACAACTGGCGATATGCGCGTTGCTGTGCTGCTTCCTGCCCATGCAGGTATTTGCTGCTGCAGCGATGCGTATCACCAGTATTGATGATTTTAACCTGGGCAGTTGGGGAATCGGCGACCCGGCCATATCGGAATATTCCGATATCTGCATTTACGGCCTGAATATCCCGGCCCTCACCAGCTATGCCATTACCATCAGCAGCACCCCCAGCGGATACCGCCTGCAAAGCGGGGCAAACTTTATTGCCTACGGCCTGCACTGGGAAGACAATGTACTGGGCGGGCTTGGCACCCAGCTGACCGACGGGGTAAAACTGGATGGCCAGACCAACCTGAACATATTGTCACAAACCTGCGCGATCGGTGGCCCAAATGCACGCCTTACGATCCAGATCACCCAGGCGGAAATGACTGCTGCGCTGGCCGGGACATATGCAGGGGTCATCACCCTCCTGCTCAGCCCGGATTGACGATAGTATGTGCAGGCGGCAAATACATACCCTACCCCTGCTACCTCTTCTTGCCTATGTAGCATTCAGTGCCTGTGCCGTGCCGTCGCCTGCTTTTGCCAGACTCTCTGTTTCCCGCAGCATTCCTGAAGGTTTCGAGTTATTGCAAGCACCACGCCAGACTTCAATAACCCTGTATTATGGCGGCAGCATCCTGGGAAATTTCGCTGCCGAATTCACTCCCACCCACATTGGCTTTAGCGATCCTGTGGCTATCACAAAGCTTATTCCTGACATAAAGGATGAGGCCGCTATACTGCAGGTACTTGCCAACCCCCTGCCCAGCAACGCCGGCTTGGTGTGCGGCCGCAGGGAGCATGCCGGGTGCGGCACACTAAACCCCAGTGTCGCGGGAGTGATCTTCAATGAGCATATATTAAAAGCCGAGCTGTTCATTCACCCGGATTATCTTGTAGTCCAGGGAAATTCGCAGCGTTACCTGCCGTTACCGGAGGATGATTTCTCATCCGTCTACCGGTTCGATGGCGCGGTGAGTGGAAATGAAGGCCAGACCACCAACTACACGCTTTCCAGCGCATCCATTTATGCACTTGGCGAAGCAGCGCTTGCCACCCAAACCACATGGACCAATGAAGGAGTACGCTTTGATACGGCAAACCTGGGCATTGAGCGCAATGGCTGGCGTGCGAGCGCCGGGCTGATGCGAAGTCAGGCCATGCGGCTGGCGAGCGACCGCGATATTGCCGGGGTTTTCTTTGGCTCGTCCATGCGTACCCGTCTGGATAGCCACAAGGTCATGGGCAATGATATACTGGTCTACCTGCCGCGCCGGTCGTTCGTTTCCATTTACCGCGAAGGCCGTCTCTATGCATCGCAAAGCTACGAGGCAGGCAACCAGAGCATCGACACCAGCACCCTGCCCGATGGCGCCTATAATATCACTCTGCGCATACAGGAATCGGACGGCACCACGCGCGAAGAAACGCGCTTTTTTGCCAAATCCGAGCAGATTCCGCCGCCCGACATGCCCAGCTATTATGTGCAGGCGGGCGTCACCCGCAAAGAACTGGCCGAAGATTCCACCGTACCGCAATTTACCGGCAAACCACTTTTGCGCGTCGGCAGCATCTGGCGTGTCGCCGATAATACCGGCATGGAACTCAGCCTGCTCGGCATCTCAGACCGTGCCGCAACCGAGGCCGGATTATTCTGGCTGGGTGAGCATACGCAGGCACGCATCTCTGCTTTGGGTTCCTCTGCTGCTGATAGCGGCATACAGGGCAACGTGCTGTACATATATCAGGACTGGAGCGCTACGCTGGATGCGCGGCAGCAATGGGCCGGTGATGATCCGCCTTCTGCCTATGATGGATTGTTTGCCGATATGACGCAGGCCACCGCCAGCATCAACTACTCGGCCACCGAAGACATCACCGTAAGCACACGCGGCAGCTATGTAAAAAACAGCGGACTGCCCGCCATCACATCATTCGGCCCAAGCATTACCTGGCGGCTATGGCAGCAAGGGGAAAGCACATTATTTGCTTCGGCCGATATAGCACGGGTGGAAAATGAAACCGAAGGTGCTGTCCTGCTGCGTTTTTCCTACCGCTTTGGTGAGTACGGTGCGACTGGGCAGGCTGGCGCACGCATGGGCGGTAGTGCACCGGGAAGTTTCGGCGCGGTGCGCCTGTGGGGCGATAAAACCAGCGCCGATGCATCACTGTTATACGGCGTCGGCATCAGTGGCGACCGCAATACCCGCAGCGCCAATGCCGATGCCGACTGGAAAAACCGTTATGGCCGTATTCAGGGCGGTGTGCAGAAATCCTTCGGTGATGACAGCGCCACCGCCTATGGTGGCACCTTTTCCCTTTCTGCCGCACAACAGCAGGATTCGCTGCATATCGGTGGGTTTGACAGCAACAGCAGTGCCGTGGCAGTGGAAGTGGAAGGCGCCGGCGACACCGAATTTCTGATATATATCAACTCATCCGAGCGTGGCACGTTGCGGGCGGGTGGCAGGCAGGTCATCTACCTGCCGCCATACAATAGCTACCGTATGCGCGTAGTGCCCATTGGCGGCGATATGGTTTCGGTCACAGGCGGCGAGAAGAAGGTTGTGCTGTATCCGGGTAATGTGGTGCCGGTGCGCTGGCAGGCCAGCCAGTTTACCGTGGTGGCCGGGCAGGTGTTGCAACCAGATGGCGCACCGCTGGCGCATGCCCGCATAAAAGATAGCAGCCCAGCCATCATCACCGATGCAGCAGGCCGTTTCCAGGCAGAACTTACACAGCTTGCAGCACTCACATTTGAAATGATTGAAGGCGGATATTGCATGGCAGCGCTGCCCGGTGGCATACGCCCGCAAAACGGTGTACTGCTACTGCATGAGGCGCTGGTATGTAAATAAGCTAATCGAAGCTGCGCGACATAGTTTTCTTCCCATCCCACAGCGAGTAGGTTACCGGGGCGGCTTGCGGTAACGAAAGCTGCATTTTCTGGCCAGGATATATCCGGCGGGCGGGCAGGTTGGCACATTCCTGTGCAGCATCGCACTGCCTACCGCTTTGCAACAATATGTTCGTATTGCCGGTATTATGCAGGTACAGCGTATCACCCTGCCGCTGGCCTTCTACTGCGCTTTTTATCTCAGCAGGCCGTATGATGACCAGCACTTCATACCCCACCAGCACCTTGAGTCCTACCAGCGCCTGCGCCTCGACGCCGCTGATAACCGGCTTCACCGCCACCCGGAAAATATGCTCCTTGTCATCCGGTTCTTTCAGCAGCACGAAGCGCAACACCCGGCGACTACCGCCTGTCAGTATGGTTCTGTTAGGCGTAACCAGCAGCCAGCTATTGCGTGGGTCTTCCACCGGCTGCTGTTTTTCACCTTCCAGCCCGGCCCTTGCTACTTCACTGATTTCGCTGACAACGTAGTCATTCTCCTGCGAGCGGCTGATGATCTCAATGTCTTTTTGCTTAGGACTGCCAGCTGAAAATTCAATGATGGAAGAGCTGAGAATAAACTCAGCATGCGCAGGAAGTGCGGCAAGAGAAAAGATTATACTCAGTACGAAACGAAGAAACATAGCTACGCATCAACCACACACATCGGGTGATAAAGATAATATCAATATCAATCATTGATTGCAAGACGGTTACGTTGCAGTATGTACGCCGAAAGTTCTGGCAAAATGACAGGGGGACTGGATTGAGGCTCGCCTGTTGGCTTCGCTCCCTTAATGGGCGGCTCGTCGCTTAAGCTACTGCGGCGTACGGTTTTGCAGACACTACCGTACAAAACTAACGATAGCAGGTGAGACGGCACGTTACATGAAGATAATGATAACAGCGGCTTAGTTGTCATGGGTATTTTTGGTGTTTCGCACGGAATCTTGCTTTTTCACCACGAATTGTCACAAATTTGGCCCATAACACGTTTCATTTATTGCAGATGTTTGGATGCAAACTGCTCAAGCAATATCAGTGTATCCTCTATGTCTTTAGATGTAGTCCGCGGATTAATGGTACACATACGCAGCACCCAGCGCTCTTTCAGGCAGGTTGGCGTTATCATAGCAAAACCATCCATAATAATCTTACGGGACAGTTGATTGTAAAAATCTTTTGGCAGCAGCGTATCGGAGCGCACACAAAAATTCACCACCCCAATCTGAGCCGGGGTGACAACTTCCCAGAAATCGTTTTTTTCTAGCAAATCCTGCACATAGCGCGCATTCTGATTGCCTTTTTCTACTGCAGCGGAGAAGTTCTCTAACCCGAAGGTTTTCATCGACATCCAGAATTTAAGCGCCCTGAACCCACGCGTCAGCTGCACACCGTAGTCGCAGTAATTCGCCTGCTCGGCATTATGCTCCAGAATATCCAGATATTCGGCAGAAACTTTGAAGGCTTCTTTTAAATGCTGCACATCTTTTACCAGCACACAACCGATCTCATACGGCTGGAACAGCCATTTGTGCGGGTCTATGGTCACCGAATCCGCTTGCTCTATGCCCGCAAGCAACCGCTTACCTTCTCCGCTGAGCATAGAGCCGCCGCCATAGGCTGCATCCACATGCAACCACAGCCCCTCTTCTTCGCAGTAAGGGACTAATGCTTTAAGCGGATCCACCGCACCGGTATTGGTAGTGCCGGCATTAGCCACCACACAGAACGGTACGAGCCCACGCCTGCGGTCATTATCAATCATCGTCTTAAGCGTGTCCATCGGCATCTGGAAGGACTCATCGCTTGGCACTTTGCGAATCTGATACGGCTGGAAACCGAGAATCTTAAGCCCTTTTGGCACAGAAGAATGCGTCTGATCCGAAAAATACACCGCTGCATTCATCGGGTTATTGCGCAGCTTCATATGGCGCGCCACTGCCAATGCAGTCAGATTTGCCATCGAACCGCCACTTACGAACAGCCCTCCCGCCTGATTCTGCAAACCGAACAACTCTTTTATCCAACCGATGGATTTCATTTCAATCGCCGCCACACCCGAAGGCCCCAACCATGCCCCGGCGAAAATATTATACGAAGTGGCAATGAATTCCGCCAACGCACTTACATAATTACTGGGGCTAGGCACAAAGGCAAAACAGCGCGGATGGTCCAGATGCGTCATGGTGGAGAGCGCTTTTTCATCCAGCTCCTTAAGCACCTCATCAAAGTTGGTTGCTTTTTGTGGTGGCGGCTCACTTTGCCACTCGCGCAACATTTGCGTATCTGTAGGCTTGCCAACCGGCATGTTCGGCAACTCCAGAAAATGTGCGATGAGCTTATCCAATACTTGCTGGCCATAGCGCCGCATTTCTTCTTCGGTCATGCGTAAGGTCGAATTATCCATAGCTGTCCTCATTTTGCGCTGGGTTATGGCAGCTAGCTGTGAAACCTTATTTGATAAATGTCAATTACCAGCAACAAACCAGCGTGTTTTTATCAGCCAATTTACACATTACGTTTAGTAAAGGGTGCCTATGACGAACGAGTATGAGCAGCTTTTTTCCGAATACCTTAAAGTATGCAATCAGGTCTTGGAAAAAAACAAAGATCGTTTTCCTTACAAACAACTATGGGACACCACCGAAAAAATCTGCAGTGACCAGGATATAAAAATGGCAATCTATGACGATCGGCCCAAAGAATGCCTAAGCCTTACTATAAAGGGCACACAGTTACAGGCCAAGCCATGCCAGGATGACGGGGTATGCAAATATGCGTGGCGCATGAATTACAGCTATTTGAAGAATGTAGTGGATAAACCGGAAGAATATATAAAACACCCGGCCAAGCTGGACTGGGACTGGTTAAAAAACAGACTAGGTAACTAAAGGTCTTTGCAAGGAAACTCATCTGAACACGCGCCGCAACAATATCTGGATAGGTCGTTCAAGCTTCTAACTGTCACCGTTGACCCCCTGATCTCAATGCCAGTCTCTCTTTTCAGAGTATTTAATGCGCGTGAAAAAGTTTCGGATTTCATACCCAGCCGCAATGCAATAAGCGATTTATCATAAGGAAGCAACACCTCAATATCCGTTTGGCATTGCCATTTTGATGCACATAAGCGCAAAAGAAAACACCCAATCCGCTGCGGCGCGCTTTGAATTTTTAAGTGCTCCATTTCCTGATCGCGCTGCTCACGATAAAGCGACATGCAACGCAGCATATTAAGTGCAATCTGGTTATTTTGTTCGGCTTGTTGTTTTAAAATATGTGAAGGCCACATGATCAGGTTACAGTCTTCAACAGTTTGCGCACTCCATGAGTAGCGACCACCATCGAATATAGCCGATTCGCCAAAGGTATGGCTTTGAGTCAGCACATCCATCACCGCCTCATTGCCATCCAATGTATCGCGAAATAATTTTACCCAACCTGAAAGCACCAAATAAAAATATTTCGCCTCATCGCCTTGCATGAATAAAATCCTGCCCTTTGGAACATCTTCCTCGCGTGCATGCTCCAGAAAATAGGCCAGCATATTATGCGAAAGCCCTTTAAAAAGGGGAATTTCCTCCAGCAGTTCCAAGCGATCAGATATATTGGCAAGGTTCAGTGAAATCATACGGTTACAGTAATACGTGCAAGTTTATATCTTGTAATTAAACGCGGTGTACACCGCATCAGGCGCAAACGCAAACATGAATTGCCGGAAGTGACCACAGGCGCTTAATGAAAATTAGAATATTAGTCATTCCCATGCGCTCATTAACGCATGTTTGACTTTTGTCAAGTGATGGTGCCGCCCCGCTATGTATAGTCCTGACAATTATAATAAAATTTTGTCTTCATGATGGACTTCCTTCTGGCTCATTGTTCTGCGGTACTGGTTCACAATGGTAATATTTTTGCCAGCGTGCTTGTTGCTGGTTTTTTAGGCAGCCTCACCCATTGCGCCGCCATGTGCGGGCCGATGCTGGTAGCGCAGCGCCTGTCTTTGGCTACCCCGTCACCTTCCCTTTTATGGTACCACGCCGGGCGCATTACCACCTACATGGTGCTGGGCGCGCTCGCTGCTTTTAGCAGCCGCGTGGTGTTTGGCGATTATTTCCATGAAATTTCCGGCCTGATGCTGGTTGCCGCCGGGCTTTTATTCCTTGCCAGCGCGGCAAAACCTAAAGCCACCCATGCCTGCGGGTGTGGCGGCACATTTGCCCGCCTGCTTACTTATCGATTACCGCAAACCATCCGGCTTGCCCTGCGTGGCCTGCTGCTTGGCTTTATACCTTGTGGTCTGACGCTGGCGGCCCTGCTGCTGGTAGCCACCCTGCCGCAGCCTGCCACCGCTGCATTGGCCATGGGGCTGTTTGGGTTGGGTACGCTGCCGGTTTTGCAGCTGATTGGCTACGGTGCCGGCCGGGCCGGAAATAAAATGAAATCGTCCCTGTCCTTTATCGGCCGCGGCGCTTTAACCCTTAATGGTCTGGTGCTGTGTGCACTGGGCATGCACATGATTTGACGGAGATACTTCATGCACACAGATATCAGCCACAGCTATAATGATGATATCGTGAAGAAATTCACCATCGCCTCGGTATTCTGGGGCATTGCCGGATTTGCCGTCGGGCTACTCATTGCCTTGCAGATGGCATTCCCAATACTGAATATTGAACCGTATCTTACTTTTGGCCGCCTGCGCCCGCTGCATACTTCTGCGGTGATTTTTGCCTTTGGCGGCAACGTGTTGTTTGCCACCAGCTATTTTGTGGTGCAGCGCACCTGCCGCACCCGCCTGTGGGGTGATGGGCTGGCAAGCTTCACCTTCTGGGGCTATCAGGCATTTATCCTCATGGCCGGGCTGGGCTATCTGGCCGGCGTAACGCAAGGCAAAGAATATGCCGAACCGGAATGGTACGCTGACCTATGGCTGACCTTTGTGTGGGTGGCCTATCTGATCGTGTTCATGATGACGCTGGTAAAGCGTAAAGAGCCGCATATTTATGTGGCCAACTGGTTCTACCTGGCCTTTATCATCACCGTTGCGGTGCTGCATCTGGTCAACGGGGTGTCGGTGCCGTTATCGCTGACCGATGTGAAAAGCTATCCGCTGTGGGGCGGCGTGCAAAGCGCCATGATCCAATGGTGGTATGGCCATAACGCGGTAGGCTTTTTCCTGACCGCTGGATTTTTGGGCATTATGTATTATTTCGTGCCCAAGCGCGCCGAGCGGCCGGTCTATTCGTATCGCCTGTCCATCCTACACTTCTGGTCATTGATATTCATCTATATCTGGGCGGGCCCGCACCATTTGCACTACACCGCCCTGCCCGACTGGGCGCAAACACTGGGCATGACCTTTTCCATCATGCTGTGGATGCCCAGCTGGGGCGGCATGATCAACGGCATGATGACCCTATCGGGCGCATGGCACAAATTGCGCGAAGACCCGGTACTTAAATTTATGATCATCTCGCTGGCATTTTACGGCATGAGCACCTTTGAAGGCCCGCTCATGTCCATCAAAGAAGTCAACGCCCTCAGCCACTATACCGACTGGACGATTGGCCACGTGCATTCCGGTGCGCTCGGCTGGGTGGCCTTTATTAGCTTCGGTGCCATTTACTATCTGGTGCCGGTGCTGTGGAACCGCCGCGAACTTTATTCGCTGAAGCTGGTGAACCTGCATCTGTGGATCGCCACCATCGGCATCGTGCTGTACATTTCAGCCATGTGGGTATCCGGCATCATGCAGGGGCTGATGTGGCGCTCGTATGATGCCATGGGCTTTTTAGAATATTCCTTCGTCGAAACCGTCATGGCGATGCATCCGTTTTACCTCATCCGTGCGCTGGGCGGTCTGCTGTTCGTAGTGGGCGCGCTGATCATGGTCTACAATTTGCGCAAAACCATCACCGCTTCACCGGACGAGCTTGACATACCGGCTATGGAATCGAGGAGGCTTGCGTATGCTTGAGAAACATAAAAAGCTGGAGAAGAACTCGGTTCTCATGCTGGTCTTCATCATCGTTGCCGTATCTATCGGCGGGTTGATTGAAATTGTGCCGCTGTTTCGCATGGAAACCACCATCGAGCCGGTCAAGGGCGTGCGCCCTTACACGCCATTGGAACTGGCCGGGTATAATGTGTATCTGCGTGAAGGCTGCTATAACTGCCACAGCCAGCAGATCCGCCCGCTGCGCGACGAGGTGGAGCGCTACGGCCATTATTCACTGGCGGCAGAAAGCATGTACGACCATCCCTTCCAGTGGGGCTCCAAACGTACCGGGCCCGACCTTGCGCGTGTGGGCGCTAAATATTCCGATGAATGGCACGTGCAGCACCTCATCAAACCGCAGGAAGTGGTGCCGGAATCCATCATGCCCGGCTACAGCCACCTCACGGAGCGGGCGGCGGACCTTAATCGTATGGATAAACATATGAAAGCGCTCCGCATGACCGGCGTACCCTATACCGACGAGATGATCGAAAATGCCTATAACGACGCTATGGCGCAGGCGCGCAGCGAAAGTGCCAACCATGACGGGCTGACCGCGCGCTATGGCGAAAAGCTGAACCTGCGCGATTTTGACGGGCAGAAAGAATATGTCTCGGAAATGGATGCATTAGTGGCCTACCTGCAGGTGCTGGGCACCATGGCCGAGCTTAAAGACTACGACCCGGATATTACCAGTAAAGAGGCGGCAAAATGATAGATTTTATTTCCCAGCATGCCGGCGTGATTGGTCTTTTATTCTTCTTTTCGGTGTTTAGCGGCATCGCCATATGGGCGTTTCGCCCCAAGAACAAACAGATGATCGAATCCTATAAATATATTCCCCTGTCGGAGGAAACGCATGACCTCAGATAACGATAAAAATGAAATAGATCCGCATAGCGGTGTCGAAACCACTGGCCATGAGTGGGACGGCATCAAGGAACTCAACAACCCGGCGCCGCGCTGGTGGTTGTGGGTGTTTTACATCACCATTATCTGGTCTATCGGTTACTGGGTGGTGTATCCGGCATGGCCGACACTTTCGGGCGAAGGCACACGCGGCGGCACTGAAGGCGCATTCAACTGGACGCAGTATAAAAAGCTCAAAGAAGAGCAATCCGAGATCGTGGCACGCAAGTCGCAGTATCTTGACCGTTTCAGCCAGAATGCATTTGAACAGATTGCAAACGACCCTGAGCTTTATGCGTTTGCAGTAGCGGGCGGCAAGGCCGCCTTCAAGGATAACTGCGCCACCTGCCACGGCTCCGGCGGTGCTGGCGCGAAAGGATACCCGAACCTGAATGATGATGACTGGATCTGGGGAGGGTCGCTGGAGTCTGTTTACCAGACGCTGCAATACGGCATCCGTTCCGGTCATGATGAAACACGCGAAAACACCATGCCCGCCTTTGGTGAAGGGCTGCTTTCTAAAGCAGAGATTTCCGATGTGGCGCATTATGTCTATGCCATTTCGCATACCGGCGATACGAAGGTTGCGCCGGATGTACTGACGCGCGGTGCAAAGATTTTTGAAGAACAGTGCGCCGCTTGCCATGCCCCAAAAGGGCAAGGCAATCCTGAATTGGGTGCACCCAGATTAAATGATGCCATCTGGCTATACGGCGAGGGCAGCGTAGAGGGTATAATACAGCAAGTATCATCCCCCCGCCATGGCGTGATGCCCGCATGGAAGGATCGTCTGGATGAGGATACCATTCGCCAGCTTAGTATTTACATTCATTCACTGGGGGGCGGGCAATAGGGCTTATTACAATACGGGCCAATTTTGTACCGGCTATGGTTAAACTGGAAATATAAAGGGTGATGATGTGCGTGAAACAAATATAACCGGAGTGGAAAAAAGTTTTTCGGCAGATGAGTTTATTGTCAGTAAAACCAATGAACGTGGCATTATTACCTATGCCAATGATGTATTTTTGCGCGTAGCGGATTATACGCTCGATGAAGTACTCAACAAACCGCATAACCTGATTCGCCACCCATGGATGCCACGCTGTGTTTTCAAATTATTATGGACACAGATTAAGGCCCGGCAGGAAATTTTTGCTTATGTGGTCAATCGCACAAAGCATGGCGACCACTACTGGGTCTTTGCCCATGTAACACCAAGCTATGACAGTGGTGGTAACGTTACAGGCTATCATTCAAACCGCAGGCTTCCCAGCAGGGATGCCATAAATCAAATTTCAGAAATTTATAAAATGTTACGTGACATTGAATTGGCTGCTCCTGATACGAATACGGGTATGGAGCAGTCTTTTGATGCAATGCTACAATGGGTTAATGATAACGGGGGTAATTATGACGCACTTATTCACACGCTCTAACCCTCATATATTTCTGGCTTGTGCTATTATATTGCTGATAGTCGCAGCAACGCAACACGGTATACAGCTTATTGCACTCAATGCCCTGGCAGCATGTTGTCTAACGATTGCCGGATGGCTATGGCATCTAAAGCAGCGCTATCTGTGCAAAATTGAAAAAACCTGCCATAACGTCTCACAAGGGGATATGGAAAGCCGGATCTTAATCAGCGGTGCCGATTCCAACCTTTTGGCATTGGCCAATAGTGTAAACCGGTTAATCGATGTGGCGGATGCTTATATCAGGGAATCTACCACCAGCGCCGAGTTTGCCGCACAAGGAAAGTTTTATCGCAAAATCCTGCCTGCTGGCCTGAATGGGGCCTGGGGAAACGGGGCAAATAGACTCAATACGGCCTCCGATGAAGTACGCGAAAATATCCGTCGCAACATTGCACGAGCAGTCGATGAGTTACACCGTGATGTTATGGAAACAGTAGATGGGCTGGTTAGCGCTTCGGAAAATCTGGTGCATAACGTGCAAACACTGGGTAAACTCTCAGGCCAGGGAAG
>JBFWQQ010000026.1:0-19684 GCA_050249355.1 Alphaproteobacteria bacterium | reverse complement strand
TATCGACCTGATACTCACTACCTCCACCAACGATCTGCCTTCGATACTGGTGATGACCTATCCGGGCAATCCCACCGGGCTTACCTACACCGAGGAGGAATTGAAGAAACTGGTGGCGGTACTGCGTAAACACAAGGTGATCGTGCTGGCCGATGAGATATATGGCTACATGACGCACGATGGCCGGGTGCTGTCGATGGCGTCGTATTACCCGGAAGGAACCATCGTCAGCAGCGGCCTGTCTAAATGGGCGGGCGTCGGCGGCTGGCGTCTGGGTGTGATGATGGTGCCGGATAGTTTGATAACGGATTTAAAGCCGGTGCTGCTGGGGCTGGGTTCGGAGATATATTCCTGCGCGCCGACACCGATACAATATGCGGCGGTTACTGCGTATGATGACGGTGAAGACATGCGCCAGTACCGCCGCCAGATCCAGCATCTTCTTGCTGCGGTGGGCAACCATTGCCAGCGCCAACTTGCATCGGCGGGCATCAACGTGCATCCGCCCGCCGGTGGGTTTTATTTGTTCGTGGATTTTGAGCCGCACCGTGCGGTGCTCGCAAAACGCGGAATTAAAACGGGCAGCCAGTTATGCAATGCGCTGCTGGGAGAGGTCGGGATTGCGATGCTGCCGGCTTCGGCCTTCGGCATGGATGACAGCGCACTTGCCGCCCGCCTGTGCTATGTGAATTTCGACGGTGAGGCGATGCTCAAAGCGGTAGGGCAGGGTGCTGCTGTTAATGATTTGCTGGTGCAGCAATATGCCCCGGACACGGTGGAAGGCATAGCGAAAATGGTGGAGTGGGTGTTGGCTTGAGCGAGCGCGACTGGAAAGGGATGGTTATCTGCTATGCCCCCTTGAAGGTGCTAGATTCTCCAGAGCGCGAAGCAATTGTTTCGGCTCGCGAAATTCACACACAATTCCTGGCTCACCATTTCCATGCGTCCAGCTGCTTGATATCCCATGTAAAGCATCGTAAAGTTTTTTGCAGTGTCGATTCTCAGAATCTTTATAGTCGTCAATATAGAGATACGCACCTTCCGGTTTTGCTTTAACTCTTACCGAAACCCTCGATAAATCAGCTTTGTGGTGGTCTGCTATTTTTTCAATCAGCTTCATCGCACGATATTCAGAGAAACTGGCAGCCATAAAATACCCCTGAGTTTCTTCATGGAAAAGGTAAATATCTGTTAAATATACAGTCGGCCGCACGACTGCGCAACACTTTTTCTGGTGTTTAATAATTAAAGCATATCCTTTTGATTTATATAGATAAGTTATGCTATTTCCTAAACCCGGTATCGGAAATTTAGAACCAGCGCCAAGTCTTTGACTGGAGCGGAGTCGAACCGTTTTTAAAAAGGTCGTTTCCGAAGTGGTGCTCGCGGCCGGAATCGAACCGGCACAGTGTTGCCACCGAGGGATTTTAAGTCCCTTGCGTCTACCAGTTCCGCCACGCGAGCCTGCGAGTGATAGGTAGTTGCGTGAGTTATGGCATAAGACAGGCCACCGGGCAACCATGATAGTGCCCTAATTTTCAGACCGAAGTTGGTACTTGCGCGATTTCATTTAAGGGATTATTAATTATACCGAATTAAACATTACGTCACTGTATTACCTAGGAGTTATCCATGAAACATGTCCTGTTTACCGCCAGCCTTATTGCCATGACCAGCGCTTCGGGCGCGGCTTTCGCCACGACTCAGAATCCCAATCAGGTGTTCCCGCACTGGTATGTTGGTATCGCAGGCGGCGTGACCTATCTGGATGATTCCGATATCAGCGGCACCTCCACCGGTGAAATGGGTTACGATACCGGCTGGACGGTGAATGCCGCCCTCGGTTACACGCTGCCATACGGCTATGACTCGCGCGGGAATGTGCGCCTGGAGCTGGAAGCATCGTATCGTGAAAACTCGCTGGATAATACGATCTTGAGCGGGGTTTCTGCCGCGTCGCCGGGCCGTGCCCGCATTGCCAGCTACATGGTCAACGGTTTTTATGACTTCCGTAACCAGAGCAGCCTGACGCCATATATCGGCGGTGGTTTCGGCCTGTCGCAGGTTGGTATCAGCCATGACAGCGGTCTGGGTAACACCGGTGATGATGAAGATACCGTAATGGCGTACCAAGGCATGGCGGGTATTGCATACGCCCCGATGAGTATGCCAAACACCGAATGGACGCTGGGCTACCGTTATTTCACCGCCGACTCGCCGGAATATACCACGGCCGGTGGCAAGGTGAAACTGGATGACCTGACCTCGCACTCTGCCGAGATCGGTGGCCGGTTTAAATTCTAATTGTTCCCGCGAAAATCTGCTGATTTTCGCATGGAACGCGCTCAAGGCTTCCACCTTCGCTAAAGCTACGGCGGACAAGGATTAGCGCTGCTGCGCTCGTATAACGATCCATAAAGGGCGGTTTGTAAACCGCCCTTTATTCTTCTTCAATGCTATCTGTGAATTCCAGCATCAGCTGGCGTAGTTCATCTATGGATCTTTGTAGTGAAGGGCCGCTGGTGCTGCGCGCCACCAGTGTGGTGCCCAGTTTGCCATCGCGCAGGAATGGATAGCTGCCGATCTCAACATCCGGGAAACGATCCTGTATCTGCCCCACGCCTTTGGCCATGCTGCCCTCGGTTACAAATGCCGACAGGCTGTGCGATTGCATGGGCACACCGCCTTCGAGTTGACCGGAAAATCCCATGAACATGGCCTGCATGATGCGCGGCACCCCGGCCATGACATAGACATTCTCCACAATGAATCCCGGTGCGCTGCTTACCGGGTTGTAGATAAGTTTTGCACCTTCAGGCATATCTGCCATCGAAAGGCGCTCCTCATTAAGTTCATCGCCGTAATGCTTTTCCAGCAGGGCTTGCGCCTCGGGGTTACGCACGAACGGCAGGCCGAACGCCTTGGCGATGCAACGCGAGGTGATATCATCGTGCGTGGGGCCGATACCGCCGGTGGTGAATACGTAACGGTACTGGCTGCGGCAGGCGTTCACCGTGTCGACGATCACCTCCTCGAGATCGGGGATGACGCAGACGTGCATCAGGCGGATACCGCATATGTTAAGCTGTTCGCCAAGCCAGCTGAGGTTTTTATCCTGCGTGCGCCCGGAGAGGATCTCGTTGCCAATGATGATAAGACAGGCAGTAGGGGGTTGCATAAAAGATTTTAGGTTTTAGGTTTTAGGTGTTATTTTGGGTACGCATATCATTGCAGCATATGATGCAGTATGCAACTGTAAGCCTTACCTTGTTGCTAAAACCTAACACCTGATAACTGATACCTAAAATGTTTGAAGATTCACGGCCCATCATACAGCATAAAGCACCCGACTATGAAAAAATGCGGGCCGCCGGGAAACTGGCCGCCGAAGTGCTGGACATGATCGCCGACCATGTCGAGCCGGGTGTGACCACAGGCATGCTGAACGATCTGTGCCACAAGATGATCGTGGATGCCGGTGCGGTGCCGGCGCCGCTGAATTACCGTGGCTTTCCAAAATCCATATGCACATCGGTCAACCATGTGGTGTGCCATGGTATTCCGGGTGACCTGAAATTGAAAAATGGCGACATCGTGAATATCGATGTGACCGTGATCGTCGATGGCTGGCATGGAGATACGTCACGCATGTATTGGGCGGGCGAACCGCCGATCAAAGCCAAGCGCCTGACGCAAGTGACCTACGATGCCACCATGCTCGGTATCGAGCAGGTGAAGCCGGGAAACACGACAGGCCATATCGGGCACGCCATACAGGAATACGCCGAGAAACATGGCTACTCGGTGGTGCGCGATTATTGCGGCCACGGCATCGGCAAAACGTTTCATACCGCGCCCAATATCCTGCATTACGGCAAACCCGGCGAAGGGCCGGAACTGAAAGAAGGTATGTTCTTCACCGTTGAGCCGATGATCAATGTCGGCCATTATGCCACGCATCTTTCGCGCCACGATAACTGGACGGTGACTACGCGCGATAAATCGTTGTCGGCACAGTTCGAGCACACGGTCGCTGTGACCGGCAGCGGCTTTGAGATATTTACCAAATCACCAACAGGAAAGGATTGCCCGCCTTATGCGTAAATTATGTTGTTTGAGTATTGTTGCGACTCTGCTTTCATATGGCACTGGCTTGGCGTGTGAGCCATGTCGGGAGTATTGGGATACTGAAAAATCGGCCAGAGAAGCAAAGTGGATCATCATCGGAACACGCACATCGCCGCAGGAACCGGCAGAGCGCGGTGAAGGGCCGAATGCGCCGGGCGGGCCGGAATCCATAAAAATACAAGTGGATTCAGTGCTTAAAGGAGAATTGGGGGATGGGCCGGTCATAGCCCACGCATGGTCTGGCATGTGCCCGTATGGCATCGTGATACCACCCGGTAAACCGCATGTGATATTCATGACCTCCAAGGAAGGTGACGTACGCTTTCATGCGCTGAATTACGGCTGTGCCGTAAGTGCCATGGCACTGCAGGATCAGCAGATCATCACGCGGGATGGGCCTATGACAATGGATGCTTTCCGCCAGATGCTGCAATGACGCAGACGGTAAAAGAGGTGGTGCCCAAGCCCCATTACACTGGGCACCGGCAGCGGCTGCGCGAGCGATTCTTGCATAACGGCCCGGCGGCGGTAGCCGATTACGAATTACTGGAAATGATATTATTTACTGCCAAGCCCCGCGGCGATGTGAAGCCACTGGCCAAGGAACTGCTGGCTCGTTTCAGGACATTCGGCGGCGTGCTACATGCCGATCCGCAGGAGCTGCAGAAAGTGGCCGGAGTAGGTGAGGCCGCACTGGTGGCCATTAAGGTGGCCAAGGCTTCAGCCGAACGGCTGTTGAAAGAAGAAATGTCCGAGCGCCCGATAGTGAAAAGCTGGACACAGCTGCTGGACTATTGCCGGCTGCAGTTCGGCCAGCTTAAACATGAAGAATTTCATGTGCTGTTCCTGAACAGTAAGCTGGAACTGATCGCCGATGAATGCCTTCAGAAAGGCACAGTGAACCATACGCCCGTCTACCCGCGCGAGGTGGTAAAACGCGCGCTGGAACTGGGTGCCAGCAGCATGATACTCGTGCACAACCATCCGAGCGGCGATGTGAAACCCAGCCGCGATGACATACAGGTGACAGCGCAGATCGTGCAGGCAGCGTCGCATCTGGAGATCGAAGTGCACGACCATGTCATCATCGGCGGCAAGAAGCATTTTTCATTCAAGTCACAAGGACTGATTTAGTATGTATTGCTGGGGGCTGGCAACCAGCGTAGGGATGGAAGCGCAGGTAAAAGCGCTGACCGAAGCCATTGCGGTCGATATCCGCATGAAAGAACTAGAGGTGCGTCCGCCGTTCGTATGGCTTCCCAACATGCTGATGGCGTCAGGCCTGAACCGCTGGATGATTCCGCTCATGCTGCGGCCCGGCAGCGACAAGCTGTCCAGCCCGTGGCCGGAGATGGTGATCAGTTGTGGGCGCCGCTCGGCGATGATGGCGCTAGGGCTGCAACCCTATCTGCGCGCGCAGACGCGTTCGCTGCGCAGGGCAGGCGACAGCGATAATGGAAATTTCCGCACGCGCTTTGTGCACATACAAGACCCGCAGGTAAACCCGGCGCATTTCGATCTGGTTATCGCAATGGATCACGACAAGGTGAGTGGCTCGAATGTATTGCATACGCGCTATGCATTGCACCGCATCACCCCGCAGAAACTGAATGAAGCGGCGCAGCATCAGGCCGAGCGCTTTGCCGCTTATCCACGGCCACTCGTGTCGGTGTTGCTGGGTGGCTCAACCAATAAATATACGCTGACGTCAGCGGCCATGCAGGAGATAATAGCTAAGCTGCGTGCTATGCTGGCATCCATGCCCGGCTCGCTCTTTATCACGCCGTCGCGTCGCACCGGTGAAGAGAATATCCGGCTGCTGCAGGAAGTGTTTTATGGTAACCCGAACGTCTATATATACGACGGTAGCGGAAGCAACCCGTATCTTGCCATGCTGGCGCTGGCTGACAGCATCGTGGTAAGCAACGATTCGGTCAATATGATGAGCGAGGCGGCGGCAACTGGTAAACCGCTCTATCCGTTGTTGTTGCCGGGGCATTCAGGCACCAAGCCGGCGCGCTTTTGTGAAAAGCTGCTTGCCGAAGGCACCATGCGCCTGTGGAGCGGCAACTGGCAACGCTGGGATTACGATATCAAGGGCGAGATGCGGCAGCTGGCTGAGATGGTGAAGCAGCGCCTGCAGATTCCGTAAGGTTCTTTCCGGATTCCACTAAGCTGCTGTCGTAGATCGGGTGGAAATTGCCGTGGTAGAAGCTGGCTTTTTCGTCCAACGGTGGCATGACCACGCCGAACATCTGCTCAAGGTCGGATTCGCGGCCAGAAAAAATATACTGCCACTGTTCAAGAAAATCCTTATAATTCCAACGCTCCCATTTTTCTTTGAAAGCGGCGCGGTTGCTTTTGCGCAGCCCCAGATCGTGCGCGCTGAGCAGCTCAAGGTCGAGGCAGCGCGCCGCCGAATCCAGCACACGCCACAAATCGGCGCGGTTCTCCGGCAGGCGATCATCCCAGAACTCGCTGCGCAAAGGCGCGACCAGCAGGCCCTGCGATAAAGCTCCGCGCAGGAACGCTGCTTCACGGATGATGCGGTTCTTTTTTGCCTGTTCAGAAATCTTGTTGCCGGCATAGGCGCGGTTATTGATGGTCATGTCCAGATGATCGAAATGCGCACCCATATCGACTTCCATGCCATCCTTGTCTTCCAGCATGGAATCGACGGCCAACCCTTTATTGTGCGCGCTTTCTCCGGGCAGGGCCAGCAGGCCATCCGCGATGTCTTTGTCCGGTGCGAAACAATACAGCTTGTAGGCGCCTTCCATGGTACGCAGGCTATCGTACAGCACCGTACGCCAGCCATGCGTCTGGTACAGATGAATGGCGGCTATTATAGTGATGTCGGCGAGTGTCTTATGCATCAGCAGGGGCGCATCCTTACGATAAGCCAGCCCAAACTTGTTGAGCTTGTCATCGCGCGGCAAGGCGGCATAGCTATCGGCATCATTCTGCGCGCGCAGCCTACCGTCTTCGTCATAGATCAGTTCATTCTGTGCATAGGCAACGCGGATGATAATAGGATCACTGCCTTTGCAGGCCTCGCGGCGCTCTTCCTTTCTGTAACTGGCCATATTCACCAGATCGTCTGGGTGCACCTCCTGCGGTGCTTCCACCAGGTCGGTCACAAAACTTTGCGACCGGCATCCGGTAAAATCCTGCCACGGGCGTTTAGACATGGTTCACCAGTGACTTCAGGGTGGCCGATCTGAATTCGCGGCGGTAGGTCACCAGTACGACCCATGTGGTGCTGATCATGAAAAAATACGGGTGGATGAACCAGCCCAGCGCCGCCAGCCCGAAATAGTATGCACGCAGGCCGTTGTTGAAATGCTTGGCGGCATTAGCGGTAAGATCGGCACCCTGTTGGGCGATCGCCTCGTGCTTTTCTTTTCCCATTCGGTAATCCGGAGCGGCGGCAATGAAAATACTGATATAGTTATATTGCCGCATAGACCAAGTGTACTTGAAGAATGCATAGATAAAAATAATGACCAGCAGCAATATTTTTGCCTGCCACATGGTTTCGGTGTTCTCCTTGCCGAACGGGATATGAGCGATGATGTTGTTCATGGTGTCGCGATAGCCGAGCAGGCTGACCAGCGCTGCCAGTATGAAGATAGTGGTACTGGCAAAAAATGTGAAACTGCGTGCGAGATTGCCTACCATGATGGCGTCCAGCGAACGGTTCTCGCGTGCAAGCATTTCGCGCATCCACTGCAGGCGGTAGTAGTTGGTGGCGGTCAGCAGGTTGGGATATTTTCCTTCGGTTTCATTGGAAAAGTGGGCATAGCCGAACCAGCATGAAAGGAAAAATATCAATGCCAGAAGCTCCTGCCCGTCAAGCGCTATGCCAAGATCAATCATAATCTATTGCCCTAATAATGTTTTGGTTGCATGGGTAATGTCTTTATTGCGCATCAGCGATTCGCCCACCAGAAATGCCGATATACCAGACTTTTTCATTCGCTGTAAGTCACTATGTGTATGTATCCCGCTTTCGCACACGGCCAGGCAGCTGTCGGGGATATCACCGGCCAGCCTTTCCGCGTTGCCAAGGTCAACTTCGAGTGTGTCAAGGTTGCGGTTATTGATACCGATCATGTCTGGCCCCAGATGCAGTGCGCGCTGCATTTCCTTTGCATTATGTACTTCCACCAGTGTATCCATGCCCAGCGTGCGGGCGGTGGATATGATCTCGGCGGCCTGACGGTCACTGACGATGGCCATGATCAACAATATGCAATCGGCGCCCAGCACGCGCGATTCCACCACCTGATAGGGATCTACAATGAAGTCTTTACGCAGGACTGGCAGTTTGGTCGCCTTCTTAGCCATCATGAGATAATCGTCATGTCCCTCAAAGTATGGTTCATCCGTAAGCACCGACAGGCACGCCGCCCCGCCTGCCTGATAGGCCTTTGCGATATCGATCACGTCGAATTCCGGGCGAATGACGCCGGCACTGGGCGATGCTTTTTTTATTTCCGCGATCAGGCCGATCCGTCCATGGTGAATACGGTGCGTTAGCGCGGCAATGAAACTGCGGATTTCCGGCGCCGCTTTGGATTGCCGGATAAGTGTTGATTCTGGCGTAAGCTGCTTGCAGTGTTCCACATGCTTGCGCTTTTTCGCGCATATTTCGTCGAGGATGGTCATGCCTTGCTATGACTCAGTTCCGCTAGTTTCATCATGATATTATAGGCCGCGCTGGAATCGATTGCGTCTGCTGCCCGGGCCACGCCTTCCTTCAAATCGCACACCCTTCCTGCGATCAACAGCCCGGCAGCCGCATTCAGCAACACGGCACGACGGTAGCCACTATCCATGCCAGACAGCGCATGCTGCAACGCTTTGGCGTTTGTTTCTACGTCACCGCCCTTGATTTCCTCTAGTGTTGCACGCTCGAGGCCGGCATCTTCCGGAGTGATGGTGAAGGTCGTTACTTCGCCTTCTTTCAGTGCGGCAACAGTGCTTTCGCCGGTGATGGACAGTTCGTCCAGCCCTTCCTTGCCATGCACTACCCATGCCGCTTTCGTACCCAATTCTTTAAGCACATGCGCGCACGGTTCCACCCAGCGTTTATCATACACGCCCATCAGCTGGAAATCCGGCTTGGCGGGATTGATCAGCGGGCCGAGCAGATTAAAGATGGTGCGGAACCCCAGCTCCTGTCGTACCGGCGCGATGTGCCGCACGGCCGGGTGGAATTTCGGTGCCATGAGGAACGCGATATTGAGTGTGTCCATGCATTTTTCCAGCACGTCGACCTCTGCATTCAGGTTCACACCCAGAAATTCCAGTACATCAGCAGAGCCCGAAGATGATGAAACAGCGCGGTTGCCATGTTTTGCCACCGGCACACCGGCAGCGGCCAGCACAAATGCTACAGCAGTGGATATGTTGTAGGTGCCTTTGGCGTCGCCACCTGTTCCGCACGGGTCGATGGCGCCAGGCGGGCAGGAAATGAATTTTGCTTTCACGCGCAGGGCGGTTGCACCGGCAGTGATTTCTTCCACGGTGGCTCCCTTTAAACGCAGGGCGGTGACGAAGGCAGCCATCTGTGCCGGAGTAGCGCCGCCGTTCATCATGATCTGGAAGGCACGCGTGGCACGTTCCAGCGGCAGGTCTTTGCTTTCCGCGAGCAAGGCCAGTATGTCGATCATGGTATGTGTGGTCATAGGCTGCTCAGGAAATTCTTGATCAGTTCGTGGCCGTGTTCGGAGGCGATGGATTCCGGGTGGAACTGTACGCCGTGCGTATTGTGTTCTTTATGGGCGAGGCCCATAATCAGCCCGTCATCAGCGGTGACGGCAGTAACTTCAAGGCAATCGGGCAATGATCCACGGTCGGCCACCAGCGAATGGTAGCGTGTGGCCTTGAATGGGATCGGCAGGTCTTTGAACACGCTCTGGCCTTCGTGGTATATCTCGCTGATCTTTCCGTGCATGGGTTTGGGGGCGCGCACTACCTTGCCGCCAAATGCTTCGGCAATCGCCTGATGTCCCAGGCACACGCCCAGCAACGGGACTCTTCCCGAAGCCTTCCGCACCAGTTCCAGGCATATACCTGATTCGGCGGGATTGCCGGGGCCGGGCGAGATCACAATGCCGTGCGGCTTTTGTGCGATCAGTTCGTCAACGCTAATGACATCGTTGCGGTGAACGGTAACGTGTGCACCCAGCTCGGCGATGTAGTGCAGCAGGTTGTATGTGAAGCTGTCGTAGTTATCGAGCAGGATGATGTTCATGCGAATGCTCCGGCTTCTTCGGCGGCGCGCATGAGTGCACGAGCCTTGTTGACGCATTCGTTGTATTCGCCTTCCGCAGTGCTTTCTGCTACGATGCCTCCGCCCGACTGTATGTGCAGCATGCCGTCTTTGACGAGGCCGGTGCGCAGGGCGATACAGGTGTCAAGATTGCCGCTGGACGAAAAATATCCAATACAGCCACCATAAAAACTGCGGCGGTGCATTTCCAGATCGTCGATGATCTCCATGGCCCTTATCTTGGGGGCACCGCTGACGGTGCCGGCCGGGAACCCGGCCATGAGAGCGGAGAAGACATCGTATTTGGGATCGAGCTGGCCGGTGACGTTCGACACGATGTGCATGACGTGCGAGTAGTTTTCGATGGCCATATAATCGGTGGTTTGCACGCTGCCGGTGCGTGACACACGGCCGACATCGTTACGGCCCAGATCAAGCAGCATCAGGTGCTCGGAGATTTCCTTGGGGTCGGACAACAGGTCTTTGGCCAGTTCTCGGTCTTCCGCCGGGTTTGCGCCGCGTTTACGTGTGCCAGCGATCGGGCGGATAGTCACCTCACCATCGCGCAGGCGCACCAGGATTTCTGGGCTGGATCCGACCAGCGAATAATCGCTGAACTGTAGGAAGAACAAGAATGGCGACGGATTCAGGCGCCGCAGCGCGCGATACAGCGCGAATGGCGGCAGCGGGAATGGGGCGGAAAAGCGCTGCGATAGCACTACCTGAAAAATATCACCGGCCAGTATATGCTCTTTGGCCTTGGCCACCATCGCATCATACTGTGCGCGCTGGGTGTTGGATGTGAAGTCGCTGGCATGTACCGGCGCTGCTGCTCCCTTTGTCGCGGGCAGGGGGGCAGAGAGTTTGTGCAGGGTTTTCTCGATCCGGGCACAGGCGGCTTTGTAGGCTGCGTCCACTGTGCCTTTATCTTCGGGCCACACCGGCGTGATGACGACCATGCTGTCGGTCACGGCATCGAATATCACCATGATGCGCGGGCGGATAAAGCAACTGTCGGGAATACCCAGCGTGTCCGGGTTTTGGTCGGGAAGCTCTTCGACATGGCGCACCATATCGTAGCCCATATGGCCGATTAGTCCGGCGGCCATGGGCGGGAGGCCTTCCGGTATATCGATACGTGACTGCTGGTATAAAGTTTTGAGTGATTCCAGGGGTGCTTGCGCACAGGGCTTGAACTGTGCCCCTTCATCCACGCGGCATATTTCGGCCAACTCACCGGTGCAGCGCCAGATGATATCCGGATCCATGCCGATGACCGAATAGCGGCCGCGTATCTCGCCTTTTTCCACTGACTCCAGCAAGAAACATGGCCTGCCGTCTTCTTTCAGTCGCAGCATGGCGGCTACCGGCGTGTCAAGGTCGGCCGGGCGTGATACCCAGACCAGCTGGGCAAGGCCATGGCTGTATTGTGCAGAAAAATTTTCGGGTGCGGGTTGGATGCAAGGAGGCGGCATTACTCGTCCTGCAGGGTAGCGGAGAGTAATGTCTGGTTAATGGATACCGGATATTTGGTTTTCAGGAAGTTTACATACTGTTCTACCAGTTCCTTGCGTGACACCTCGGCGATCTCGTCATGGATGTCCATCAGCACATTTCTGCGCTTGGCTGGATCGGACGGCAGCGAAGCCTCTTTGATAGAAGAAACAGCGGCAATGGCGTGAGTGTCGTCTGCTATCTGGTATGGCAGGGTGATAGCACCCGGGCTGCGCACGAATATGTCGGCGGTCATCTGCGGTGGCAGCGTGTAGCCGGCTACATTCCCGCTGTCACGGCGTATACCGGAAGCGGATACTACCTGCAGTTTGGTCCGGGCGGCGACACTACTGCGCGTTTTAGGATCCTTAAGCTCTTTACCCATGCGCGTAGCGAGTGTGTGCAGTGCCACGCTACGCTGACTGTTCTTCCATTCGGTGATAACCTTTGGTTTGATTTCCTGCAGCGGCTTCACATGCGCGGGCGTGATCTTGTCGACACGCACTATAAAATAACCACCATCCGAAGAGTAGCGCATGGACGATTCCGTGTTCTCGTCCAGGGAGAAGGCAGTTTCCAGAAAATTATCCAGTTCGCCAGGAATCTGGACTTTTACATTGTGCGGTGAAAGGCCCGTTGCATCGACCGGGGGCAGGGTATGCAGGGCCAGTCCCAACTCCTGCGCGGCCTCGGACAGGTTGGCGCCGCCTGCGATCGCGTCATCCAGCGAGTTGGCCATGCGGTCTACGGCTTCACTGCGCTTGACCTGCTTCAGTTCGCCTTCAAGCTTATCTTTTACTTCTTCCAACGGACGTACACCCGATTGTTCAATGTTGACGACCTTGAAGACATGCCAACCGAACGGGCTGCTGATCGGTTTGCTGATCTCTCCTTCTTTCATGTTGAAGACGATATCCACGGCCTGGTCGAACAGCCCGTCGCGGGTGATCTGGCCAAGGGCGATGGCGTTCTTGTTCATGGCTCCGGTTTCTTCTGCTATAGCTTTGAAGTCTTTGCCGCTTGCTACTGCGGCTTGCGCCTTACCTGCTGCCTCTTCATTGCCGTATAACAGCTGCTCGACCTCGCGGCGCTCATCGAAACGAAATTCATCGATGCGTTCATCATACGCTGCCTGCAAGGCTTCCGGCGAGATTTCCACATCCACCTCGGTATCTTTTGCGCCGAAGCGTACATAGCTCAGCGTACGGTATTCAGGATCGCTGAACAGGGCATGATGGGAATCATAGAATGATTTGATCTCTTCCTCACTGGGGGCAGGGATCGACTGGATCAGGGATTCATCGATAATATACAGACTCAGGTTGCGCTGCTGGTTGCGGCTTTTATAAAGGGTTTCGACCGCCATCGGGCTGACCAGCGAATGGTTGTTGATGGTGCGGACCAGTATTTCTGCTGCTGTCTGCTGGCGCAACTGCTCAACATAATTTTTTTCCGTATAGCTTGCGCCTTTTAGGCGTGACAGGAATATATCCTTATCAAAGTGGCCCTGTTCATCATGGAAAGCCGGGTTGTTGTGGATGATGCGGGCAATATCGCTGTCAGCAGGCATTAGTCCGTAATCCTGCGCTTCCTGCGTAATCAGCAACCGCACGATCATTTTTTCCAGAACGTTCTGGGGAATCTGCATGGATTTGAGTATTTCAGGCGAATAATTTGCGCCCATTGCCTGCTGGATGCTGCTTTTTTCACGGTCGTACATCTGGCGGAATTCGCCTACCGATATCTCAGCTTTTCCCACGGTAGCCAGTGAATCGCTGGTCATGCCGCTCTGCAGTATGTCACCAATGCCCCACACCGCAAAGCTCAGGATCAGCAAAACCAGTAAAACCTTGGCGGCAAAGCCCTTTATGAAAGAATGTAGCGAGTTTAGCATGGCAATACAATTTGTTATGCCTGTCTGTTTACACCACAGATGCGTATTGTAAAACACTTTTTAATGCGTTAGACCTGCATACCATGCATAAAATAAAATCATGGGTCATCGGTAACTGGAAAATGAATGGGACAGCGGAGGCTGCACGGATACTGGCAGCCTCTGTCGCCAAGGCTTCTGCCGGTGCACCCGGGCATGTGGCCGTGGTGGTATGTCCGCCCGCGATCTTTATTCCGGCTGTGTGCGATGCATTGCAACACACAAACGTACAGGTTGGTGGGCAGGATTGCCATGCCGAGGACAGCGGCGCTTTCACAGGCAATATTGCCGCGCCCATGCTGGCACAAGCAGGTTGCGCATATGTGATAACCGGGCATTCCGAACGCCGTCAATTTCAGCATGAAACCAGCGAAGAAGTGGCTGCCAAGGCTTTTGCAGCCATACGGCATGGGCTGGTGCCGGTGATTTGCGTAGGTGAAACCTTAAAAGAGCGTGAATCCGGCAAGGCAATGGAGGTGGTGGGCCAGCAGGTGCTCAAATCGTTGCCCGATGGCGCAAAAGATGATTTTATACTTGCATATGAGCCGGTTTGGGCTATTGGTTCTGGCTTGGTTCCCCGGCCGGTTGATATCAGCCAGATGCACCACCATATCAGGCAGGTGGCATCTGCGCGAACCGGACGTAAGGAAAATGAAATACAAGTGCTGTATGGCGGGTCGGTAAAGGCGGCAAACAGCAGGGAAATACTGGTGCTGGATGACGTGGCCGGTGTGCTGGTGGGTGGAGCCAGCCTGAATGCTGCGGAGTTTGGTGGAATCATAGCGGCGGCAGCCGCTTAAAGGAGTGTTTATGTACGAAGTATTATTAGTGGCGCATACGTTGCTGGTGTTGTTCCTCATTGGCGCGGTACTGATACAGCGCACCGACAGCGACGGGCTTTCCGGCTTGGGAGGCGGCGGCGGTAACCAATTCCTGACCGGGCGTGGCTCGGCCAACCTGCTGACCCGCACCACGGCCATCCTTGCCGGTGTGTTTATGCTGACCAGCCTGATACTGGCTATCATGGCGGGTAACGTGAATAAGGAATCGATCGTCGACAGTATACCTGTGAAGCCGCCGCTGGCGGACACGCTGGAAACACCGGCAGCGATCACCCAAACGCCGGATGCCCAGACGAAGGATGTGCCAGCCACTACGCAAGTTCCTGCAGAATCTGGTGTGCCTAAACCGGAGTAACCGACCCCTATGCCAGCGAAGTTCATATTCATAACCGGCGGTGTGGTATCTTCCTTGGGGAAGGGGCTGGCATCGGCATCGCTGGGAGCGCTGCTGCAGGCACGTGGATATAAGGTTCGCCTTCGCAAGCTTGACCCGTATCTTAACGTCGACCCCGGAACCATGAACCCCACACAGCACGGCGAAGTGTTCGTAACCGATGACGGCGCGGAAACCGACCTCGACCTTGGTCATTATGAGCGTTTTACCGGCGTGAATGCCAAGCGCAGCGATTCGGTGACCACCGGCCAGATTTATAGCACCCTGCTGACCAAGGAGCGCCGTGGCGATTACCTTGGCGGCACCGTACAGGTTATCCCGCATGTGACAGACCTCATCAAGGAATTCATCCTTAAAGATACCGAAGAAGAGGATTTCGTGCTGTGCGAGATCGGTGGAACGATCGGTGACATCGAGGGCCTGCCGTTCCTTGAGGCTATCCGCCAGCTGGGCTATGAGCTGGGCCGCGAGCGCGTGATGTATATGCACTTAACGCTGGTGCCGTATATCGCAGCTGCCAAAGAACTGAAAACCAAGCCCACGCAGCATAGCGTGAAAGAGCTGCGCTCCATCGGCATCCAGCCGGATGTGCTGTTGTGCCGCGCCGACCGTGAGATTCCACTTGGCGAGCGCCGCAAGATCGCACTGTTCTGTAACCTCAAGGAAGAAGCGGTGATACAGGCGATCGACGTGTCATCCATTTACGAAGTGCCGCAATGCTATCACGAACAGGGACTGGATGGGCAGGTTCTTAAGCGTTTCGCTATGGAAAATGCTAAACGGCCTGATCTTTCCAAGTGGGACCATGTGCTGGAGCGCGTGAAAAATCCCAAAGGCGAAGTCAAGGTAGCCATTGTTGGTAAATATACTGGTATTGGCGACGCGTATAAATCACTTACCGAGGCACTGGATCATGCCGGTATCGAAAACCAGGTGAAGGTGCATGTACGCTGGGTGGACGCGGCGGGATTTGAAAAAGAAAATGCTGCAAACGTGCTCGGCGATGTCGATGCGATATTGGTGCCCGGCGGATTCGGCGAGCGCGGGGTGAACGGTAAATTGGCCGCTATCCGTCATGCACGTGAGAATAATATTCCCTATCTGGGGATTTGTTTTGGCATGCAACTGGCGATTATCGAGTTCGCCCGCAACGTGCTGGGCATGAGCGATGCTGTGTCCACGGAGTTCGGCGATTATGAAGATAAGAACGGTAAAGGCCCACTGGTCGGGCTGATGACCGAATGGATGCGCGGCAATATGGTGGAAACGCGCCGTAGTGATGGAGACCTGGGCGGCACCATGCGTCTGGGCGCGTATGACTGCGATATTACTAAAGGCAGTAATGCGTACAAAGCGTATGGCAGCCAGCTTATAAGCGAGCGCCACCGCCACCGCTATGAGGTGAATATGCATTATCGCGATGAACTGGAAGGCAAAGGACTGGTGTTCTCTGGCACGTCATCTGGCGGAAAATTGCCAGAAATAGCCGAGCTGAAAGACCACCCATGGTTTGTGGGGGTGCAGTTCCACCCGGAACTGAAAAGCCGCCCGTTTGCGCCGCACCCGCTATTCGCTGCTTACATCAAGGCGGCCATGGCCGCACAAAAAAAGCAGAAGAAGGCGGCATGACCGAACCACGCCACATTGAAATAGGCCCGTTCAAAATGGGTAATGACCTGCCGCTGGTGCTTATCGCCGGCCCGTGTCAGGTGGAATCGCGCGACCATGCGCTGATGATGGCGGAGAAGCTCATCAAGATCACCAATACGCTGGACATTCCGTTCATCTATAAATCCTCCTACGACAAAGCCAACCGCACCAGTGTGGAAGGCAAGCGTGGTGCCGGGCTGGTTTCCACCATGCCGATATTCGATGAGATACGCAACGAACTGGGCTGCCCGGTGCTGACCGACGTGCATACCGAAGAACAATGCGCCGTGGTCGGCCCGCATGTGGATGTGTTGCAGATCCCGGCATTTCTGTGCCGCCAGACCGACCTGCTGCTGGCCGCTGCTAAAACCGGCAAGGTGGTGAACGTGAAAAAAGGCCAGTTCCTTGCGCCATGGGACATGCAGAACGTGGTCGATAAGCTGGATTTTGCCGGTAACCGCAATGTGGTGCTCACCGAGCGCGGCGCCAGCTTTGGTTACAACACGCTGGTCAATGATATGCGCGCATTGCCGATCATGGCAAAAACCGGCTGCCCCGTAGTGTTCGACGCTACGCACAGCGTGCAGCAACCGGGCGGGCAGGGCAAGTCTTCCGGAGGCGACCGTACCTTCGTGCCGCCGCTGGCGCGTGCTGCCGTTGCAGTAGGGATCGCCGGGATATTCATGGAAACGCATGAAGACCCGGATAATGCGCCTTCTGACGGGCCGAACATGGTGAAGCTGGATGATATGCAACGCCTGCTGGCGCAGCTAAAAGAGTTTGATAAGCTGGCCAAGGCTCTATAGGTCAACGCTTCTACTTTTTTATTGTCATACCAGCGAAAGCTGGTATCCAGAGCATTTCAACAACTAGATTTCCGCTTTCGCGGGAATGACGAGGACTCTATACCTATGACCGCTATTGTACACATCCATGCAAGAGAAATCATAGACAGCCGCGGGAATCCCACCGTGGAAGTGGATGTGGGGCTGGAAGACGGAGGATTTGGCCGCGCAGCGGTGCCGTCGGGCGCTTCAACCGGCTCCATGGAAGCTCTGGAACTGCGCGATGGTGATAAGAAGCGCTACGGCGGCAAAGGCGTGCTGAAGGCCGTTGCGCACATCAATGGTGAGATCTCAGACGCGCTGACTGGCATGGATGCCGAAGAGCAGGTGAAGATCGACGAGGCCATGATCGAACTCGATGGCACCAGGAATAAATCGCGCCTCGGCGCCAATGCCATACTGGGTGTATCGCTGGCGATGGCCAAAGCGGCGGCTGATTCGCTCGGCCAGCCTTTATATTCCTACGTTGGTGGGGTGGCGGCCAATACCCTGCCGGTGCCGATGATGAACATCATCAATGGCGGCCAGCATGCCGATAACGGCCTCGATATTCAGGAATTCATGATCATGCCGGTGTCGGCCACCAGTATACGTGAAGCGGTGCGTATGGGCGCCGAGGTGTTCCATGCCTTAAAATCACAGTTGTCGGAGGACGGACACAGCACCGGTATCGGCGATGAAGGCGGGTTTGCGCCAAACTTCAGCAAATCCGAGCAGGCGCTGGATTATATTATGAAAGCGATAGAAGCCGCAGGCTACAAGCCGGGCAATGATATTGTGCTGGCGCTGGATGTGGCCGCCACCGAGTTTTACGATGGCGACAACTACATGATGGAAGGCGGCAAAAAAGCGCTCGATTTCGGTAAGCTGCTGAAATATTACGAGTCGTTGGTAAAGAATTATCCCATCGTATCCATCGAGGATGCCATGGCGGAAAAAGACCATCTGGGCTGGAAAGAGATCACCGCGTTGCTTGGCAATAAGGTACAGCTGGTAGGCGATGACCTGTTTGTGACCAACCCGGAGATACTGGCTGACGGCATTGCAAAAGGTCTGGCTAACGCGCTGCTGGTGAAAGTGAACCAGATCGGTACGCTGAGTGAAACGTTGCAGGCGGTGAATATGGCGCAGCGTGCGGGTTATAACGCCATCCTGTCGCACCGCTCTGGCGAGACCGAAGATGCCACCATCGCGCATCTGGCGGTGGCCACCAACTGCGGCCAGATCAAGACCGGCTCGTTGTCACGCTCCGACCGTCTGGCTAAGTATAACGAGCTGCTGCGCATCGAAGAAGAGCTGGGCAGTGCCGCACGTTTTGCCCGCATGGCACCCTGATTCTTTCAATGTCGGTTGAAGAAACACTCAATAAACGGATGATTTTTCTTCACAAACCCGTCCAACTTCGGTACACTTTCGGGTTATATGGCTAGGAAAAAACGTTCATCTGCGCATAGATACGAAATGGCACGCCGATTGGCTGGGCCGTTGTCGTGCGTACTGCTGCTGTTTTATCTTGGTTTCCATACGCTCACGGGCGAGCGCGGTGTGTTCGCGCTCATGCAGTCCACGCAGCAGCTTGAAGAACTGAATGAACGGCTGTCCGAAGCCCGTGCCCAGCGGCAAGTGCTCGAGAATAAAGTGGCGTTGCTGTCTAACCATTCGCTCGACCTCGATATGCTTGATGAGCGCGCCCGTGTAGTGCTGGGTTATACCGGCAAAGACGAGCGGGTGGTGTTTCTGAACGAAGGCCGTTAACTCCAGGGTTTTAGCTCTTGCATCGCCATTATACGTTTTGTATAAATGGTGCCTATGAAACTCGACACCTATCTCGAAAAAAATGCCATCAGTATCGAGGAATTCTCGAAAGAATCGGGCATTTCCGCCCAAGCCCTTTATAAATATATCCGGGGGGAGCGCATACCGCGCAAGGAATTCCTGACCAAGCTGGCCGCCGTTACCGGCGGCGCGGTGACCGCCAATGATTTTCTCGACCTGCCCGGATCCCCCGAAACCAGCCAAGAACAAGGAAACGTAGTCCCCATGACCAAGGCCACCGCAAAAAAATCAAAAGAGCAGCACACCCCGTTGCCGAAGAAAAAACTGCTGGAACTCTATTAT
>JBFWQQ010000025.1:0-20133 GCA_050249355.1 Alphaproteobacteria bacterium | reverse complement strand
GCTACTGGTGCTGAGTGAGCTGGATGTGCAAACCACCGATTATGCACGCAAGGAGCAGACCGGTACGCTGTTGCCGCAGGTGTCGCTGATCGGCAGCGCCGATAATAGTTTCAGTTCCGCGGTGAACAGTAGCAAGATCGATGACCGGCGGCTGCTGGTGAACGTGGACATACCCCTCTATGAGGGTGGCAGCCGCTACGCGCGAATCCGTGCGGCCAAACACCGTAACCGGCAGGCGCGATTCAATGTGCTGGATGCCCGGCGAGGTATTACAGAAGAAGTGACACGCCTGTGGAGGCAACTGGGCGCATCGGGCGTGATCATTGAAAGCATTACCCACGCAGTAAGTTCTTCGCAGGAATCGTTGGATTCGGTGATAACGGAGCAGCAGCATGGGACACGCACGGTACTGGATGTACTGGATGCCCAGCGCGAACTGTTTGACGCGCGCACTGCGCTGGTCAATGCACGGCGCGATGAGGTGATACGCAGTTACAGGTTGCTGGCTGCCATGGGATTGCTGTCTGCTGAAACCCTCGCGCTGGTGGATGACCCGTATGATCCTGCGGCTCATTTCCGCAAGGTCGAATGGCAGGTGATCGGATTTTAGCCGAATAATCCGCCGAGACCACCTAGGCCGCCGCCGGAATGAGCACCGCCGCCGAGCAGGCTGTCGGCCGTATCGACTGTCTGTTCGAACACGCTGGCTACTTCTTCTTCGAGGTTGAGTGGGTTATCGCCACCCAGCCCATCGAGCACGCCGCCAATATCTTCACCCAAGGCCATACCCAGTATGCCATCGTCCAGATCATCGCCGAGCAGCTCTTGTACCTGTTCCGTTGCATCCTGCACCGCTTCCACATCCAGCGCAGCGTCGTCTGAAAGGTTTAGTTCCTCATTGTTATTCTGCGCAATATCTTGCAGGTCTTGTGCATTGTCATCTGCCGGTTGCTGGTCCACTACATCATTATTGAATATGTCGAACTCAATTGTTTCTTCGCCTTCGTCCTCGTCGTTATTGCCATCCAGCGCAGACAGCCCGTCTAACAACTGTCCCACAACCGCTTCCGGGTTGCTGGCCACCGGTGCGATTTGTTCTTGTGCTGCACCGGCAAGCCCTTCCACCACTTCATGCACCGCATTGCCAGACGCTTCACCTGCTTCTTCAAGCGGAATATCCTGCACATCATGCACCACATTTTGCAAACCTTGTGCCGGGTCTTCGATTATGTCCTGCACGTCTTCTGCGATCTGGTCGTCGTCGATAACAGAGTAGCCCATCAGTTCCAGGTTCAGTTCAGGCTCAAGCGCATTGCCTTCTTCATTCAGTACGCTAAGATCGGCCTGTAGCACATCATTATCCGTCGCGACATTCGCCTGCTCGTGCGGCTGGGCGCCGAGATTCAACTCGATCAGGTCGTCATCGCTACCGGCAATATCCTGCTGCTGGTTGTTATTCAGCAGGTCGATACCGGCGTCGATCAGGTCGTTATCATTTCCGCCGATGGATTGCTGCTGGGAATTGTTGAGCCCCAGCAGGTCGATGTCCGCTATGTCGTTATCGTCGCCGCCGATCTGTTCGCCTGTATTGTTGCCCAGCAGGTTCAGGTCGGCATCGATGATATCATTACTGTTTCCCGTGATAGTGGTATTCACCACGTTGTGGATAGCCGCCAGATTCAGTTCGGCAACATCATTATCATCACCGCCTATGACCTCGGTTACCGTGTTACCCAGCACGTTCAGCCCGGCGTCGGTCACGTCGTTGTCATCACCGGCGATCACGGTGTTTATGGCATTGTCCAACAAAGCCATATCGAGTTCGGCGATATCGTTATCGTCGCCACCGATTACTTCGTTCACGGTGTTACCAAGCAGCGCAGCACCCACATCGGCGATGTCATTGTCATCTCCGGTAATTGCGGTGTTCACGACATTCCCGAGCACAGGGATATCCAGCTCCAGAATATCGTTATCGTTACCGCCGATAGTTTCGTTCACTACATTGCCCAGCACATTCAGCCCGGCATCCACCACGTCGTTATCGTCGCCCTGTACTATATTGGTGATACGGTTTTTCAGCACGCCGATATCCAGATCGCCCAGATCATTGTCGTTCCCCTGAATGATATTGGTTATGCGGTTGCGCAGTATACCCAGATCGGTATCGAGCAGGTCGTTGTCGTCACCGCCCACGATATTGGTCAGGTTGTTGGCTATCTTAGCCAGGTCAATATCCAGCAGGTCGTTATCATCGCCCAGAACGGTTTGCACCAGCGTGTTGTTCAACACCAGATTATCCAGATCGAGGATATTATTGTCGTCGCCTTCGATGAGCTGGTTCAGCGTGTTATTTATAAGGTCGAGGTCAATATCTACCAGCGTTTCCTCCAGCAGGGTATTGGTAACATTATTGATGATACCGCCGCCATCGCCATCCTTGCCGTTCAACCCGTTCAGGCCATTATTGCCGTTGTTTCCATCAATGCCGTCGCGCCCTGGAGGTCCATCATAGAAGTTATTGGTCTCACTCTCTTCAAAATTCTGTGTGGTATCGAAATCACTCTGTGCAGAATAATTGCTTCTGGTGTCTAGTACATTGGACAGCGAGCCTTCATTCAGCGTTGATGATATGTCACTTGCTAGCGCATCGGCTTTGGAACTGATCAATGCTTCGGCTTTGCCGGTGGTTGTAGAACCCGCTGCAGCTGCCTGACTCTGCGATTCCTGAGCTACCAATACCTCGCCGCTGCCAGCGCCATCATTATCGAGTAAGCCTGTGAAATCCATTTGCTGGCCCAGGTCATTGGGTGAGGGAATGGCGCTGCCGTCGAGTAATCTGCTGAGTTCTCCATCATGATTCAATATCAGGCCAATATTCAGGTTACCGGTAGAGGCGGCATCGGCCGTTATGCCTTCAACACCATCGAAAGCAAACTGGTCGGCTTCTAGCCGCTCGTTGATTGCAGCCTGTGCAAATTGGTCCAGCGCGGTGCTTTGCAATCCGCTTGCATGGGGTGGGGTGAAAACCATAATCTATCTCCTGTTGCAGCTCTCGTAATAGTCGTTATTACTATAATTATATACAATCATTAATACGTGGTTACTTTTTCACTGCATTTGATTAAAGGAATGATGAATAAAATACTGGAAAACAGTATTATCCCGCGATGGCACACGAAATAATTCGCAATTTTTATTATTATCCTGCTTTTTGTTTTACAATCTTCAGCATGCTGCGCGCATGATCGAACTCCTGTTGCAGTTCTTCGCACAGCGGCGCTATGGTAAGCAGAGCATCGGTTCTGCCAGAGCGTGCAAGTTCTTCGATCTGCCGTGACAGCTCAGATACTTTCAGCAGGCCGAACTGCCTGCTTGAGGATTTGATGGTGTGCGATGGCGGCACGATCATTCCGGTATTACCGGTTTGCAAGCCTTCGCGGATCTGGTGGATATAGGTTGTGGTATCTTCCAGGAAATATTCGACCAGCGTTACGAAAGCCTCCCCCATGACATTCCGGGTTTCCTCCAGCGCATTCTGGTCAATATTAGGATCACTGGTGATCGTGCGCATATCAAGCAATACCACATTCGATGGCTCCGCATCCGCAGCGGGCATCGTCTGCCGTTGCGCGGCAGGACGGTCTGCATTGTCCGCTTCCGCCTGCATTTTGCTTTGCCGCGTTCCATCCATTTTTATCCATCGTACCAGCATACGCTCCAGATTATCACGACGCACCGGTTTGCTCAGATAGTCATTCATGCCAGCTTTAAGGCAGCGCTCCCGATCGCCTACCATGGCGTTTGCGGTCAATGCCACCACGGGTATATCCTCGATCTCCTTGTGTGCCTTCATGGATGAGATTTTTTCGCTGGCTTCGAATCCGTCCATCACCGGCATCTGGCAATCCATCAGGATCAGGTCATACGAGGTGCCGTGCAGTGATGCGATCGCCTCCTTGCCGTTCTCTGCACATATAACGCTGCATCCCATCTGGCTCAGTAAAGAGCTGGTGAGTTCACGGTTCACGCGGTTATCTTCCACCAGCAGGATGCGCTTACCGGCAAGCGGCTTTTCGGTTTCACGGAATACGCGTGTTTCTATCGATTCGACGCTGTGCATAGTAATGATCTCACCGGCGCCTCCTTTCTTGCGTGATTCATAGAGCAGCGTGATCGTCTTTATCAGCTTATCGGCGCGGAACGGTTTGTTCATGAACGCCGCCGCCCCGGCGCGGGCGAATATCTGTGCATAGCCCCGTTCCCCGGCAGAGGTGAGTATCATCAGCGACGTGTTGCGTATGAGCTTGTCGTTCTTCACCGTGCGGCACAGGATCTCGCCATCCATGTGTGGCATCAGGTAGTCCACTATAGCCAGTTCATACGGATCCCCCGTTTCTGCCGACCGCCGCAATGCGCTGAGCGCTGCCTCGCCGCTACTGACCGCATCGCAGCGCATGCCAGCATTACGCAGATGCTCAAGCAGCAGGGTCTGGTTCAGCTCGATATCGTCTACCACCAGCGCATGCACACCTTGTAATATGGAGGTGTTCAACTGCTCGAGGCATTTTCCCTGCCCGCATGCCATGTCAAGTGTGAACCAGAACGTGCTGCCTTTACCCGGCTCCGATTCCACCCCGATCTTGCCTTGCATCATATGCACCAGCCTTTTGCATATGGTCAGTCCCAGCCCGGTGCCGCCATATTGACGCGTGCTGCTGTTATCAGCCTGTGAAAATTTGTCGAATATATGCTGCTGCTTATCTTTGGCGATGCCGATGCCCGTATCCTCAACCGAAAATTTCAAGGTACATGATCCCGGTTTACCTTTTTGGTCTGCGACGCGTTCGACATGGATCATGACATAGCCATGATCGGTGAATTTAATGGCATTGCTGGTCAGGTTACATACGATCTGGCGGATACGCCCCGGATCGCCCACTACATACTCCGGCGTATCCGCCCCGATATTCACCATCAGATCGAGTTGCTTTGCACGTGCGCTGCTGGCCAGTAGTTCCGCAACATCCTCCATATTGGAGCGCAGGTTGAATGGTATGGGTTCCAGTTCAACCTTGCCCGAGTCCAATCGCGAAAAATCCAGCAGGTCGTCGATGATGGTCAGCAGGTTGTCGGCAGAGGACAGCATGGTTTGCACATAATGGTGCTGCTGTTCGTTCAGTTTGGAATCCTGAAGCAATTCTGCCATGCCGAAAATGCCATTGAGCGGGGTGCGTATCTCGTGGCTCATATTGGCGAGGAATTCACTTTTGATACGATTCAGGGCGCGTAGTTTTTTCTGGTATTTTTCCACATTCTGCACGGCCGGGCGGAATATGAATATGCCTTCAAGCAATATGGTGAGCAGCGTGATCGCCAATATTATCCGCTCGTAATGAAGAAGCGTACCGGCATAATTGATATTATCCTGTTCGTATTGTTGTACGGCCGTATCCAATGCATCCAGCAATGAATGTTCAGCAGCAGGCCGTACCTGCAGGAGCAAAGCGTATACATCTGCGCGCCTTTCTATGGGCATGCCCGCGATCTGTTCCATGATAGATATGAATCTGTTGGCATGCGCATCCAGTCCGATAGAGTCATCGAAGTATACTCTGCGTATGGCATCGGACTGTACGAATGGTATGCCGCGCGAAGGATTACCGTGTATCAGGTCATGGTGGGCGGTCTTGAAGTCATGCAGCGCGCTTTTCAGGTTGCGACGCGCTTCTTCATAGCGCTGGCCGTTCGGGTCGCTGGCCATTTGCTCGGCGAACATGGTCATGCGCTGCGATAACATGCGTTGGCGGCCGCTGATGTTGATCACGCTGGCATCGGTCTGGTGAGAGCTTATGGAGAACTCTTCCAGCATGAATGCACAACACGCCAGCATGGCAATGAGGCCTAGTGCCAGCACATACCGAATGGTCAGGGAACGTTGCAACTGGTGGGTTGCAGATGGTTGCATGGCTACCATTCGAGATGCACCGGTTTGCTGGTATTGTGGTAAATGGCGGCGATCACCTGGTTACCTGGCTCTTTGTATATGACCTTGTCAAAGCTAAGTTTGCTGGCCAGTGCAATACCTCGGCCATGGCGCTGCGTGGCGCGTGCGGGATCGATCTCGAGGTAGGGCCACCAGTCGAATCCACGGCCGGTATCAGTGATCTGCACGAATATGCCTTCCTGTTTGCGCTTGAATATCACCTCCACGGTTTTGTGGCGGTTTTCCGGCAATTCACAACGACGCGTCACTTCTTCGCGCCAGCGTCCTTCCGCAATGAAACGCGCTTTGTCTTCGTAACCGATACTCAGGTTGCCATGTTCTACGGCATTGATCAGCAGATGCCCCAACCCGGCTACGATCTGCTCCGGCTCAGGAAATGCGGAAGACAAAGAGCAGGCGAGGCTTTCGGCTTCTTCCAGCGTGCGGATCTGGAATTTTGCGGTATCCATTAGCACAAAGCTGGCGTGCTGGTGGTGCATCTGCGCATAAAGCATGCGGCGTTCGGCTGCCTCGTTGAGTGCAGTGCCTATTACCGAATGCAGCAGGTTGCGATCCAGCGGCTTGGTAAGGTAATACATCACTCCCGCATCAATACCCTGGCGGATCTCTTCGGGTTTACCGGCGCCGGTCTGCATGACCACGGGAATGAATTTCATCTGCGGGTTTTGTTTCATGGCTTCCACCAGCGCGATGCCATCCATCTCCGGCATCATCCGGTCGAGCACCACGATGTCGATCTCATCGTGATGATCCTTTAGCAATTCCAATGCCTCTTTGCCGTTGCGCGCGGTTGCAACGTCGCAACCGAAGTCCTTAAGCAGGGTTTCCAGCATCAAAAGCGCACTGCGCTCGTCGTCTACTGCCAGTATGCGCCCTGCCAGTTTGTCCTGCGTTGCGGATTGCTTGAGTGCATATTCCATGGTCATTTCTCCGTGAATGCGGTGCTGGATGCGGCACGTACCGGCTTGAGCAGATAGGCCATAATGGTTTTTTCTCCGGTGATGATATCGGCATCCACCGTCATGCCGGGGATCAATTGCAGGCGGCTGGGATTGTCGCCCAGATAGGGGCGTGCCAGTTTTATCCGGGCGCGGTAGTAGCTCTGTTTCATCTCATCGGTGAACGTCGTAGCGGAAATACTGGTGAGCGTTCCGTTGATGACCCCGTAGCGCGTGTAATCGAATGCATCGACTTTCACCTGTACCGGCTGGCCGGTCTCGATATGGCCGATCTGTTTAGGTGAAAGGCGCACCTCAACTTCCAGCTGTTCGTTCATCGGTACGATCTCCATCAGCGTCTGGCCGCTGCCGATAACACCGCCCAGCGTATGCACTGTCATGCCCTTAACCATGCCGCTGGCCGGGGCACGTACATGCAGGCGTTGTACACGTTTAGTGTGCTTGAGCAGTATCTCTTCGTTACGCGCGATCTCGGCGTTGATGCCGTCGAGCATCTGCAATGCCTTGTCACGGTGGCTGGCATGGGTGTTTTCAAGGCGGTGCCGGAACTCCTGCAGCGTATCTTCGGCTTTTGTGATCTTTTCTGCTGTGGTGGACAGTTTGCCGCTCAGGGTGTTGACCTGTTCCTGCCGCTGGAGGTAGACCGTGCGGTTGGTCAGGCCGTCATCCAGCAGTCTTTTCTGGATGTTGCGTGCTTCCTCGGCCAGTGCCAGGTTGTTACGCAGCGTTTTGGTTTCGGTACGCAGTATGGCCAGTTCTTTTTCCTTCTGCTCTACCTGGCTTTTGAGCACATCGGCCTCACTGGCACGTGAACGTTCCATGGCTTCAAGCGTTTCCACCTGTTGTGCTATCGCCTCCTTATTATCTCCCAGCCCGGAGAAATCGGGTTGCTTTCCATCGGCGAAGGCGCGCAGGCGTTTGGCCTGCAGTCGCAGCGATTGCTGGCGCGATTGCAGTTCGGCAAGGTCTTCACTGGAACCAGCGCCCTCTAGAACCAGCAGCAGGTCGCCCTGTTGCACATGGTCGCCTTCCTTTACACGTATATCACGCAGGATTCCGCCTTCTAAGTGCTGCACGGTCTGCACGTAGGTGCTGGGTACTACCTCGCCATCGGCGCGTGCTATCTCATTTACCCTGGTAATCGCTGCCCACAGGATGAATGCCAGCGTAGATACGCTGATAATGCGTATGAAACTGCGCATGATGCGGGGAATATGGTTTTCTTCCAGCAATGCGGATTGCGAGAGGTAAGGTAGTTCCTGCGCGATCGTGTCGGGGGTGCTCAGGTTTTTTTTCCACCGGGGAAGCATAGTATGAAAGCGGATCATCGGTTTTTCCTTGCCTGGTTGAGTACTTCTGAAGGTTTTCCGGTAATGGGTTTACGATCGAGCTGCAACAGGATCACATGGTCGGCTATCTGCAGGTAATCGTTGCGATGGGTAACGAAGAATACAGTGGAGCGCCCGCGCCATTCCGCAAGTTGCTGTTTGAAAGCATCCCCCGCCGGGCCGTTTAGAATGGCGAAGGGTAACTCGTCGCACAGTATGATGCTCGCCGGATTAAGGTACAGGCGTGCCAGTCCCAAGCGGTAAGCCAGGCTGCTGGTCATGCGGTTGTTGTTGCTGCCGATACGTGTATGGATGCCCGAAGGCAGCAACCGTACGTCATCCCACGCGCCGGATTGTAACAGGGCAGCTTTTAGTTCTTCATCGCTGGCATCGGGACGATGCAGGCGCAGGTTTTCAGCGATACTACCGCTGAAGAAATCCGGTGTTTGCGGCAGGTAGCTCATTTGCCGGCGAAGTACAATGGGATCGAGCTGTCTGCTGTCGGTGCCGTCGATGCGGATGGTGCCTGCCTGCGGTGTATACAGCCCGCAAACCAGTTTGAGGATGCTGGATTTACCGGCACCGTTACCACCGGTGATGGCCACGATCTGGCCTGGTTTTGCCTGCAGCGTCAGGCCTGTGAATACCGGGTCGTTGAAGCGGCCATAGCGCAGGCCGACATTCTGCATTGCCACATCGCCCTTGAAGGATTTGTAGACCAGGTCCGGTTTGACCGGCTCGCGTTCTGGTTCCAGTTCCATCAACTGGTTGACCTGGCCGATACTGCTCTGTATGTGCTCCAGGCGCGGCAGCATGGAACAGGTGGCCTGCAGCGGGCTGAGTACACGCCATGTCAGGATCATGATGGCTACCAGCCCGCCCGCGCTCATCTCGCCCGCCCAGATGGCATCGACACCATAGGCCAGCGTGGCCACACCGGCACATAATGTCAGTGCGTGTGCGATATGTTCCACCAGCATGGCAAGGAAGGTGGAGCGGAAATTATTCAGCACTGCCTTGGCACAGTGGCGTTCAAAGCGTTCCAGCCACGGTTCGATCACCCCATTATATTTCAGCGAGTCCAGCTTGTTGAACGTTTCCATGGTGATCTGCATGCGTTCAGACCCGGCGCGTGCCGCGCGGTGGATGTTCAGTTTCATATTCCAGCGCATGGCAGCGATCAGCAGGATGTAAGCAGTAGTGACACTCAGCACGATCCAGATCAGTGGGCCGGATATCAGGCCGATGGCCAGTATAAGCACCATCGTAAACGGCAGCTCCAGAAGGGTGATGAACATATTGCCGGTAAAAAAATCGCGTACCGACTCAAAGGCTTTGATGCGTGCCAGCTGTGATGCGATCGGCGCACGTTCGGTCTGTGCCGGCGATAAGTACATCAGGCGTTCAAATATCAGGGTGCTCACCATGATATTGATGCGCGCACCAAACCATGCCAGCATGCGGGTGCGCAGCATACGCAGGCTGCCTTCCAGCACTATCACACCGAGTATGCCTGCAAGCAGGAACGGAAGGGTGATCAGCGAGTTTGCGCCGATCACCTTGTCGTAGGTCATCATCACGAACAGCGGAACGGCAAGGCTCATCATGTTGATGAGTATGCTCAGGCCGCCAACGGCCCAGAACAGCCGGTCGAACTTGCGCACGATAGCCTGGAACCATTTCATCCCGGCTTTGTTGCGGGCATGGCGTTCCGCCTCATCGTCTTCGTGGGCGATTTTCTCAAACGTCAGCACGCGTCCGCTGACCATGGCATCCGTTAGCAACTGCGATCGTTGTGTTATAGAATGAAACGCGTGCACAGCGTTATCATCGTGGGTGTACAATACATACAGCTCATCGCTGCTATCGGTATACAGGCATGGAACCGGTATGGAATCCAGCGGGCGGTTGCGCACGTTGGTGACGTCATAGCGATACCCCAGAACCGCCATGACATTATACAGATCCACTTCGGTGAATTCACTTTCATGGTGCGGTAGCGCATCATAAAGCTGGCGCGCATCGCCGCGCCATCCCAGTGCCATTAGCAGGTTGGGCAGGCAGGCGGAGTAATCCATGTGCACCTGTGACTGCTGCCCAAGATTCATCTGGTAGAATGTTGTAAGCAGCTCGCTCAGGTTAGGTGTGGTTGCTTCGGGGCTGTGGCGTAGTACGGTGGACATGGGTTACCTCGTGATACCGGTAAGTTGCGCCACTTCCACCATCTGACCGCCGCGTATGGTGTATACCCTGTCGGCCAGTTGCTGGATGTTCTTGTCGTCGGATACCAGCACAATGGTCGTGCGCCCTTTGAGCTTCCCCAGCAGTTCGAACATATGGTTATAGCCATCGTGGTCAAGCGCACGGTCGGCATTATCGAACAACAGGATACGCGGCTTTTCCAGCAGTACCCGCCCTATAGCGATACGCTGGCGCAGGCCAGGCGGAATGACATCGACATTTCCGCCTTCGAGCCTGGTATCGTAGCCGCGTGCCAGACGGGCTACTGCTGTGTCGATACCCATAAGGCTGGCAATTTCCAGTGCCTTCCCGCGCTTGTGCGCATCCATGCCTGTAAGGTTTTCCATAATGGTGCCACGGTAGATCACGCCTTCAGTAGGAATATACCCCACATGTTTCACCAACTCGCGCGAGGGCAGTGCGCAGGCATCCACCCCATTGACCAGCACGCGGCCGCGCAGTGGGGCATGGATTCCCGCCATCAGTTTTAGCAGCGTCGTCTTTCCGCTGCTGTGGCTGCCGCTGATGGCGATCGTATCGCCCGTTTTCAGCTCCAGGGATATATCCTGCAACAGCATCGCCTGCTGCGGATCGAATCCATAACTCACATTACTGCAAGATATATCGCCATTATTTCTCAGCTCGCCTGTGGCTTTTAATGTTTCCTGCTGCGTCAATGAAAACAGGTTATTCACGCGCGATTCTGAAACGCGATAGTCCTGGAAGCGTGTCCACAGCTGTAACGTGCGCTGCACGGGCTGCATGATACGGCCGGAAAGCAACATGCATGCGATCAGCGTGCCGGTGGTTATAATCCCGTAAATGACCATGGGAGCACCGGCGGTGACCACGCAAACCAGCATCAATTGAGAAAAGAGCTGGCCAGTGATGGTGACAGCGCCGCCGCGTTCGGACACATGGTAGTTTATCAATGCTGTTCTTTCCTGAAACCCCTCATAGCGCCGCTGCATGAGAGCTTCCAGCGACATAGATTTGATGGTGTGGATGCCTAGCAGTGACTCGATGATAAAGCCGAAGCGTTTATCATCATTGGCTTCGCGATCCAGCAGGCTTTGTTTCAGCTTGTCGCCCATTAGCCAGACCAGCAACGTGAACAGGAACAAAAGAAATATCGGTACTAGCACCAGCCATCCCGCAAGGTAGGCGATCAGGCCTATGAATACCATGATAAACGGCAGGTCGAGCAGTGTGCTGAGGGCCTGCCCGCCATGAAAGTCACGGGTTTTTCCGATGGCGGCAAAATCCTGCATGAACTCGCTGACATTGCGGCTTGCCTGCTGGTCTTTTGCATACAGCACCCTGCGCATGGCGGTGCACGAAGTGTTGTATTCGTATTGCATGGCCGTCCGGCCGGTGAGGTAGGAGCGGGCGATACGCATGCTCAATTCCAGCAGGATGAATACGAACGCGCCTATCATCAGCACCCGGAGTGTGCTGATGTTCTGATACGCCAGTACGCGGTCGTATACCTGCAGTGTTACCAGCGGGAGCGCCAGCGACAGCAGGTTGATAGTAATAGATGCATAGATCAGGTCATAATGGCCGCGTTGGCTTTGCAGCCATTGTATTAGTGTGTGGGCACGGGTGCGTGCGTTATCAATCCAGGAGTCACAGGTTACAGTAGACATAGAGGAGGCCAGCACAAGTTGTTTCAGTAACATGAATACCAACTCAAGGTTGATATATAGTTAATATTATTCTTCTTAAAAGTGTATCAATCCGGTGCAGGCGCGCAAAAAAAACCGGGCATGGGGCCCGGTTCTTTCTTATCCAATGATTGCTTGGAATTCTTATGAAGTACTGGCTTGGCGTTGGTTGAGCATGGTCAGGTAATGCTTCATTTCCTCTTTCAATGCCAGATTCTGCTTCTTGAGGTTGGTGATCATGATGAAGTCTGGAGCCGGGCGGTGTGCTTCCTGTGCGATCTGGAGTTTGATCTGAGCGCGCTTCTCGGCGAGCGAGTCAACATGGGCTTGGATAGACATGATTCATCCTCTCTATGCGGTAGATAATTTGAATGGGAATGCTTATAAAGCTCCTTATTATAGAAACATCTTGACTTCAGGTTCAATATAAAAGATTGTCAACGGTTTTATTTTTTTATTTTATGGCTATTGGCCTTGACTGCTGCCAGTAAGCGGATGTCGACATTTCCCTAAGAGTTGTTATTATTTTTTCGGCATCGATCTTGCTACTATATATTAGGCAGAATGTTGTGGATGATTTTGCCTTTTGCTTTACTTTGGCATAACATACGAAAATGACTGCACAAAAACGCATATCCCCCTTGCTACGTAACATGGCTGTCAGCCTGGTTGCGCTGGGCTATGGCTGCGTGATGTTCGCAAATCACGCGCAGGCAGGGCGTTCACCGGCGCTGCCGGTGGCGCATGCCGAAGTTATACGTGATTTTGCGCGTATCACGTTTGAATGGCCGGATCCCACGTATTTCACTGCCGCCGCCGAAGGCAATACGGTATCCATTTCATTCGACCGGCAGGCCAATCCGGATTTCGGTGCGTTATTGCGTCAACTCCACCCGTATGTGAAACATGCGAGCCGCCAAGCGGACGGGCGCACCATCGTGCTGACCCTTAACAAACCGTATCGTATACGTACATTTGTCAGTGACAATCTCAATGGCATTGACCTGCTGGAGATTGAAGGAAAGCCCGCCAAACGACGGGCAGAACCACGCCTGAAACGTGATCTGGCAACTAAGAAAGCAGAAAAACCACAAATCTTACAGAATGCCGATGCGGCGTTGCTGGCAGCACTTTCTCCGGCAGCCGGCGCACCTGAAGAAGCAGCTGTAATTCCAGATGGCGAAGCACCGGCGGAAACACCAATAACACCCGCTGCGCAGGCGGAGCAGCCCCCGGCAGAGCAGACGGAACCGGTTCAGGCACTGGCAGAGCAGGCGCCCACAGCAGAGCCGGTAGAGGAATCTCCGGCAGCACAAAGCGCCGAGACACCGCAACGGCCCGAAGAAACTGCTGCCGCCGCAACGCCTACTCCTGAAGCGGCGCCAGCAGAAATGTCAGCGCCCGAACAGCAGACAGTACAGGAACAGCCTTCCGCAACGCCACCGGAGAATATCGCCACACCGCCCGATGGCGCCGTGCCACAACGGGATGCCGAGACGCCCGTGCCGCTGAGTTACACCAACCAGGATAATGTAGTGAACAAGGATTACCTGAAAATCGGTCTGTCATTGTCCGAAGATAACGCCGTGCTGCGTTTTCCGCTTGCCGAGCGTGTCGCGATGGCGACCTTCGTACGTGGTCGTACGTTGTGGGTGGTGATCAATAAAAACTACACCGTGGATGTTTCAGATTTCAAGACCGAAGAGGATAAGGCTGCGCTGGTACGCAACCCGCAGCAGGTACCGGCTGCCAAATCGACCATATTGCGGTTCGATCTGGACGAATCCATGCATGTCAGCGTTACCAGGGAATCCAGTAGTTTCAACTGGGCCATATTGCTGACTACGCAAGAGCGCCCGCTGCTCACAAAATTGCGCCCGGATATCCGTACCGATCCACCGGCCCCGCCGCATGTGTTCATTCCTGTTCTGGAAACCGCGGATCCGATTGCCGTGCACGACCCGCAGGTGGGTGACGAGGTGGTGATCGTACCGCTATACCAGCCGGGGGAAGGGGTGGCACGTACCGTTGATTTCGTCGAATTCACCCTTATGGATTCTGCACAGGGTATCGCATTGCTTAAAAAAGCCGATGAGGTTCGGGTGGCGCTGCAGCGTGACGGGTTACGGGTTACGGTATCGAATGGTGAGACGCTCACACCTGGCTTGCCAATGGTAGAGCTTAAGGACGAGCAGCAAAAACTGGTAGAGGGAGTGACATTGTTCCCCTATAACCAATGGCGTATTGGCAGCCAGGAAGAACTTAAGCCGCAACTTAAAAAGCTGTTCCAGTTGTCGGTCAAACATACGGAAGTGAAGAATGCCAACGAATCGCGCCTGCAGATGGTGAAGATTTACATGGCTGAAGGCATGGCATCGGAAGCTCTGGGCCTGCTTGAGATCATTCGTGAAAAAGACCCGGCATTCTATCGCAGCCAGAAGCTGGCAGCTTTACAGGGGGCGGCTGACTTCCTGATGTACCGCTACGCCGATGCGGCCCGTGATTTTGCTGCCGGGGAGCTGGATAATATCAAGGAAGTCGATTTCTGGCGCAAAGTGATCGCTGACCTGCTGGGTAATCCCGATCAGGATTATGATTTCATGGCGCTTAACGACGATTATATCAGCAAGTATCCACCGGAAATGCGCCGTCGCCTCGTTATTGTTGCAGCGGATCGTGCTATATCCGAAAAAGACTATAACATGGCGCTGAAGATCATCGAAAGCATGAGCAACCCGGAACTTACAGAACCGGTAAAGGATTATATACGCTTCCTGATGGCGAGTATTTCTGCCGGAACCGGGCAGGAGACCGAAGCACTGGAAATATGGGATGAACTGGCCGAGAATTTTGATGAACCCTTCGTCCGGGCCAGCGCTGAGTTATCGCGCATCATGTGGGGCATGGCGCACGAGGAGCTTACGACAGCCGAAGCGGTGGAGCGTATGGAGCGCCTGCGCCTGTCGTGGCATGGCGACCGGCTGGAACTTCAGGTTATACGCGAGCTGGGAAAGATATATGAGGACAAGAACGACTATGTGAACGCCATGCGTATCTGGCATGGCGGCATCACCTCATTTCCGAATAGCTCACTGGCGGGGGAAATGAAGGAAAAGATGCAACATGCCTTCAACTTCATGTTCAGTCAGGGCGGCGTGGACAAGCTGCCGCCGCTGGATGTGCTGGCGATGTATTACGAATACCGCAACTATGCGCCGACCGGGGGGGCAGGCAGCGACATTATTGAGAAACTTTCTGAACGACTGATATCGATCGATCTTCTGGCACAGGCAGCTGAATTGCTCGACAGCCAGATGCGTTATATCGCGGAAAAAGAACAGCGCAGCCAGCTGGGCGCCCAGCTGGCTGAGGTGCACCTACTCAATAACCAGCCACAAAAAGCGCTGGAAGCTCTGCAGGATTCTCTTTATGGCGAAAACTCGCTGCTCCTTCGGCTCGTGCGTAACCGTCTGGCGGCGCGTGCCATGACCGATCAGGAGCGCCTGACCAGTGCATTGCAGGTGCTGGGGCAGGATACCAGCATTGAGGCCGAGCGCATCCGCTTGACCGTGTACTGGAAACAGCGCAACTGGCAAAAGGTCATCGGTTCCGTGGAAGACCTGCTTAAAGAGCGCGAGGACGTGACAGCGCAGGTCACGCTGGATGAGGCCGAGGCGCTGCTGAAGCTGGCGCTTGCCTACGTGTTCGAGAATAATGACATCCAGTTACAGTATCTGCGTGATTATTTCCTTCCGCTGATGAAAGACAACCCGTACCGGGAAGTGTTCGATTACGTGACACGCGGTGAGATGGTGGTGACCACCACAAACTTTGATGACATCATCCAGAACCTGTCTGATACCCGGAAGTTCATCGATAATTACCGCTCGCGTATCACGCTGGCCGGTACCGACGAAGATAAGGATGTTTCCGAACAGTGATTATTGCAGCAGCTCCTGGATAGATTTGTTGCCTTTATCTGCTGCGATCATCAGGGCGGTCTGGCCTTTATCGTTTTTGATATTCTTCTTTGCACCTTCTTTCAGCAGCGCGCTTACGGCATCAACACTGCCGTTTTCCACCGCCATAAGCAGCGGCGTATTGCCCATTTTATCCTGCACATTCAGGTTTGCGCCCTGCGCGCGTAAAAACGCGATCATGCTGGCGTGGTTGTTCCAGCTGGCCCAGTGCAAAGGGGTCTGGCGGTTCTCATTTTCCAGTTTCACATCGGCGCCTAGTTCCACCAGTCGTTCTGCCATGGGCACATACCCGTTGCTGGCAGCGGTATGGATCGGCGATTGCCCGGATGGCGTGATCCGGTTGATGTATCCGGGTTTTCCGGTAACGGTCACCGAGGGCAGATGATTGGTGAGTACTGATGCCATCAGGCGGGAGAATTCTTCATAGTAGCGGTCGTCCTTTTTTCCACTCAGTACCAGCAGGTAGCGTACCACCTCCATCTGCCCGCTGCCCGCAGCATAATCCAGCGCATTGTGGCCCTCCCGATCCTGGAATTCGATATTGGCACCGGCGGCAAGTAATTTGGCACATACCTCTTTGTGTCCATGCCATGCCGCATGGATCAATGGGGTACGGCGATGCGCATCGCGCGCACGCGCACTGGTCTTTTCCAGCAGGTCGGAGACTTTTTTCACGTCGCCTGCGGCGGCAGCGCGCAACAGGTCGAGCTTGTACGGATCCTTCTTAGGGGCTGGCTGGCCCGGGCCACGAAAGGTGGTTGCCGTATTGTCGTGTTCATCGTCAATATTGCCTAATCCGCCGATCTCGCCTATCCCGCCGGTACTGTTTTGCAGCTGCAGTCGTCCAGATGATTCCCGGCTGCTTTCCATGCCATCGGCTACGTTGGAAATGGCATGAAAGCGTTGGTAGTATATATAACCACCATAAGCAGCCGCACAAAGGATCAATATTTTGAATAATTGCATGGCCAGAGTGTAAAATCTTCAGATATAAATAGCAATTATCCAATTACACTATGAGGGAAGCATGCGCTGGACGGATATTCACGACATTGCCATCGCGCTGGAAGACACGCACCCGGAAGCCGATAATGTGAACTTGCGGTTTACCGATCTGCGCCAGTGGGTGCTGGCGCTTCCGGATTTTACTGATGCACCGGATGGATGTAACGAAAAGATACTGGAGGCGATACAGATGGCATGGATCGATGAGCGTGACTGATACACATATTGGGCTGATCAGTACAAAGGAGGAGGAAACGGCGCATTTAGGCCATCTGTTGGGTATGGCCTGCCGGGCAGGCGATTGCATTACCTTGGAAGGTGATCTGGGTACAGGTAAAACGGTCTTATGCCGGGGTTTCATACAGGCGGCGGCAGGTAGTGCGGTCGATGTGACCAGCCCCACCTTCACGCTGGTGCAAATCTATGAAACCAGGCATGGGGTTCCGCTGTGGCATATGGATTTTTACCGGCTGGAAAATAAAGATGAAGTAATGGAAACAGGCTTGGAAGAAGCACTCGAGCATGCTATGACGCTAATAGAATGGCCGCAGGTCGCCAGCACGTTTCTCCCTCATGACCGCCTGCAGGTTCGCCTGACTCACGGTAAGGAAGGGGATGTAAGGACGATCAGCCTGCAAGGCAACGCCACGCGCTGGCAGGCATGCCTGAGCGATATAATGGAAGCGTATGAACGAAACCGGTAGCAACAAGATACAGCCGCAGAATACAGCAGGTAAGCGCAGCCAGCAAATACAGGAGTTTCTGGACACCTGCCCGGAATGTTCGTCGCCGGAAATGATGCCGTTGGCAGGCGATGCGTCTTTCCGCCGTTATATCCGTTTGAGGCAGGGTGCGCGCACCTATATGCTGATGGACGCGCCGCCGCAGAAAGAGGATATACGCAAGTATCTGGTGATCGCCGAATATCTGCACAAACACGGCTATAGTACCCCAAATGTATTGGCCAGCAGCATTACGAACGGATTTTTACTGCTTGAGGATCTGGGCGATGACCTGTTCTCGGCCGTTATCCGTAACGAAGCGGCGAGCCAGCAGGCCCAGAAGGAACTGGAGTTATACGAATCCGCTATCGATCTACTGGTGGAGTGGTACCTGCGTAAATCCACGTTGGTCAATCCTGTGCAGCTGCAACTGCGCGAGTATGACAGCAGGGTGCTCATGGATGAGGTCGGCCTGTTTGGTGAGTGGTTCCTGCCGCAGATCATGGAGCAGGGTAAGGCAGCAACGCTGGCCGAAGAATTTTCTGCCGTATGGAAAGGTATTCTCAGCAAGTCGCGCTTGCATTTCGATTGCATGGTGCACCGCGATTATCATGCCGATAACCTGATCTGGCTGCCGGAACGGTCGGGTATTAAGCGGGTGGGTTTGCTGGATTTCCAGGATGCGGTGTATGGAGATCCTGCGTATGACATGGTGTCATTGCTTGAGGATGCCCGGCGGGACGTGTCGCCTAACGTGGTACAGCACTGCCTGATGGGGTTCCTGTATGGCACCAAGGTGAATAAGGATCGCTTCATGACCGCATACGCTATTTTGGGAGCGCAGCGTAATTGCAAGATCATCGGTATCTTTACCCGTCTGGCAGTACGTGACAAGAAACACCAGTATCTCAGCATGCTGCCTCGCGTATGGAACCATCTTCAGCATGACATGAAAGTGGCAGAGCTGGCGCCGCTGGCACAGTGGATGGGCCAGCACGTCTCGCAGGAATTTCGTGGTGTGCTGCAGGTGAAAGGTGCAAACGGAGGAAATACGTGAGTGCCGCACCTTCGAAAGCGATGCTGATGGCAGCCGGACTGGGCTTGCGCATGCGTCCGCTATCGGATCTTCCCAAACCGATGATTCCGGTGGATGGTATTCCGCTGGTAGACCGGGCGCTGAGCTGGCTGGAACAATATGGAATACAGGAGGTGGTAGTCAACACCCATTACCGTTCCGATCTTATGCAGGGGCATCTGGCTGTCCGCACGCATCCGCATATCACCATATCCCACGAAGATGAACTGCTGGAAACAGGCGGTGGGATTGTGAAGGCATTGCCTCTCTTGGGCGACGAACCTTTTTTTGCCATCAACAGCGACGTGATCTGTATTGATGGAGCAACGCCCGCACTGGCCCAGATGGCGCGGCAATGGAATGATGCGCAGATGGATGCGCTGCTGTTGCTGCAACCGGTCGACCACGCTGTGGGTTATTCGGGCGCTGGGGATTTTTTTATGGATGATGCCGGCAAGCTTACACGCAGGGGGCAGAATGCGCGGGCCCCATATGTATTCACCGGCGTGCAGCTGTTGCATCCCCGCCTGTTTACAAATGTGCCGCCCGGTCGTTTTTCCATGAATGTGCTGTATGACCGCCTGCTGCAACCCGGTGCACCGCGTAGTTTATATGGGCTGGTGCATGACGGTGCGTGGCTGCATGTCGGCGATCCTGCCGGTGTAAGCCTGGCTGAACAGTACCTGCAACAATCGGCAAAAAAGCGCGTTACACAGAACTGATCATAGGAATCGAGCCTTTTCCGGGCATTATATGCACCTGGCGGTTGCGCCTATGGCTCGGGGAACATCTCATTTTCATCGGCGGTTGAACTGCATCCGATATCAGGGATGCCCAACGTCCACCATGCAGCATGACACAGGGTGGTATCGGTCAGCGCACCGGTTTGTGGCCCTTTATAGTCCTTACCGTAGTGTGCCGGCGGATCGTAACCGCTGTTAACGCACATGGCCCACAGGTTGGTATCCACTTTCTGGGTCATGGCCTGATAGATTACGCTGGGATCCGGCGGCGTCGTGGTTAATACCGTGCCGGTTTCCCAATCATACGTGGCCGTCATATTGTAAGTCGAGTCGGACGGCGTTCCTGTGCAACGTCGCAGGTCAAAGTATGGCCGGTAAATTACTGCCGTATCCCAGTCGTCTTTGC
>JBFWQQ010000024.1:0-20315 GCA_050249355.1 Alphaproteobacteria bacterium | reverse complement strand
ATCACGCGGCGATACAGCCATAGCATGTAGGCCGCGCCAAGCACCACCCCGGTTGCCGCAAGGAATGCCACCCACGTGTTCGCTTTGTAGGCCCCAACCAGAATCAGGAACTCGCCCACAAAACCGGAAGTGGCTGGAAGGCCTACCGAGGCCATGGTGAATATCATGAAGAACAATGCGTATTTTGGCATGACGTTCACCACCCCGCCGTAGTCGGCGATCTCGCGGGTGTGCATGCGGTCGTATACAACGCCCACACATAGGAATAATGCCCCGGAAACCAACCCGTGGCTGATCATCTGCATGATGGCACCTTCGATGCCCTGCATGTTGAAGCTGAAAATACCGATGGTGACAAACCCCATATGTGCTACCGAGGAATAAGCGATCAGTTTTTTCATGTCGGTCTGCATCAGCGCCACCAGTGAGGTGTATATGACAGCAATGACAGAAAGTGCGAAAATGAGGTTGGCAAAATATTGCGAGGCATCCGGCAGCATGGGCAGCGAGAACCGCAGGAAACCATAAGCGCCCATTTTCAGCAGGATACCCGCCAGTATCACCGAACCGGCGGTGGGCGCCTGCACATGCGCATCGGGCAGCCAGGTGTGCACCGGCCACATCGGCACCTTCACCGCAAACGATGCCAGCATGGCAAGGAACAGCCATTTCTGTACATCCAGCGATAGTCTGGGCGCTTCTTTCATAAGGTCAGGAATGGAGGTGGTGGCAAAGCTGCTGTACATATAGATGATGGCAACCAGAAACAGCACCGACCCGGCCAGCGTATATAAGAAGAATTTATACGACGCATAGATGCGCTGCTTACCGCCCCAGATACCGATGATAAGGTACATCGGAATCAACATGCCCTCGAAGAACAGGTAGAAAATTATACTATCAAGCGCGCAGAACACGCCGATCACCAACGCTTCTAGTATCAGGAAATTGACCAGGAATGCACGTACCCGCATGGTGATGGACTGCCAGCTGCATAATATGCAGATCGGCATCAGAAAGGTGGTAAGCAGGATCATGAACAGCGAAATGCCGTCGATGCCCATGTGGTAATCGATATTGAGGCCGGCGAACCATGTCACCTTCTCCACAAACTGGAAATTGGCGGTGGTAGTGTCAAAACCCACCCACAGATACAGCGACAAGGCCAGAGTGATGATGGTGGTGGCCAGTGCCACATACCAGCTATCGCGCGAATCATCGCCACGGCCGCCAACCATTATAATGGCAGCACCGATAAGGGGTATGAGAATCAACGTTGTCAGCATCTATCCTCCGAACACCACCCAGCTGATGATGGCCAAAAAGCCCAGCAGCATAGCAAACGCATAATGATAGACATAGCCGGTCTGCACGCGCGACACACGGCCCGCTGAAAGCTGGGTGATGAGTGCGGCGCCGTTCGGCCCCAGCCCGTCGATTATTTTCGTATCCCAGAAACGCCATAGATAGGTACCCACCTCCTTGGCTTTGCGTACAAAGGCCAGCTCGTACAGCTCGTCGAAATACCACTTATTGAGGAAAAAGCGGTACCAGAACGGGAAGCGCTCTGCCACCTGCCTAGGGAAACGGGTGTCCTTCATATAGGCATGATAGGCCAGATAAATACCCGAAATTGCTACCAGAAGCGGCAGGAACGGCACCCAGAACGGAACGTGGTGCGCAGCTTCAAGCACCGTGTGGCTGGCGATGGAACTTTGCCAGAAATGGCCCTCACCCGATACCATGCCAAACGCGTAATAGCCGATAGCCCCGGAGAAAACGGCGCCCAAAGCCAGCAAATATAACGGACGCAGCATCATGGGGCCGGATTCGTGCACATGGCTCATCACTTCAGCAGAAGCGCGCGGCTTGCCGTGGAAGGTCATGAAAATCAGGCGCCAGGAATAAAAGGCGGTCATGAAAGCGGCAGCCGCGCCGAGCCAGAAAGCGATCAGCCCGGCGGTCTGGTGACTGGCGAACGCAGCCTCGAGTATCATATCCTTGGAATAATAACCGGCAAAGAACGGGATACCAGCCAGCGCCAGCGAACCGATCCACATGAAGGCGTAGGTCACCGGCATTTGCCGCCATATGCCGCCCATGCGGCGCATATCTTGCTCGTCGGACATACCATGAATCACCGAGCCAGCGCCAAGAAACAGCAGCGCTTTGAAAAATGCGTGGGTCATCAGGTGGAAGATAGCCGCCGCATACGCCCCTACCCCGCAGGCAAAGAACATGTAGCCCAGCTGCGAACAGGTGGAATAGGCGATCACGCGTTTAATATCGTTCTGCACCAGCCCGACGGTAGCGGCAAAAAATGCGGTGGCCGCCCCCACCAGCGTGACGACCATGAGCGCGGTGTCGGATTGTTCGAACAGCGGCGAACAACGCGCCACCATGAACACCCCGGCGGTTACCATCGTTGCCGCGTGGATGAGCGCGGAAACCGGTGTCGGGCCTTCCATGGCATCCGGCAGCCAGGTATGCAGGCCCAGCTGGGCTGACTTACCCATGGCACCGATGAACAGCAAAATACATATCAGTGTCAGCGCGTCGATGTTATAGCCCAAGAATGGCGTGGTCATTTTGAATGCCATGGGCGCCGCTTCGAACATCGCATCATATTGCACAGTGCCAAACACCACGAACGCAGCAAAGATCCCCAGCGCGAAGCCGAAATCACCGACACGGTTAACAAGAAACGCCTTGATGGAAGCCGCATTGGCTTCGGGCTTTTTGAACCAGAAACCGATAAGCAGGTACGAGCACAGCCCTACCCCTTCCCAACCAAGGAACAATTGCACCAGATTATCCGATGTCACCAGCATCAGCATGAAGAACGTAAAGAGCGACAGGTAGGCCATGAAGCGCTGGCGGTGCGGATCGTGGCTCATATAGCCGACAGAGTATATATGCACCACTGCAGAAACCCATGTGACCACCACCAGCATAACCGCCGTCAGCGCATCCACGCGCAGCACCCAGTCGGCCACGAAATCACCCGAGGTGATCCAGTTGGCAAGATGTACTTTATAGATAAGGCCCTTGCCACCCGCCAGCGCCTGCCAGTCGTGATGATCCATCGCCATCACGGCGAATTCCTTGAACACCAGCCCGGCAAATACCGCAGATAACACCATGGCACCGCAGGTGAGTTTCTGGGCCAGCTCCGCCTTCATGCTGCGCACCCGCAATCCAACTGCAAGCGCCGCAACCAGCGGCAGGAAAACAAGCAGTTGTATCATGGCCTCAGGTGTCACGCGGTCAGCCTTTCATCATATTGACGTTTTCGACCGCGATCGAACCACGACCACGAAAATACACCACCAGAATGGCAAGACCAATGGCAGCCTCTGCGGCGGCAACGGTAAGTACGAACATGGCGAATATCTGCCCAGTGAGATCGCCCAGCATAACCGAGAACGCCACGAAATTGATATTCACGGCAAGCAGGATCAGCTCGATCGACATCAGGATGGTAATGATGTTCTTCCGGTTCAGGAATATGCCGCAGATACCTATGGTAAACAACAGGCCGGAAACCACCAGATAGTGCATGATGCCGATATTGGCGAAAAACGCCTGGGTCATTGACCTATCCCCCTTCCCGTTTCCACTTTTACCACCTCAATGGATTGGCTGCGTGTACGCGACAATTGTTTGGCCGCGCTCTGGCGGCGCACGCCGGGACGATGGCGCAGCGTAAGGGTAATGGCGCCAATCATGGCAACCAGCAGCACAATGCCCGCCATCTGGAACGGAAGCAGATAATAGGTGTACATGACATTGCCGATCGCATGCGTGTTGGTCGCAATGTCCTGGCTGGGGATCTCATGCCGGATGGACGCCGTTTCCATCGGATTATGGAACGACAGGTAATAGACCACGACCAGCTCGAAGAACACGATCAGCGCAGTAAGGCCGCCTACGGGCAGGTATTTTAAAAAGCCCTGCCGCAGCTCGGCAAAGTTCACATCCAGCATCATGACCACGAACAGGAACAGCACCGCCACCGCTCCCACATATACGATCACCAGCGTCATCGCGATATACTCCGCGCCCAGCAATACGAACAGTGCCGCCGAATTAAAAAAAGCCAGAATGAGAAAGAACACCGAGTGCACCGGATTTTTTGAGGAGATCACCATCAGGCCGGAGATCACCGTAACGGCGGCGAACATATAAAAGGCAAGGGTCGGTATCAGCTGTGCGAAATCAATCTCTGCCATGTCAGCGATACTCCGCATCTGCAGTAAGATTGGCTACCAATGCACTTTCCCAGCGATCGCCATTGGCAAGCAATTTATCCTTATTGTAGAATAATTCTTCGCGCGTTTCGGCGGCGAACTCGAAATTCGGGCCTTCGACAATGGCATCCACCGGGCAGGCTTCCTGACAGAAGCCGCAATAGATACATTTGGTCATGTCTATATCGTAGCGGGTGGTACGGCGCGAACCGTCGTCGCGTTCTTCTGCCTCAATGGTGATGGCCTGCGCCGGGCAGATCGCCTCGCATAGTTTACAGGCAATGCAGCGCTCCTCTCCGTTAGGATAGCGGCGCAGCGCATGCTCGCCACGGAAACGTGGAGAAAGCGGGCCTTTTTCGTAGGGATAATTGATCGTGACCGGTTTTTTGAAAAAATATTTCAGGGTCAGCAGGAAGCCAGCCACCAGCTCGGTGAGAAGGAAAGAACGTGCGGCGCGGTCAAGCATTGCCATTACCCAGTTTCATTTTCTTGCGTTGTTTAGCCACATACCCCACCACCAGCAGGAATACGGTGCCAACGACGGCGGTAGTGATGTAAGGCATATATTCCTTAATTAAGTGCTTATTATCACCGATCACATAACCCACCGTTATCAATATGCACATCCATAGCGAGCCACCTATGCCTGTGTAAAGGCAAAATTTTTTCATGTCCATGTGGGCGAGCCCGGCCGGAAATGAAATGACATGGCGAATGCCCGGAATCAGGCGGCCGGTGAATATGGATATTTCACCATGCGCGGCAAAGAATTTGTCGAGCTTGGCCATTCTCTCATGGTCGAAAAAAAAGTATTTTCCATAGCGGTACAGGAATTTGCGCCCGAAATGCGATGCGAACCAGTACATGGCGAGCGATCCCGCCATCGTGCCGGTGATACTGGCAGCTAATACGCCCGCAAGGCTCATATGCCCCTGCTGTACCAAATAACCGGCGGGGATCATCGTGACCTCACTGGGAATCGGCACGAACGTGCTTTCCAGAAAGGTCATGATGAAAATTCCAACATACCCGAAATGGTGAACAAATTCGACCAGCCATGTGATTGCCTGCTCAATCATTTGAAATACACCACCCATCCGGCTGTCAGCACTACCCACAGCAGAGATAGCGGCAGGAACACTTTCCAGCCCAAACGCATCAACTGGTCGTAACGGTAGCGCGGCAGAGTGGCGCGCGCCCATATGAACACGAACAGGCACAGGAAGATTTTAATAGCGAACCATGCAACATCCGGCAGCCAGTTGAACGGTGCGATATCAAACGGTGCATGCCAGCCCCCCAGAAACAGGATAGTGGTCATGCCGCTCATCAGGATCATGTTGGCATATTCCCCAAGGAAGAACAGCGCAAAGCTCATCGAGGAGTATTCCACGTTGTAGCCCGCCACCAGCTCGGCTTCGGCTTCCGGCAGGTCGAACGGATGGCGGTTGGTTTCCGCCAACGCCGAGATGAAGAACAACACGAACATGGGAAACAGCAGGAACTGGCCGGATAATATGTTAAAGGCGAACCAGTGATGCATGCCGCCCGCCTGTGCCGCCACAATGTCGCCAAGGTTAAGCGACCCGACAAATAGCAACACACAAATGATCACGAATCCGATCGATACCTCATACGATACCATCTGCGCCGATGAACGGATGGCACCCAGAAACGCATACTTCGAGTTACTGGCCCAGCCGGCCATGATGACGCCATACACACCCAGCGAGGAGATAGCGAACAGGTACAGGATGCCTACATTGATGTCGGCAATAACAAAGGTAGAAGAAACCGGAATCACCGCCCAGCCGAGCAGCGCCAAGGAGAATGTCACCATCGGCGCCATGATGAATATCACCTTGCTGGCCTGCGCCGGGAAAATGGTTTCCTTGAAGATCAGCTTGATACCGTCGGCGAACGGTTGCAACAGCCCCCAGAACCCGACCACATTGGGCCCACGGCGCAATTGCATGGCGGCGATCACCTTGCGTTCCATAAAGGTGAGCATGGCCACGCACACCACCAACGGCAGCACCAGACATAATATCTTCAGCACCACATCCGCCAGCGTGACGAACCACAACGGGAACCATTCCAGCAGCAGACCCGATAAGAACTCTGGCATGAACATCATAAGAAAGTCCCTCTGGCAGGCTGTGCGATGTGTAATTTCTGGGTGGCTAATGTTCTCATGGCGCTAATTAAAGAAATTATCCTTATCCTTTTTTTCATCACGAATGTTGGACATGATGGCAAACAGTATACCTGCCGCCAATCCAACGACCGCCAATGTTCCCAGCAACTTGCCAAAAAATTCGTCATTAAGGTTGATGCCCCATATCTTGAGCAGCACGATCAGGGCAGCAATCATCACACATACCGCCACCAACGCTAACAATTTCTGCTGGCTGTTGAGCGATTTAAAGCTCATGCGCTATCCCTTTCTAACACGGTGACGAATGCCTCGCGTTTGAAGAACAGCAGTTCGCGCCGCGATTCACGCTCAACCGTTACCACCTTCCAGCCCTCACGCGCATGGACGTTCAGGAACTCGGTAAATTTGCGCGGATCCACTTTAGCACCCACCAGAAAAATAGATCCGAGTAGCGGTTCGCGGTAAATCACAACTTTGTATTCTTTCATACTCAGGCTACCTTTTGTTGCTGTTTCGTTGCCACTTCACGAGTACATTCCGCCATGGTGCGTGATGCCCGGCTAATCGGATCGGTCATATAGAAATTAGTAAACAACCGGTCGAATGGTTTATTCTTGATCTTGAAGGATTGCTTTTTGTTTGCCGGGGGCTGCCATTCCGCCGCAAGCAACGTTCCTGGCTGCGCCATATGCGGTGCCAGCTCAAACATGCGCCGATGTAACTGGCTGATATTACTATAAGTCAGTTGAATACCCAATTTACTTGCCAATGCCCTGATAATGGCCCAGTCTTCTTTGGCCTGCCCGGGCGGGAATACGGCGCGGCGCGTCCGTTGCGCCCTGCCCTCCATATTCACATAGGTAGCATCTTTTTCAGTGTAGGCAGCGCCGGGCAGCACCACATCGGCACGATGCGCACCATCGTCGCCATGATGTCCCTGATAGATGACAAATGATTTGCCGAGAAGTTCCATGTCGAACTCATCGGCACCCAGCAGATACACCAGCTTTATATCACCGGCACCGCAACCTTCAAATATCTCGGCGATATCCTTACCGCCACTGGCTGGAACAAACCCTAGGTCCAGTGCACCGACACGGCCGGCCGCATGATGCAGCAGGTTAAAACCATTCCAGTCCGGCCGGATGATGCCGACCTGCTCGACCAGCGCCATAACTGCCGCCAGTATCTCCTCACCATCACCGCGCGCCAAGGCCGCGTTGCCCAGCACGATCATCGGGCGCTTGGCTTCAGACAGGATCCTGGTGATGTCGTGTTTTCCCTCGGCCATTTCGATCAGCTGGCGGGGATCGTTACCCAACTGTTCGACCGGATAGGTAAGGTCGTAGGCTGCGCCGAGGTTATACACCTTCAGCCCCTTGAGTGTTGCTTTGCGGATACGCGCATTGACCATAGCCGCTTCATGGCGCGGGTTGGTGCCTATCAGCAGGCAGACATCGGCCTGCTCGATACCGGCAATGGTAGTATTGAACAGGTAATGCGCACGCTTGCGGCTGCGGATCATCGCGCCTTCCTGTCGGCAGTCACGGTGCGGAACGGCCAGCGCATCCAGCAGGTCTTTGAGCGCCATCACGCTCTCGGAGCACACCTGATTTCCAGCAAGAGCCGCCATCTGTGCTGGATCGAGCGATTTCATACGCTCGGCGATAACATCGAAGGCCTGTTCCCATGTGGCTTCGCGCAATTTTCCGTCGCTGCCGCGTACATACGGGCGGTCTAGGCGCTGCGCCCGCAGACCATCGCATGCAAAGCGGGTTTTGTCGGAAATCCATTCCTCGTTTATGTTTTCATTGATGCGAGGCAGGATGCGCAGCACCGATTTGCCGCGGCTATCCACACGGATGTTGGAACCCACCGCATCCATCACATCGATCGACTCGGTCTTTTTTAATTCCCACGGGCGGGCAGCGAATGCATACGGCTTGGACGTCAGTGCACCCACCGGGCAGATATCGATCATGTTGCCAGACAGCTCGGAAGTAAGCGCCTGCTCCACGTAAGTACCGACTTCCATATGTTCGCCACGGCCAAATGCGCCCAGCTCGGGCACCCCGGCCACCTGTGTGGCGAAACGGATGCAGCGGGTGCAGTGGATGCAGCGGGTCATATGGGTCTTGATCAGTGGGCCCATATATTTGTCTTCCACCGAGCGCTTGTGCTCGTGGTACCGGCTGGTGCCCGTGCCATAAAACATGGCCTGATCCTGCAGGTCGCACTCTCCGCCCTGATCGCAGATCGGGCAATCCAGCGGATGGTTGACCAGAAGGAATTCCATCACGCCCTCGCGGGCTTTTTTCACCATCGGCGAATTGGTCTTCACCACCATGCCGTCAGCACAAGGCAGCGCACACGATGCCTGCGGCTTGGGCGGCCCCGGCGCTACTTCCACCAAGCACATGCGGCAGTTACCGGCGATCTGCAAGCGCTCGTGGTAACAAAAGCGCGGTATCTCGATGCCTAGCTGTTCGCACGCCTGAATCAGCACCGTACCTGGCGCGACCTCTATTTCCTGTCCATCGATCGTAAGTTTTGGCATAGTTCCACTAGTTCATTTTATGGGTCTGATGGGCGTATTCGTCCATGATCTCAAATATCTTTTCCTTGAGCATTTCAAAATTGTGATAATTCAATTTTTTGAATTTCACCAGGCTGTAGTTGGTTTTAAGGCGCTCGTTCTCGCTGCGCCCCATGCGCACGAATTCGATGCTGCCCATGCCGAGCAGAAGCGGCGGCTTGAGCACTACTTCCGATACCGCACTGAGCGGGATCTCACGTTTGGAATTAAAGCCGTACTTAAAAAAGTTCCACGCACCCGGGCGCTCGATAACGACCCGATCCGACAGGAGTGTGACTACCCCGTCAAAGCCTTGCACCTGCATGATCCGTTTTGCCATAATGCCTCTTATGCTACCTTATGTGTTGAGAATTCATGAATACGGCGTTCGATCTCGGGGCGGAAATGCCGCACCAGCCCCTGCACCGGCCATGCTGCCGCATCGCCCAGCGCGCAGATGGTATGGCCTTCGATACGCCCCGCCACATCCAGCATCTGGTCGATCTCCGCTACGGTCGCCTGCCCCAGCACCATACGTTCCATCATGCGCCAAAGCCAGCCGGTGCCCTCACGGCACGGCGTGCACTGGCCGCAGGACTCATGGGTATAGAATTTGGAAAGCCGTGCGATGGCTTTTACTACGTCGGTGGATTTGTCCATCACGATCACCGCCGCCGTACCCAGGCCGGATTTTACCGCCTTCAGGCTGTCAAAATCCATCAGCACAGTATCGCAGATATCCTTGGGTAACAGCGGAACCGAAGAGCCGCCGGGAATTACCGCCAGCAGGTTGTCCCAGCCACCGCGCACGCCACCGGCATGCTTTTCGATGAGCTCCTTAAGCGGGATGCCCATTTCTTCTTCGACGTTACACGGGTTGTTCACATGCCCGGAAATACAGAACACCTTGGTGCCGGTGTTATTTTCACGCCCCAGCTTGGCAAACCATGATCCGCTGCGGCGCAGGATGGTCGGCACCACCGCGATCGATTCCACGTTGTTCACCGTGGTTGGGCAACCCCATACACCCATGGCCGCAGGGAATGGCGGCTTCAGGCGGGGCTGGCCTTTTTTGCCTTCCAGCGATTCGATAAGCGCCATCTCCTCGCCGCAGATATATGCACCTGCTCCACGATGCACGTATACATCGCATTGGTAGCCGCTACCACAGGCATTCTTGCCGATCAGTCCGGCTTCATACGCTTCAGCAATGGCATGCTCCAGCCGGTCGGCCTCTTCATGAAATTCGCCACGGATATAGATATACGCCGCCACTGCACGCATGGCAAAACAGGCGATCAGACAGCCCTCGATCAGCTTGTGCGGATCATGGCGCATCATGTCGCGGTCCTTGCAGGTGCCTGGCTCGCCTTCGTCTGCATTGACCACGAGATAAGACGGGCGTCCATCGGACTGCTTGGGCATGAACGACCATTTGACGCCGGTCGGGAACCCCGCCCCGCCACGGCCGCGCAGGCCGGAGGCTTTCACTTCGTCGATAATGGCTTCGGGTCCCTTGGCCAGCAATGCCTTGGTGTTGTCCCAGTCACCACGCTTGCGGGCACCTTCCAGCGTCCAGTCTTCATAGCCATACAGGTTGGTGAATATACGGTCCTTATCGGCAAGCATGCTTATATTTTCCCCTTCAATGTGGTCGGCCCGGTCACCGGCTCGGAGCTTTTACGGCCATTCTGCGGGCCATGCGGCGGAGTATTGTTACGCAGATAATCCTCAAGGATGTTGGTCATGATCTTGCCGCTGAGATCTTCGTAATATTTTCCGTCGATTGAGCACATGGGAGCATTCACGCACGCGCCCAGGCACTCCACCTCGCGCAAGGTGAATTTCCCATCCGGTGTGGTCTGGTTCAGGCCAATGCCGAGATACTTTTTGCAGGCTGCCACCACCTCATCGGAACCACGCAGCCAGCACGGCGTGGTGGTGCATACTTCCAGCAGATGCTTACCGACCGGCTCAAGGTTGTACATGGTGTAGAACGACGCCACCTCGTATACGCGCACCGGCGGCATGGCAAGCATATCAGCCACATAGTCCATAACCTCCTTGGACAGCCAGTTGGCATTCTGCTTCTGCGCCAGCGTAAGCAGGGGCATCACCGCGCTCTGTTGCCGCCCTTCAGGATAGCGCGCAATGATCTTGCTGGCTTTTTTAAGGTTTTCCTCGTTGAACACAAACGACGCTACCGAAGGATCGTGGGGGTGATGCTTTGCAGTCATATCGTGCTATTTTCTCCTGCGCCGTTTCTTGTTTTTCTTATTGTTGTTCTTGGGTGCGTTATACACTTTCTCATACACTTTCACCATAGGCACGTCGGCCTTTTCCGGCGGCGGCATGAACAGCATTTGCCCAGGCACAAACGGAGCAACCGGATCAGCTACAATGAAACAGGCCAGGCTGTCCACTGCCACACCGTCTTTGTAGAAATATATCACACCGCTTTTATCGACCACGAACTGCTCCAGTACCTTACTCGTATTGATCTGCATATCACGCAGTATGGCGGCTTCACTTTTCTCCTCACGTGCACTTTTCTGCATGCGCGTGATGCTGTTGTCGTAGAATACGACGTATTGATAGGGATACTCGCCAAAATCATCGAGTTGGATGCCGGGCGGGGATTCAAACACCATCGAAAGCTTCCACATGCCCAGAACGTCCTTCTTTTTACATACGCGCGATGGCGGCAACTCGGGAAACTCAACCGCATATCCCTCTTCCGCACCAACCGGTTGCATGGATTCGGGCAAGTTCTCTTCTTCTACCACCGGTATCGGTGGCAGTTCCTGCGGAGGATCCTGATAATTCTCAAATACACCCGATTCACTTTCATCGCTGCTGCCAAACTGCGCCCATGCCGCATGTGGAACCATCGCCACGGTCAATAACATGCATATCAGCACGCGGCATGTCATCGGTCTATCTCCCCGAATACAATGTCCATGGTGCCAATGATAGCCACCACATCGGCCAGCATATGGCCTTTGGTCATGAATTCCAGCGCCTGCAGATGGGCAAATCCCGGCGCACGTATCTTGCAACGGTACGGCTTGTTGCTGCCGTCGGACACCAGATACACGCCAAATTCACCCTTGGGAGCTTCTACCGCGGTATAGGTCTCGCCGGCAGGAACATGGTAACCTTCCGTATAGAGCTTGAAGTGGTGAATTAGCGCTTCCATGGACTGCTTCATCAGCGCGCGGCGCGGCGGCGCGATCTTGGGATCGCTGGTCAGCACCGGGCCCGTGGGCATACGCTGCAGGCATTGTGTGATGATATGCAACGACTGGCGCATCTCTTCCATACGCACCAGATAGCGGTCATAGCAGTCACCGTTCTTGCCGATGGGAATATCAAAATCGAGCTGGCTGTATACCTCATAAGGCTGGCTCTTGCGCAGATCCCATGGCACACCCGAACCACGCAACATGGCGCCGGTAAAGCCCCAGTTCATGGCTTCTTCTGCGGTAACCACCCCAATATCGACGAGGCGCTGCTTGAAGATGCGATTGTCGGTCAGCAGATTATCGACATCATCGATACATTGTTTGAATTCTTCCACGAAACGGGCGATATCGGCTTCCATACCGGCCGGAATGTCCTGATGCACCCCGCCCGGGCGGATATAGGCCGAATGGAAGCGCGCACCCGAAGCACGCTCGTAAAATTCCAATACGGTCTCGCGCTGTTCGAACATCCATAACAGCGGTGTCATTGCGCCAATATCAAGCGCTTGCGTGGTGATGTTCAGGATATGGTTTAAGATGCGCGTCAGCTCCGAGAACAGTACGCGAATATACTGCGCACGCAGCGGCACCTCACAGCCCAGCAGCTTTTCCACCGCCAATGAAAATGCATGCTCCTGATTCATCGGTGATACATAATCCAGCCGGTCAAAATATGGCAATGCCTGCAGGTAGGTTTTGTGCTCGATCAGCTTTTCGGTGCCACGGTGCAGCAAGCCGATATGCGGGTCGGCACGCTCGACCACCTCACCATCCATTTCCAGCACGAGGCGCAACACACCATGGGCCGCCGGATGCTGGGGCCCGAAATTCAGGGTGAGGTTTTTTATATCTACCGCTTCGCTCATATCACAAGAACCTGTGCATGATGTGTACATCCACCAGCTTGCCATTGGCATGCTGAAATCCTCTAGGTAAGGTTCCGACTATAGCAAACCCTAGCGATTTCCACAAATCCACAGCGATTTTATTGGTGCTGATCACAAAATTATATTGCATGGCCTTGTAGCCAAACTTCTTTGCTTCCTTGATGATGTGCTTGCCCAGCGCACGCCCAATACCCCGGCCGCGATAGGCAGGATCCACAATGTAGGACGCATTGGCCACATGGTCGCCGTGGCAGGTGCGGTTCGGGCGTATCGCCGCCATTGCCACCACTTTTTTGTCTATGTCGGCCACATAGCAATGGGTGCCGGGCGCACTGATCCAGTAGCCAAGCGAGCGCTCCGGCGTCATCTCCTTACGTGAGTAGGAATAGGTCTCCCCCGCATCCAGTATCTGGCAGAAAATAGCGTATATCTCCTCAAAGTCTTCCAGTCTTGCCTTACGGATCTTAAAAGCCGCTTTCTTGGTCATGTTTTACGTACCTGTCGCCTTCTCATCGCCCGGAAGCACATAATCACTTCCTTCCCACGGGCTCAGGAAATCAAAGCTGCGGTAGGCCTGATTAAGCTTCACAGGCTCATATACCACGCGTTTTTTTTCTTCGTCATACCGCAGCTCTACATAGCCGGTCAGCGGAAAGTCACGTCGCTGTGGATGGCCGTCAAAGCCGTAATCGGTCAGGATACGGCGCAGGTCGGGGTGATCTGTGAACAGTACGCCATACATATCCCACACTTCACGCTCGTACCAGCTGGCCGCTGCATATACGCCGCATACCGAGGGCACCGGCGTAGCATCATCGGTGGCCAGCTTTACGCGCAGCCGTGCATTGTATTTCATGCTGAGCAGGTTATAGACCACCTCGAAGCGGCGCTCGCGCCCGGGATAATCCACCCCGCAGATATCGGTGAGCTGCTCAAAATTGCAATTCGCGTCATCGCGCAGGAACCACAGCAGCGTTTCCAGATGCGCATGATCGGTGTGCAGGATCAGTTCGCCAGCAACGATCTCACTTTTAATGATGGAGCCGGGAACGGACTGCGCCAGATATTGTACGAAATCGCTCATCGTATGATCGTCCCGGTGCGGCGAATTTTCTTCTGCAGCTGTAACACGCCGTACATCAGCGCCTCTGCCGTCGGCGGACAACCGGGCACATACACGTCCACCGGCACGATGCGGTCACACCCGCGCACCACCGAATAGGAATAATGGTAATAACCGCCGCCGTTGGCACAGCTCCCCATCGAAATTACATAACGCGGCTCGGCCATCTGGTCGTATACCTTGCGTAGCGCAGGCGCCATTTTGTTGCACAGGGTGCCGGCCACGATCATCACGTCGGACTGGCGCGGGCTGGGCCGGAACATCACCCCCATATGATCCATGTCATAGCGCGAAGCCGCAGCCTGCATCATCTCCACCGCGCAGCAGGCCAGACCAAACGTCATCGGCCACAGCGAGCCCGAACGCGCCCAGTTCACCAAGCTATCCATGTTGGCGACGATGAAGCCCTTGTTGTTCACCTGATCCATGGCGGCCTTCAGGAGCCTGTCCTGATCGGTGACCAGCGGCTTGTGCATGGTTGCGAGCTTTGGTGCTACTCCCATTCGAGCGCTCCTTTTTTCCACTCATAGGCAAAACCGATGGTAAGGATCACGAGGAATACGACCATCGACCAGAAGCCGCCTTCACCTATTTCGCCGAGCGATACTGCCCATGGGAACAGGAACGCCACCTCCAGATCGAAGATGATGAACAATATGGCAACCAGATAAAAGCGCACATCGAATTTGCCGCGCGCATCGCCGAATGCTTCAAATCCGCACTCATAAGCCGATACTTTTTCGTTGTCCGGCTTCTGGCGGCCAACGATCATCGGCAGGAATACCATGACGCAGGCAAGCGCGCAGGCAATGCCTAAAAACACCAGTATGGGAAAGTAACTCGAGACGACAGATTCCATGCCACTGTTCTACAGAGTAAGCCCCCAATATGCAAAGGGATTTTTGTATAATTTATCAATAGCCCCAATGATTAATAAAGGTTATAATTTTGGTGCAATTTAGAAGGAAATCCTATGCCATCTTCTTTACACAATGATGCAAAATCCGTGCTGGAACATATCGTGGTTCCCGCCACCGGCAATGATGCAGCGATTACATTTGAAAAACAGATGGCAGAAGATATTGAATATTCCGATGCACCTCACCAAGCCACAAAGACTTTACTCGATTCTTTGCGTGCACTGAGAGAAGGCCGCAACGATGCACGTGAAAAAATCCGTTTTGAAAAAAATGCCCTGCCGGTGATCGCAGCTTACGAAAAAAAATTCAAAAAACTGCGTGACCAAGCACGTCGCCTTAGCACCGGGCAAACACCGCTTGCAGGCCTGTCCTCCCCTTCCGAAAGACAACAAGTGGAATCCGGCGACATGGTTGGTCATTGGTCGGTAGCTGTGAGTACGCTTGAAGGGTTGAAATCCACGGCTCAGAACATGGCGCGCAGTGCCGGGCTAAGCCTACGAAACCCTGATCGTGACGTGACCTGAAACAGCAGGTTATGCTGATTCTATATTACTAAAAAGGCTCCTGCAGGAGCCTTTTTAGTAATGAATGGCGGGAGTGACGGGACTCGAACCCGCGGCCTTCGCCGTGACAGGGCGACGCTCTAACCAACTGAGCTACACCCCCGCAACATATTCCGAGCAATACTGGTGGGCGATGACAGGCTCGAACTGCCGACCCTCTCGGTGTAAACGAGATGCTCTACCAACTGAGCTAATCGCCCGTTTTGCTCGGAGGTGTAGGGTTTACCCTGTTTTTTGCGCTATTGCAAACAGGATTTTAAAAAAATAACGCCCGGGCACTGCCCGGGCGTTTGTCTTGCAAATCAAATGCCTTACGCTGCTTTGCGAGCGCGGCTTTTGTTCACTTTTTCAGACAGGGCTTTGCCCGGTTTGAATTTCGGCTTACGGGCAGCAGGAATTTTGATCACTGCACCGGTGCGCGGGTTGCGGCCTTCGGTAGCTTTGCGATTTACGGTGGTGAAGGTACCAAAACCTACCAGACGTACTTCTTCGCCTTTGGCCATTGCTTTAGAAACAGAGTCGATGAATGCATCGATGCATTCTGCTGCTGCTGCTTTGGTCAGGTCGCATTTTTCTGCTACTTCAGAAATCAGTTCGTTCTTATTCATGGTTCAACTCCCTAGTTGCTTTGGATTCAAGCCTGCAGATGTAAATTAAAGGATTCAATTCACTAGACTGGCTGCAAGCCACAGCAGAATCATGCACGGAAATTCACAAATGTAAATAGCTATTCTTGTTTTAAAGGAAAAAAATTATCGTGGGCAACGCGCTGTGAGTCTTAATTGCAGTGCACGCCACCAAGAAATAATCACGCTAATGCCTTTAAAAACAGCGCTTAATTAGCCTTTTTTGAACCCTGTTTCTGATCCGAATGAACGATAACCGGCGGGGCTCCATTGTCCACCACATCGGCGTTGATAATGACTTCTTCTACGTTGGTCATGCTCGGAAGTTCATACATCAGGTCAAGCAGGATGCCCTCAAGGATGGCACGCAGGCCGCGCGCACCCGTCTTGCGCTTGATCGCCTGTTTGGCGATGGCGCGCAACGCCTCATCCGAAAAGCGCAGGCGTACCCCTTCCATTTCGAACAGCTTGCCATACTGCTTGGTGAGCGCGTTCTTCGGCTCGGTCAGAATAGTGATGAGCGCATCTTCATCGAGATCCATCAGCGTTGCGATGATCGGCAGTCGGCCAACAAATTCCGGGATCAGGCCGAACTTGACCAGATCTTCCGGCTGCACTTGTACAAGCGTATCACCTACGCGCTGATCTATCTCGCTGCGCACATCGGCACCGAAACCGATCGAAGTTCCTTTGCCGCGAGCCGAAATAATTTTTTCCAGACCGGCAAATGCGCCACCGACAATGAACAGTATGTTAGCCGTGTCCACCTGCAGGAATTCCTGCTGCGGATGTTTGCGACCACCTTGCGGCGGAACTGAGGCCACAGTGCCTTCCATGATCTTCAGCAGCGCCTGTTGCACACCTTCGCCCGATACGTCGCGAGTGATGGACGGGTTGTCGGATTTGCGTGAAATTTTATCGACCTCGTCAATATACACTATACCGCGCTGTGCACGATCGACATTGTAATCGGCAGACTGAAGCAAACGCAGGATTATATTTTCCACGTCCTCGCCCACATAACCGGCTTCGGTCAGCGTAGTTGCGTCAGCCATGGTGAACGGTACATCGAGGATGCGCGCCAATGTTTGTGCCAGCAGGGTTTTACCCGAACCGGTCGGCCCGATGAGCAGGATGTTAGACTTGGCCAGTTCGACATCGGAATTCTTCTCGATCAGCGACACACGCTTGTAATGGTTGTGCACCGCTACCGCAAGGATGCGCTTGGCAACTTCCTGGCCGATAACATAATCGTCAAGCACTTTGCAAATGTCAGCCGGTTTAGCGATCTCGTCGCCTTCCTTGGCCAGTACGCCTTTATCGGCGGCACGGATGATATCCATACATAGCACCACGCATTCATCGCAGATAAATACGGTGGGGCCTGCGATCAGCTTGCGTACTTCGTGTTCGCTTTTACCGCAGAATGAGCAGTAGCGTGTGTTCTTAGATTCTCTTCCGCCACTTTTGGTCACTGACAATTCCCTCTACTAGATTTGACTTAAGTATACCTTACAAGTGATTAAAAACCCGTTACTATTTGGATTTTTTGTCCTCATCCCGCACTGCAGCACGCTTATCAAGCACCTCATCTATAAGACCAAAAGCTTTGGCCGCCTCGGCATCCATGAAATTATCGCGCTCCATGTTCTTCTCGATAACGGACAGTTTCTGGCCGGTATGCTTCACATAGACCTGATTCAGCCGGCTACGCAGGCTCAGTATCTCCTTGGCATGGATCTCTATATCGGTGGCCTGCCCTTGGAATCCGCCGGACGGCTGGTGGATCATCACCCGCGCATTCGGCAAACAGTAACGCATGCCAGGGTCACCTGCGGTCAGCAGCAGCGAACCCATGGATGCAGCCTGGCCGAAGCATAAAGTTGCGATCTTCGGGCGGATGTACTGCATGGTATCATAGATCGACATGCCCGCAGTCACCACACCACCGGGCGAATTTATGTACATGAAAATTTCTTTATCGGGGTTTTCCGATTCTAAGAACAGCAGCTGCGCGCAGATCAGCGATGCCATATGGTCTTCCACCGGGCCGACCAGAAAAATGATACGTTCCTTGAGCAGGCGTGAATAGATATCGAACGAACGTTCGCCGCGGCTGGTCTGTTCAATTACTATAGGCACCAGAGTGCTGGAAAATGTATCAACGATGTCGGCCATAAAAGTCCTTTTGGTATAATTAACTACAACACCACGATTAAAGGCCAAAAGTTAATTATTCATTATCTTGTTTGGCGCTTTTCTTTTTTGCCTGACTTTTCTTAGCGGCTTTCTTTGCGGAACCGGAAGATGCTTTTTCATCTTCGTCTTCTTCTTTCAGCAAGTCAGGAATCGAAACCTTGGTATCATTATATTTCACTTTAGATAATATATGGTCGACGGCCTTTTCTTCAAGTATCGGGCCGCGCAAATCTTCCATGCGATCCGGGTTCTGCTGGAAATATTCCATCACCTGCTGTTCCTGCCCCGGATACATGCTGGCCTGCTCGTATGCGGCACGCTGCAATTCCTGACGGGTCACCTCGATCTTGTTGCGTGATCCAACCTCCGCGAGCATGATGCCCAGCTTGACACGGCGGCGGGCGATCTGGCCGTATTCTTCTTTCAACTCGTCGTCGGTGCGTTCCAGCAGGCTCTTGTCGCCTTCTTTCTTCGCCATTTCTATACGCTCCCAGATGGACTTGAATTCCATGTCCACCATGCTTTGCGGCAATTCAAAGTCCAACTCGTCATCGAAGTGATCGAACAATTGTTTTTTCAGGCGTGTACGCACCACCTGATCGTATTCTTTCATCAGCTGGTCACGAATAGCTTCGCGCAGGGCGCGCAGGTCGGCAAAACCACGGCCTTTAGCAAATTCATCATCCAGCCTGGGGGTCTCCTTGCGGAATATCTCATTGACCTTCACTTCGAAAACCGCCGGTTTTCCGGCCAGCGATGCGGCATGGTATTGCGCCGGGAATGTCACTTTCACATCGCGCTCGTCGCCTTCCTTGGCGCCTGTCAGCTGGTCTTCAAATCCTTCAATGAACTGGCCGCTGCCCAACTCGAGGCGGAACCCCTTGGCAGTGCCGCCATCAAATGCCTTACCGTCGATCATGCCTTTGAAATCGATATTGACAACATGGCCTTTTTTAGCCGCCGTGCCTTCTTTTTCGCGCTCAAAATTAGGAATGTTTTTGGCAATGCGTTCGGCCGCCTCATCCACCGTTGCATCATCCAGTTCATAGGTCTGGCGCGCAAGAGTTACGTTATCGAATTTCAGATCAGGAACCGGCGGGAACGATTCCACCGTCACAGTAAACTCCAGATCTTTGCCTTCTTCGTAGCTCTCATCGAGCTTTACTTGCGGCGTTGCAGCCGGACGGATCTTTTTGTCACGCAGGGCGTCGATGGTGCCGCCATTGACCAACTGCTTGATCACGTCGGTGTGCACTGATTTGCCGTAGCGCTGTTTTAGCACTTTCAGCGGAATGAAGCCCGGACGGAAGCCCGGTATTTTTACCCGCTCGCCTGCGGTTTTCAGTTCGGCTTCGATCTGGTTCTCGATCTGGCTCGCAGGGACGACGACCTTCAGTACGGATTTCAGACCATCTTTTTCGAGCTCGGTAACTTGCATGACAATTCCTTCCTATGTCCCGCTAAAAAGCAGAACCAACCTGTCGTTTATAAATGAGAGAGTAAGGGAAAACCACAAACCGTGGTAAAAGGCAACTGGTTTTAAGGATTAACGCTGGGTGATGTTCACAATGGGAATACCGCCACCTAGCGGATGAGGCACAGCGGGCGGCGCTTCAACATCTTCTCCACCAGTCACCTGACCAGCATCATTACGTTCGCGCTCAGCAGCAGCCAGTGCTGCCGCATCAGCCTGAGTTCCGGCCAGACCGGCAGGTTCTGGTTGGGCTTTGGGACTTTCATACTTCAATTTTTCTTCCGCAGTAAATTCA
>JBFWQQ010000023.1:0-20405 GCA_050249355.1 Alphaproteobacteria bacterium | reverse complement strand
CTTACCGGCGTCTTTGGTGGCCTGACGCTGGGCGTCGTTGAAGTAGGCAGGCACGGTGATGACCGCCTGCGATACGTTTTCACCCAGATAGGCTTCGGCCACCTCTTTCATTTTGGTCAGGATGAATGCGGAGATCTGGCTGGGTGAATATTTCTGGCCGCGTGCCTCTACCCATGCATCGCCATTATCAGCCTTGACGATCTTGTAGGGTACCAGCCCCATATCCTTTTTCACCATCGGGTCATCGAAATTACGGCCAATCAGGCGTTTGATGGCAAACAGTGTGTTTTCCGGGTTGGTCACAGCCTGGCGTTTGGCAGAATCACCCACCAGACGTTCCTCATTATCTGTGAATGCCACCACCGAAGGCACCACGTTGCGGCCTTCCGGGCTATGGATCACCTTCACATTGCCGCCTTCCATGATGGATACGCAGCTGTTTGTTGTACCAAGGTCAATACCAATGATCTTGCTCATGTCGTTCTCTTTCGCTTGCTGCGGGCTGCTGAAAAAAGTGCGGTGCACCGGCCAGATAGCCCGGGTTTATACGGTTACAGACTGTATATAAGCAATAATCGGGTAATAACAAGGTTCGCGGTGAATTTTTTTTGCGATTTGTACTTCCCGGTCACACCAGCAGATATTAATGATTACAGCGGTGGCCATAGGTAGAATAAAAGCAAATAAAAGCAACTATTTAACAATTCCTTAACTATTAACCTTTATTAACAATATGACAATTTTGTATTAGAGGTGTTAACTATGGATGTAAGTACTACAAAAATAATAGAGGCCGCCCGTGAGCTTCTTAAGGAATATGGGTATTTCATGGATGAGTTGTGGCATGTCGATGACATTAACTTCATCTGTGAGCAGGAGAACCTGCGTAAATTAAGCAGTAAGGAAGCGATGGAGGTGTTTGCGATCGCCAAGGAACAGTTCGACGGTGAGTATGGCATATCTTGGCCCCAGCTGGAAAAGGCGGTGGGGGTTTTCTTTGCCCGTGAGCAGATCCTTACGCAGGAAGCAGTTGTCAGTAAATAACCCTATCAAGCCGGGCAGGTAGCCCGCTGCCAACGTAATAAAAACAGGCGCCAAGATGGCGCTTTTTTTTATGTTATCGTTTCCGTGAAAATCTGCTGATTTTCGCATGGAACGCTCTCAAGGCTTCCACCTTCGCTAAAGCTTCGGCGGACGAGGACTCGTGCTGCTACACTCGACTAGCAGGAAAGATAGACTATTTTTTATCTTCTTTTTTATCTTCTTTTTTGTCTTCGGCTTTTTTGCTGCCTTTGGCGGCAACATCGAACGCACCGAACTTATTCTTGAATTTTTCCATCTGGCCAGTTTTGCGCAGGGTTACGCCGCCGGTCCATGCCGGGTGGGTTTTCGGATCGACATCCAGCTGCAGCACATCGCCCTCTTTACCATAGGTAGAGTGGGTTTCGTATGCGGTGCCATCGGTCATTTTGATGGTGATACGATGATAATCGGGATGGATACCTTGTTTCATGACATAAATCCTTTATTGAGGGGCTGGTTTTTAACCCAAGGGCGGCAGTTATGCAAGCAAATAGTGGCATTAGCCGCCAATAGCCTGAAAAACTGTTGAAATTATAGGCTTGTGGGGCTAATCACTAGCATCTTACGACCGTGCGGGGGGTTAGCTCAGCGGTTAGAGCAGGGCGCTCATAACGCCTTGGCCGGGGGTTCAAATCCCTCACCCCCCACCATTTCCGGCTGTTGAACCTATGTACATGAAATATTCTGTGCTAGCTGCCAAGTACTATTTCCAGGGCAATCTAATGCCCACTTTACCGCCTGAGTCGCGTGTATGTGCGTAGTGTCAAACACCGGTACGCGTACGTGTTCCTGATTGATGAGCATGCAGATTTCGGTGCAGCCCAGAATGATGCCCTGCGCTCCTTGCGCTATCATCTTTTCGATGATCTGATTATATGCTGTTCTGGAGGATTCTTTGATCATGCCTTTGCACAGCTCGTTGTAAATAATATCATGAACTATCTTCCTATCAGCATCATTCGGCACAATGGTCTCAATGCCATGTTGTGCTTTGAGGCGGCCTGTATAAAAGTCTTGTTCCATGGTAAAGCGTGTTGCCAGTAGCGCCGCTTTCTGAACTTTCTGTGCTTGGATAGCAGCAGCAGTGGTGTCGGCGATATGAATAAGGGGCAGGTCAACATGCTGCGTAAGTGTGTCTGCAAGCTTGTGCATGGTGTTTGTGCATATAACCAGCCCATCTGCACCCGCCGCCTTGAGGGCAGATCCGGCTTTTACCATCTCATCAGCGGCCTTGTCCCATTCGCCAGTGGCTTGCAATCGGGCGATTTCTGCAAAATCAAATGACCAGATCAGGAGTTTTGCTGAATGCAGGTCGCCAAGCTCTTTCTGTACCGCCTCGTTCATCAACCGGTAATAAATAGCAGTTGATTCCCAACTCATTCCACCAACGAGCCCAAGGGTTTTCACGGGATTTACTTCTTCAACATAGTATTCAACAGGCCACGGGCGATATGGCGGCCTACCGAAGATCCGATCGAGCGCAGTACGCTTTTTGTGGTAGCCTCTATCAACGTATCGGAACGGCGCCCGGCAGAACGTTTTGGGGCGGGCTGGGGCTCGCTGCGTACTACGCGGCGTGAGCCGGGCATGGAACCACTTGCGGCGGCGGCAGCCGTTCTTTCGGCCTGTGCCTGCGTTCCCCACACATTGCTTTGCCTTTCATCGGCTTTGGTTTCCACGCGTTGCTGCAATATCTCATACGCAGACTCGCGGTTCGCCAGCGTATCATACACACCGGCTACCGGGCTTTGGGCAATGGCTTTTTCGCGTTCGGCATCAGCAAGCGGCCCCACCAGCGAAACCGGCGGGCGGATGAGTGTACGCGCCACCACGGTGGGTGTGCCCTTGCTTTCCAGCACCGACACCAGCGCCTCGCCGATACCAAGGGTAGTGATGGCTTCCATGGTATCGAACGCCGGGTTTGGACGGAAGGTTTGCGCTGCAACTTTTACCGCTTTCTGGTCTTTCGGGGTGAAGGCACGCAGCGCATGCTGCACGCGGTTGCCGAGCTGGCCGAGCACGCTATCGGGAATATCGGTTGGGCTTTGGGTAACAAAATATACGCCAACGCCCTTGGAGCGGATGAGTTTTACCAGCTGCTCGATTTTGTTCACCAGCGCGCCCGGCGCATCGGTGAACAGCAGGTGCGCCTCATCGAAAAAGAATACCAGCTTGGGCTTATCCATGTCGCCGACTTCCGGCAGGTCCTCGAACAGCTCGGAAAGCAGCCACAATAGCAGTGTGGCATACAGGCGCGGGGTTTGCATCAGCGTATCAGCAGCGAGTATATTCACCGCGCCATGCCCGTTGGGCGCCGTGCGCATGAAATCATTGAGCGACAATGCCGGTTCGCCAAACAGCAGCTTGCCGCCTTGCGATTCGAGTTGTAGCAGTGCGCGCTGGATCGCTGCCACCGAGGCTCTGGAGATATTGCCATACTCGGTGGAATATTCGGCCGCATGATCGCTCAAATACACAAGCATGGCGCGCAGATCATCCATATCCAGCAGCAGCATACCTTCTGCATCGGCAACCATGAAGGCGATGTTGAGCACGCCTTCTTGCGTATCATTCAGCTCCAGCAGGCGCGCCAGCATAAGCGGGCCCATTTCCGAAATGGTGGTGCGCACCGGGTGGCCTTTTTTGCCGAACACATCCCAGAAAATCACCGGGCAGGGGGCGTACGCTAAATCAAAAGCGATTTCCTGTGCGCGTTCAATAAATGCGTCTTTGGGCTGGCCGGGTGCTGCAAGGCCTGAAAGGTCGCCTTTCACATCGGCAATGAATACCGGCACACCCGCCTGCGAAAATCCTTCGGCCAGCCCTTGGAGCGTTACCGTTTTTCCGGTGCCGGTAGCGCCAGCGATGAGTCCGTGCCGGTTAGCGTACTTTAGAAACAAATGTTGCGGTACATCTGCTTTGCCAAGATAAATGCCGCTATTTTCTACCACGGTCATACGCCTTTTTCTCCTGCATTATCAATTGTGCGCGAAGTCTAATGGTAGGCATGTGATTGTAAAGTCATATGTGTGGGTAGAGCTTTTGCCAGTGGCTTCCATGCTTATGCAGTGCCTCCAGGATCATGTGTTGTTCTTGCTGTGTGACGGCTGTGATCTCGTGCTCGATCAGTGTATTGTCGACCGGGCCGTCGTGCTGAAGATACTCGCATAGCTTCTCGGGTTTTTCCACCATGGTTTCGTAGGGCAGGATGTGCAGCGTGCCTTTTAATTCGTGCAGACGGGCGCAGATGGTATCATACAGCTTCACCTGTTTTACCAGCGCATCTTCGTGCGAGTCGGTGATGGCTTTAACCTCTGGCCAGTAGATGGCGGCATGTGGCATACGCCCTTGGTTGACCGGCAGTGCAACGCGCCGCCATGATGCCAGTGTGGCCACCGGGTGGCGGATAATGGCAATGACAGTAAAATCAGACATGCGGGCAAGATAGGGCAGTGCGGCAAGGTATAACGCATTATGCTTCATCGCCAGAGTGAATTGCGGTGTCAGGCCGGCGCGGATGAACAGCGTCATGGAATGATCGTCTGCTGGTTTGCCATGCCTGAAAAAATTTGTGATGGCCCTGCCGTCATCATTCCGCCGGTCTGGGACCGGATGTTCGGCTAGCAGGTGGCCACGTAAGCGTGCAAAATCCTCCTGCAGCCAGAACGCAAGCGCTTGTGCATCCCCCCCAAGTTGTGCGCTTACCTGCCAGTGCGGTTCGTTAAGGCACACACAATCGGGCATGCTGTCGATCAGTGCGCAGGCCAGTGTGGTGCCGGTGCGTGGTATGCCGGTGACGATGATATTACGCATGTTCCGGCGCCCGTCCGAGGAATAATGCCAGTTGCTGCAGCCACGCATGCTTGAATGCCATATGGCTATAATGCCGTGATGTGAAGTGGCCGCGCTGGGCGCATTGGTAGGCGAGCGCCTCATCGCGCACGGCACGGATGATGGTATCGGGCAACTTGTCCAGGCTGGTCATGGATTCAACAAGGCAGTTGGTTCCGTTTTGCATGTAGTCCCTGCCACCCAGCCCATCCAGCCCGATGACGGTGGTGCCCATGGCCATGGCCTCTAGCGGGATCAGTCCGAACCCTTCGGCCAGCGACAGGTTGAGCAGGTAACGCACCGAGCCGATCTTTTTTAAAAAATCCTCGCGGTCCAGTTCACGTCCATCCAGCACATTGGTAATATCGATGTCTGGCGCCTTCATTTGCAACGTCTTGTGTAAAACACGCGTTACACTCATCAGGTCGTTCGAGCCGTCCTTTATCCATGTCAGGATCGATCCGGGCGGGCGGTCATGCCACGGGATGGTTTCGGGCATCTGGCGCACCTGCGCAAACGCAGGGATCACCGGCGAAGAAATACCGAACAGCGTATGTATGTGCTGGCTTACCATCTGGCTGACCGATACATACAGATCGCAATAACAATCCAGCACCAGGAATTTGCGGAATCCCTGTGCGTACATGATCTTCCGGCAAGGTAAGCGCAACCCAAAAAGATTTTCGGAATAAGATGGATTGACGATCAGAATATCATCGGGAGTTACTAGTCCTTCCATCTTCTCCAAACTGACCGTGATGGCAGGCGCGTCGTACTCGAATAGTTGGCGGTCGGGTTTGCTCATTTCCACATCGTACAATTCATAGCCGAAATGCCGGTGCAGCAGGCGGCCGACATGGTACGCCATATAGGCACCGCCCGTAGGTAGCAATGCGCCGATCACAAATACTTTAGGCATGGAAAACCTTTCCGGCGTGATGTATTAGACGTATAATATGTACATAGTATATTGAAAAATAACAATTCCCCAGAGCATGTTGTCATAAAAGTGTCATAATAAACCATTGTATAATTGGATGTTATTGCATTAAACTATGTGTATCTGCTGAAAATCAGCAGGTCATTATAAAGCACTAAAGTGCTTATAAGCTTACTAATAATAATAATAATAAAGGTAAGATTATGAAAAATCATACAAAACAACTATCTACTATGTGGCAGGTTTCTTTATTTGCCATGCTCGCTGCCGTCATCATTATGGTGCCGGACTTTGCGATTGCACAGACCAACACCCCGATGGGTAGGGTTCTGTGTACCGTAACAGCTTGGTTCACCGGTAACACCGGTAAAGGTCTTGCAACCATCGCTGTAACCATCATCGGTATCGGTGCCCTGCTGGGTAAGGTATCTTGGGGTATGGCAATCATCGTAGGTATCGGTGTTGCTATTATCTTTGGTGCAGGCCAGCTGGTGAATGCCATGGGCTCCGTCTATGCTGGTACCACCTGTAGCACTACATAATAGCACTGCAGCCGGCCTATGTCCCTGCCGGGAAACCGGCAGGGACAGGGCTTAAAAAGTCATATAATAGAATAACCTGCTGAAAAGCAAGGGTTATGCCTTGTGGCCGTCATAAGATTGTCATAAATAACTGTTTTATTTTCCAAAATCCCCACGCTATACTGACTTAATCTGCTGTTATTATAGAAAGCAGATTATTTGGTTAGCACATGGCATGTCCATAAAACGATCTGACACTGTGCTTTTTTCTTAATTTAGTTAAAAAGGGTAATGTTATGAAAACCCAGACTAAACAACTTTCAGCTGCTTGGCAGGTATCTATGCTTGCTCTGCTGGCTGCCGTCATCGTAATGGTGCCGGATTTTGCACACGCACAGAACACCCCGATGGGTAACGTTCTGTGTACCGTGGTAGCTTGGTTCACCGGTAACACTGGTAAAGGTCTTGCTACTATCGCTGTAACCATCATTGGTATCGGTGCCCTGCTGGGTAAGGTATCTTGGGGTATGGCGATTATCGTAGGTATCGGTGTTGCTATCGTGTTCGGAGCTGCGACTCTGGTTAACACGATGGGCGCTGGCGGCGGTTCTACCGGCGCTTGTACCATCACCTAACGGTACGGGTTTAGCCCAAAGAAAAAACCCTGCCAGGAAACTGGCAGGGTTTTTTTCTGTCCGGGTCTTTTATTGGCGTAGTGGTTTATTTGTCGTGTATGTACCGGTCACTTCACCCTGTGCAACTATGTGCGATTGCATGGCATCAAGAACCAGTGCGCCATTGGAATTGTGCGGCAAATCCAGATTTTCAGTGTCGAGGGCAAATACCCGAAAGTGATAGCGATGCATTTTTTCATCATTAAACGGCGGACATGGGCCATCATACCCGCCCATCATGACCTCTTTAAAGGCACTGTAATCGTTACTGCCATTGGTGCCATAAGCTGTAACACCAGTGGGTTTACCGGATTCTGAAATACCGGTGCTGTTTGCACCCTCATCGATCGAATGAATGGTTGCCGGTATATTAAACAGAACCCAGTGATAAAAATCGCGGCGCTTTGCATCAGCCGCTATGGTGACATCGTCACGGTATGCCTGCGATAGGTCTTCGGGAACTTCACTGTCCACCACTAGAACCGCAAATGATTTTGTTTCTTCGGGCGCGCCCGACCATGTAATGCCCGGATTGATGTTATTACCGTTCTGACTCGTGCCATTTTCATCGGCTATGCAATAGGCATAGCGATCGGGGATCGCCTGGCCGTTGGTAAAGCCGGTTACGACTACTTTCAGCGGCGCCGGTTCCGATAAGGCGGTGCCGCCTAAAAGCATTGAAAGTGCAGAGGCATAGACAAATGGGGATAGTCGCATATAAAAGCTCCTGTACGATGCTGTTTGCATTAGGCATTGCAATAGTGGCGCAAAGCACCTATGTAGCCTAGATATACCGGGCCATCAGACTGGTGCAAAGGAGAAAATCATGTTCATACAGACCGAAGCGACACCAAATCCGCTGACCCTGAAATTCCTGCCCGGACGTGTGGTGCTGGAAACGGGAACCGTATTCTACACCTCTGCCGAATCGGCTGGCGAATCGCCGCTGGCGGTTGCGCTGTTCGCGGTTGATGGAGTGAATGCCGTATTCCTTTCTGGCGATTTCATATCGGTAACCAAGCGTGACGATGCCGACTGGCAGGTGCTCAAGCCGCTTCTTCTCACCACCATCATGGATCATTTAACGGCCGAAAAACCGGTGATGGCAAAAAAACAGACGAAGCCGGTTGCATCGTCGGGTGCCGATGATGATGAACTGAGCGCCCAGATCCGCGAACTGATCGACACGCGTGTGCGCCCGGCGGTCGCGCAGGATGGCGGCGATATCATTTTCAAAGGGTTCGAGGACGGTATCGTAAAGCTGGAGTTGCACGGCGCCTGCCAGGGTTGCCCCAGCTCCTCTGCCACCCTGAAGCAGGGTATCGAGAACATGCTGAAGCACTACGTGCCGGAAGTGATAGCCGTAGAGGCGGTTTCTTAACCAAACCAAGCGCTTGGCAATTCATTGCGCTTGCACTAGTGTAGCGCCGCAACCATACGAGCAACAACCTATGTCTTTAGCACTTTTTTCCGGTATTCCGTCATTTGATTTCATGGGCAAACGCTGGGTCGGCTTTGGTGTTTCTATCGCGCTGACCGTACTGTCGCTGTTCTTGCTGTTTACCAAAGGGCTGAATTACGGCATCGATTTTACCAGCGGCGTACTGATGGAGATCCGCAGCGAAAAACCGGTCGATCTCGCGCCGTTGCGCTCCGAGCTGGGCAAGCAGGGATTCGGTGAGGTATCGCTGCAGGATATGGGCGATGTGCATAACGTGCTGATCCGCATCCAGGTGGCCGAAGATGCTGACACCACCCAAGTGGTGGCAACGGTAAAAGAGGTGCTGAATACGGTGGTTGGCGGTACGATCGATTACCGCAAGACCGAATCGGTTGGCCCGGCAGTGGGCGATGAACTCATCGAGGCCGGTGTGCTGGCGGTGATTTTTTCATTTGCCGCCATCATGATCTATGTGTGGTTCCGGTTTGAATGGCAGTATGGGTTTGGTGCCATTCTTGCGCTGGCACATGATACCATCATGATCCTTGGCTTCTTCGCATTCACCCAGCTCGATTTTGGCTTACCGGCGGTGGCCGCCATTCTTACCATTATCGGGTATTCCATCAATGACTCGGTGGTGATCTATGACCGCATCCGCGAGAACATGCGCCGCTTCAAGAAAATGAATGTGATGGAGCTGCTCAACCGCAGTATCAACGAAACCTTGTCGCGTACCATCGTTACGGCGCTTACCACATTTCTTTCGGCTATCGCACTGGTGATGTTTGGGGGGCAGGTATTGCTAGCGTTCTCGGCCGCCATCGCGGTCGGTGTGTTCGTGGGCACTTACTCTTCGATCTATATTGCTGCACCTGCATTGTATTACCTGAACATCCGTAATTCCCTGCAGGAGCAGGTGGCGTAAGGACAGGCGGCATGCAGCTGATCCGCGATTTTGATCGTTGCCCAGAGGAACTCCGCCATAGCGTGCTGGCGTTGGGAAATTTCGATGGCGTACATCGCGGCCACCAGGCGATCCTGCACCATGTGATCGATATGGCGAAGCACGAAGAACGCATGCCTGCAGTCATGACCTTCGAGCCGCACCCGCGTGCCTATTTTTCTAAGGGGCAGCCGGTGTGCATTTACCGTTTCCGGCAGAAGGTGCAACGTATGGAAGAGACGGGCATCAGAGCCATGTTCGTGCTGCGCTTCAATGAAAAGCTGGCCGGCACCACGGCGCGTTCGTTCGTAGAGCATATATTGCACGAACAGCTGGCCGTGCACCATGTAGTGACCGGCTACAATTTCGCGTTTGGAAAAGGGCGTGAGGGCAATACGGAATTTCTGGCCGGGCAGGGTCACCGGCTGGGTTTCGGTTTTACAGCGGTACCTGCTATTGCCGAGGAGGACGGTACGGTGATCTCCACCAGCGCGGTGAGACAGGCACTGGCGGCTGGTGATATTGCCAAAGCCGTTCGCATGTTGGGGCATTCGTTTACGATCTGCGGTCGCGTGATGCATGGCGATAAGCGTGGGCGCACGCTGGGCTTTCCTACAGCAAATATCAGCCTGCACAAATTATACGCGCCGCGTTTCGGTGTGTATGCCGTGCGCGTGCAGGTGGCGGACCGGCATTTCGAGGCGGTCGCCAATCTCGGCATAAAGCCCACAGTGGGCGGCAGGAAGCCGCTGCTGGAGGTGCATATTTTCAATTTCGATGAGGACATTTACGGGCAGCAGGCACGGGTGGAGCTGTTGCATTTCATCCGGCCGGAGCAGTCATTTGAAACTATTGATGCTCTGCAGGCGCAGATCAAGAAAGATGTCGGGTCGGCATCATCATTATTCAAAGAGTCGGTATTATGAGCCCATTGCAGCAACGCCTGCTGATCCTGATGGGGCTGGCGGTGGCCATACTGACCATCATGGCGGATGTGGTAAGCAAATGGTATATGCTGGAGGTGCTGGACCTGCTGCATCGCCCGCCGATAGAGGTGACCGGCTATTTTAACCTGGTGGCGGTGTGGAATCCCGGTGTGAGTTTCGGCATGTTCGCTGGCTACAACCAGCCGATGATACTATCGGCCATGTCGGTTGTAATTGTAATAATCCTCGCGGTGTGGCTGACCCGTTGCGATTCGCGTGTGCTGGCCATCGGGCTGGGGCTGGTGATCGGTGGGGCGATCGGAAACGTGGCCGATCGGTTGCGTTTTGGTAAGGTATTTGATTTTCTTGATTTTCATGTTTCGGGTTGGCATTGGCCCGCGTTTAACATTGCCGATTCGGCCATCTTTATTGGGGTTGTACTTTTATGTATCCACAGTATGTTCTTAGAACACAAAAAAGAAAGCAAGGAAGGTAGTACATGAAACAGCCATATGCAGTGTTGCTGCTGGGTATCCTGACCGCCTGCAGCAGCGGCGATGTACAGGAAACGCTGGGGCTGGACCGTAAGGCGCCGGATGAGTTCCGCGTGGTGTCGCGTCCGCCGCTGGCCGTGCCGCCGGAGTTCAACCTGCGGCCGCCCGGGGATATGAGTGGCGCCGCACCATCGTCATTGCCGGTGGAGGCCAGAGCGCAGAATATCATCCGCAGCGATGGGGAAGCGGGCCTGTACCAGCTGCCATCGGGCGCGGAGGAATCGGACGCTGCCCGTCCGGTTGAATTGATAAGGCAGTCGCAGGCGGATTCTGCCGATGCGCAGTTCCTTATGAATGCGGGTGCAACCCATGCCAACAGTAATATTCGCGAAGAACTGCAAAGCGAGCGCACTTCGCGCCGTGTGCAGCAGGAAGAGCAGGGCTGGTGGGATTCTATGTGGGACTGGGAAAAAGATGAACCGGTGATAGACGCCGGTGGTGAAGCCGACCGTATCCAGACCAATCAGGAGCAAGGCAAGCCGGTCAATGAAGGCGAGGTCAAGGAGTCCAAAGACGGCGGCCTGTGGGGCCGTATCTTCGGAGACTAGGATGAAGGCGACCAGGCCGCAATGGTACCGCATGCTTATTGCGGTGATGCTGTTGTTTCCGGCAGCAGCGCGTGCCACCGAAAAAATTCCCGTCGAACAGTTTAAACTGGGTAACGGCATGGAAGTGATTGTACTGCCCAATCATCGTGTGCCGGCGATCAGCCATATGCTGTGGTTCAGGGTGGGCTCCGCCGATGATCCGGAGGGTAAGTCAGGCCTTGCGCATTTCCTCGAACACATGATGTTCAAGGGCACCGACGCATACAAGGCCGGGGAATTTTCCGATATCATCGCACGGCATGGCGGCGACCAGAACGCCTTCACCAGCTACGATTCCACCGGCTATTATGTGAATATTGCCAAAGAACACCTGCCGCTGGTCATGAAGCTGGAAGCGGCCCGACTGCGCGGGCTGAAACTGGAAGAGGGCGAAACCGAAAAGGAACGCGAGGTGATCATCGAGGAACGGCGTCAGCGTATTGAAAACAGTCCGGAAGCACTGCTGGATGAAGAGGTGAATGCTGCGTTGTTCCGCCATCATCCGTATGGCATACCGGTGATCGGCTGGATGCATGAGATGCAGGGGCTGAACCGGGAGGATGTTCTGGATTTTCACAAAAAATACTATCACGCGGGCAATGCGGTGCTGATTGTCAGCGGCGATATTACTGCAGCCGAATTAAAACCGCTGGCCGAGCGTTCTTACGGCACCCTGCCCAAAGCGGAGACGCCGCTGCGCAACTGGGTATCCGAGCCGCCGCAACGTGCGCCGCGACAAGTGGAACTGCGGCATGAGAACGTAAAGCAGGAACAGTGGCTACGCCGCTATATTGCGCCAAGCTTCGGTTCCGGCAAAGAGGCTGATGTACTGCCTGCATTCTTGTTGTCGCAGGTGCTGGGTGGTGGAAAAACCAGCATCCTTTACCAGGCGCTGGTGGTGGAGCAGAAACTCGCCTCGCAGGTGGATACAAGCTATAACGGCATCGGCCTGGGCCCGGCGGATTTTACCATCACCGTGATCCCGGAAAAAAATGTCAGCTTCGAGCAGATCGAAAATGCAGTCGATGCGCAACTTGCGCGCATCAAGCAAGATGGCTTCAGTGCAGAGGATATTGGGCGTGCCAAAACATTGCTGAAGGCCGAATCGGTTTATGCCCGTGACGGGCTGAGCTCGATGGCCCGCATCATGGGTTGGATACGCATGGCCGGTAAAAATCCGGATTATTTTGTGCGCTGGCAGGAGCTGATCGACGCGGTGCAGGCCAGCCAGATGCAGGCGGTCGCCCATAGCATCCTGATTCCTGAGGCCAGTGTCACCGGACACCTTCTGCCCAGAGAGGTTACGCCATGAGGGCCATATGTATCGCCATCCTATTATCGCTAGCCGCGTTTCCGGCATGGGCCACCAACGTGCAGGAAGTGATAAGCAGCAAAGGCATTAAAGCATGGCTGGTGGAAGAGCATGCAGTACCTCTGGTGGCCGTGAAGATCATGTTTACCAGCAGCGGTACGGCAACCGACAGCGCTGATAAACTTGGCCGCGCAACCCTGGCCGCCGCCATGTTCACCGAAGGCGCCGGAGAATACGATGCGCGCGCATTTGCCGAAGCAGTGGAGTCGCGTGCGATTGCCTTGCAGGCAGGAGTAGATCAGGATGCATTTAGTGTCTCGATGGAGACGCTGAGCGAACACAAGGATATTGCCTTCTCACTCATGGGCCTGTCGCTGACCGCCCCGCGCATGGATGCTGAAAGCCTGCAGCGTAGCCAGCGGCAGGCGATCTCCATTCTGGCGCAGCAGGAACAAAGCCCGGGCTATCTTGCGTGGCGGAGCTGGCAGCAGCATGCGTTCGGCACGCACCCATACAGCAACCCGCCTGCCGGTACGCGGCAAACGATTCCGGCAATCAGCCAGGATGACCTGCGTCATTATTACACGCACTATCTGACCCGGCAGAACATGCTATTGGCGGTAGTAGGCGACATTACGCCTGAAGAACTCGGAAATCTACTCGATAGTCATCTGGGCGCGTTACCGCAATCGTTTAGCCCGGAGCACGAGATCCCTGACATATCGATAGCAGCATGGGAAGAGCCAGTGATCACGCAGTTTGCAGTTCCGCAGGCGATGGTGATATTCGGCCTGCCCGGCGTTGCGCGCCACGATACCGATTTTTTCCCGGCCTATGTGCTCGACCACATACTGGCGGGCGGTGGCTCACTTACAAGCCGTCTGGGTAAAGAGCTGCGCATCAATAAAGGCCTGACCTACGGTATCGGTAGCACGCTTGACCTGGCCGCGCACGCGCCGGTATGGCGCGGTTCGTTTGCCACCCGTAACGAGCAGGCGGGTGCTGCGCTGGCCCTATTGCAGGATACGCTGCGCGATGCAGTGAAAAACGGCATCAGCCAGAAGGAACTGGACGATGCCAAACAATATATCACCGGTTCGTTTGTACTGGGGCTGGACAGCAATGCCGATATCGCGCGTTATCTTATCAGCATGCAGCTGTTCGGTCTGGGGCGCGATTACCTTGCCAGCCGTAATGCCATGGTGGAAGCCGTGACGCTTGACCAGGTGAATGCGGTTGCCCGCCGGCTGATCGATGTCGACCGCTTGCGTGTCGTCGTCGTTGGCCAGCCGGGTATGGAGGGCAGGCCATGAGTATTGCACAGGATCTGGCCGGGTGTTTTGGCGATAAAACGTTGGATCAAAAGGCATACCGCACAAATCTCGACACGTTGCAACCGGTGTATGATGGCATCCGAACAGGACAATGCACACCCACCATGGCACTGCTCGACCTCGCACACAAGACTGAGGATCTGGAACAGATCATTGCGCTGGCCGCTGATATTCGCAAGCATTTCAGGCATATCGTGGTATGCGGTTCTGGAGGTTCGGGCCTGAGCGGAAGAATACTGGCGCAACTGCAGCTGGGGCAATGCGATATGGGGCTGCACTTTCTTGAAAATATCGACCCCGACCTCATCGAAGCGGTGGTACGCAAGATCGATATCCCCCGCACTTGTTTTGTGATCATCAGTAAATCGGGCACCACGGTGGAAACGCTGGCGCAGTATTATGTGCTGCAGGCGCGCATCGCACAGGCGGGTGGCGATGTCAGCCGCCAATGTATTGCTATTACCATGACCAGCGACAGCCCACTGCGTAAGGAAGCTTCTGCACAGCGCATGCGCATACTCGAACATCCTGCAGACATCGGTGGGCGCTTTTCTGCCCTGACCGCCGTGGGGTTGCTACCTGCCGCGCTGGCCGGGCTGGATATTAAAGCACTGCGCAAAGGAGCACAGCAGGTGGCGGCGCAACTGCAGCAAGCTGCACACGCTGCCGATTGCATGGCGGCACAGGCGGCTGCGTTGCAATATACTGCCTTGCAGTCAGGACGAAACATCAGCGTGCTATGGCCCTATGCCGAGCGGCTCGCCGGTTTTGCCGGCTGGTATCGTCAGAGCTGGGCCGAAAGCCTGGGCAAGCAGGGCAGGGGCTCGTCGCCGCTGATCGCTATCGGCACAACAGATCAGCACAGCCAGCTACAGCTGTTTCTGGATGGGCCAAAAGACAAACTTTTTACCATCATCACATTAAAACGTTCCGGAACCGGTGCGGTTATTCCTGCTCCGGCACAGCTTGCGCACCTGAATGGCCGCCGTCTGGGTGATGTCATGCAGGCACAGCAGGATGCCACCATCACCACCCTGATCCATAACGCCTGCCCGGTACGGGTGCTGGCGCTTGATACGCTTGATGAAAAGGGTTTTGGAGCACTGTTGATGCACGGCATGCTGGAGATCGTATTCATGTCCGCGCTGCTTGATGTCAATCCGTTCGACCAGCCGGCGGTAGAAGAAAGCAAGGAGCTTGCACGCATGCACCTGCTAAGGGGGGCGGCGTGACCATACGCATCCTGCCTGCCACATTGGTCAACCGTATTGCAGCAGGCGAGGTGATCGAGCGTCCCGCGTCGGTGGTGAAGGAGCTGGTAGAAAATTCTATCGATGCCGCTGCCACCCGCATCGACATATTGCTGGAAGAGGCAGGCAAGAACCGTATTGTGGTGGAAGACAACGGTTCCGGCATGAGTAAAGGCGATCTGGTGCTGGCATTGCAACGCCACGCGACGTCCAAACTCAACGCCGATGATCTGGTGGATATTCGCTTTATGGGATTCCGTGGCGAAGCGCTGCCGTCGATCGCTTCGGTCAGCCGCCTGACGCTGACCAGCCGCCGTGCTACGGATGGCGAGGGCTGGAGCGTGCGGGTAGAAGCGGGCGATGTGCATGCCCCACAACCATCGGCGGGCATCAAAGGTACGCGCGTCGAAGTGCGCGACCTGTTCTTTGCTACTCCGGCGCGCTTGAAATTCCTGAAGTCCGACCGTGCAGAAACCCAACAGGTAGCTGACATGGTCAAGCGGCTGGCTATGGCAAATCCACACATATCGTTTACGCTAGCATCGGAAAAGAAAACCTTGCTGCGGGTCGACAGCCGGCAGGGTAACGTGCTGGATGCACGGCTGGCGCGGCTGACCAGCCTGATGGGCGAGGCGTTTGGCGAGAACGCGCTACCGCTGGATCATGTACGCGAAGGGATTCGTCTGACCGGATTCGCTGCGCTTCCGACCTACAACCGGGGGACCTCGTCCGAGCAATATCTGTTCGTCAACAACCGCCCGGTGCGTGACCGGCTGCTGTTGGGCGCAGTCAAAGGTGCGTATCAGGATGTGCTGGCGCATGACCGGCATCCGGTCGTGGTGCTGTTCTTCGAACTTCCTCCTTCTGAGGTGGATGTCAATGTACACCCAGCAAAAGCAGAAGTGCGCTTCCGTGACAATGCCATGGTACGTGGCCTGATCGTCGGTAGCATCAAGCATGCATTATCCGGCGCAGGATTTCGTGCATCCACCACGGTGGCCAGCGATGCGTTGCGCCGTTTCAGCAGTTCGCGAGGCGCGCAGCCCGCCGCGTCTTTTCATTACCCCGTACACACAGCACCGGCTGCATTCCACGAGCAGCCCGTTGCCACGTTTACTGCGCAGGCGCCACAGATGGCGGGTATGGCATTACCCCCTATGGCTCGGCCTGCAGAGCAGCCGTACGGTACGCCTGATTACACCACCTATCCTCTGGGTGCCGCCCGCTGCCAGCTGCACCAGACCTATATCGTGGCAGAAACGCAGAACGGCTTGGTGATCGTCGACCAGCACGCCGCCCATGAAAGGTTGGTGCATGAGCGTATGAAAGCTCAGTTGGCCCAGAACGGTGTGGCCCGCCAGAAGCTGTTGCTGCCGGAGGTGGTGACGCTGAATGAGGCGCTGGCCGAAAGTCTGCTGGCCCGGCACGCCGAACTATTGGAGTTTGGCCTTGCCATAGAGGCGTTTGGCACCGATACTGTGATGGTACGGGAAACACCTGCCATGCTTGGCGAGGTGAATGTGACGCAAATGATTCAGGAACTGGCAGATAACATACAGGAGTTTGGCGAAGCGCTGGCACTCAAAGACCGCATCGAAAGCCTGAGCGGTACCATGGCCTGCCATGGCAGCGTGCGGGCGGGCCGGTCGCTGAATGTCGCCGAAATGAATGCACTGCTACGCCAGATGGAACAGACTCCGCTATCCGGCCAGTGCAACCATGGCCGTCCCACATATGTTGAGCTAAAGCGTTCGGATATTGAGATATTATTCGGGAGGCGCGGGTGACCTTTACCATTCTCGTATCCTTGTGTGCATTCATGATGGCGTTGCTGGGGTCGCGCATCATTATTCTGGCTATGCGCCAGCGCCGTTTGCAGCTGGGATACGACCGGTTGCCGCCGGATTTCCCGGGTGCACCGCCCTACAGCATACAAGATGGCGGCATCGTGGTGGTGTTTGCGCTGCTGATCTGCGTATCGGTGATCGATGTGCGCTACAGCATCCTGCTTTCCATGATGCTGTTATTATCGGTGGCACTGCTTAAAAAGATCCTGCCGCTTCCGTGGTTCGTACAGATGCTGGTGCAGATACTTGCGATCGCCGTGCCCATGAGCGGTTTTACGCAACCCACGTTCAATGGAGTTTTTCCGCCTTGGATGGATACGCTGATTACCGGCGCAATATGGCTGTGGTTCATGCATGTGTTTGCCAGTATGGATCGCCTTGAAGGCCTATGCATCAGCGCCATGGTGTGCATATGCATGGGCTTGGCCGTGGTGGTAACCCTTGCGGGATTCTTCCCGGATGTGCTGTCGGGCTACAGCCTGGTGGCTGTGGCGGCAGGGTGCGGTTTCCTGTGGTGGAATTATCCACCGGCCAAGATTGCTCTGGGTGAGGTTGGCAGTATTCCGCTGGGATTTTTCGTGGGGTATTTGCTGTTCACGGCTGCGGCAACCGGATATGTGTATGCCGCTTTGATATTGCCTGCCTATTTTGTCTGCGATCACCTGTTTGCGTGGGTGCGCCGCATGTGGCGCAGCAAACTCATGCAGCGCGACCACGATGAGTATTATTACTTTCTGGCGATCAGCAACGGCCGCAGCCCGCGTTTTGTATTGCGTAGCATCATCGGGATAAACCTGCTCACCATTTCATTGTCGACACATGCGCAGATCGAGCAGGAGCTGGCATCATTCCATATCCTGCTGGCGTATCTTTCGGTCATGCTGCTGCTGGGATTTTTTGCGCATGAAAAACCAACCGCAAAGGAGCCATCCGATGTCCAGTAAAGTGCCCTCGCGTAATGCGCTGGTTGCGGTGCATGACACCGCGATGGCAGGCCTGAGTTTTGTGCTGGCAGTATATATGAGGTTGGGCGGCAGCCAGATGCATCTGGCGGAGCCGTATCTGGTAGAGGGCACATTGGTATTCACCGGGGTATGCGCGGCGGTGTTCTCCAGCATGCGCGTATATCGCGGGTCATGGCGCTATACTTCGATGCGCGACATAGCCGTGATCGTGCGGGCGATCAGCCTGTCCGTTGTATTCTTTTTTGCTGTCATGTTCCTGATCGACCGCACGCACGAATTGCCGCGTTCGGTGCCGTTTATCAACTGGATGCTGCTGCTGCTCCTGTTATGCGGGCCGCGTTTTTTCTTTCGGGCCCTGCATGACCATACGTTTTCCACGGAATACCGTCGTCCTGATACTGGCCGCATACCCGTATTGCTGATGGGTGTGAACGATAATGCCGAACGTTTCCTGCGCGATATGGCCCGCGATGTCCGGGCGCCGTATGAGGTCGTGGCGATCATCGACACCAATGAGAAGCATCGCCATTACACGTTGCATCGCATACCGGTCTATGGCGGCGCTGACCTCCTGGATCGCGTGGTACAGAAGCTGGAGCGCAAAGGACGTCGCCCGCACAAGATTATCCTTACCGAGGAACAGTATGCCAGCAGGGACATCAGGCAACTACTCGAACAGGTGGATACGCTGGGTATTCCGCTTGCGCGCCTGCCGCGCTCGAGCGAGTTCCAGCATGCGGTAGACAGGCATCGCGAAGTACGCCCCATCATAGTCGAAGACCTGTTGGGGCGTTCGCAGAATGTACTCGACCGTGCCGCAATGCAGACGCTGGTAGCGGGCAAGCGCATACTGGTGACCGGGGCAGGGGGAACCATCGGCAGTGAACTGACGCGCCAGATCGCATCGTATGGCCCGACCGAAATGGTGCTGCTCGAGCGCAGCGAGTTCAACCTGTACAAGATCGATCACGAGATACGCAGCCGTTATCCGGAACTGCCGCTGCATGGCATATTGGCCGATGTCGGCGATGAGATGGTGGTCGATCGGCTGTTCGCGAAGCACAAGCCGCAGATCGTATTCCACGCCGCTGCCGTCAAGCATGTACCGCTGGCCGAGCATAACGTGGAAGAAACCGTGCTGACTAATGTGTTTGGTACGCGTACCATCGCCGAGGCCACCAGGAAACATGCAGCTGCCGTGATGGTCATGATATCCACTGACAAGGCGGTGAACCCCACCAATGTGATGGGGGCGTCCAAGCGGCTGGCCGAATGTTTCTGCCAGGCGCTGGGTGCCGCGCAGCAGAAATCGCAGACACGTTTTATCACTGTGCGTTTTGGCAACGTGCTGGGTTCCACTGGATCGGTGGTGCCGTTGTTCCAAGAGCAGATCGCGGCGGGCGGTCCGGTTACCGTTACCCATCCGGATATGACGCGCTATTTCATGACCGTGCGCGAAGCGGTCGAACTGGTGATGCAGGCGGCATCGCTGGGGGCTGCCATAGAAGGCAGACGCGAATGTGTTTTCGTGCTCGATATGGGGAAGCCGATGAAAATCCTTGAACTCGCGCATCAGATGATCCGGCTGGCCGGCTTGCGTCCGGGCGAAGACATTGAGATCGTATTCACCGGCCTGCGCCAGGGCGAGAAATTATACGAAGAATTATTTTACCTTTCCGAAAATGCCGCTAAAACCAGCCATGCCAGCATTTTCCTTGCATCGCCCACTATCGCCGATATGGATGCGCTGTGCGCAGGCCTTGAGCGACTGCAAAAGGTTGCGCTAACGCGTGACACTGCGCAGGTAAGGGGGCTGCTGCAAGAACTCGTACCTGAATATAAACCCGCAAAACCAGTAGAACATGACCATAAAACGCGCCCTGATCTCCGTATCGTCAAAAACCAATTTAATTGAATTCGCCCAATTTCTCGATAGCAGCGGGGTGGTTATCCTGTCTACTGGCGGCACGGCAAAAGCCCTGCGCGATGCAGGCATCACAGTGCAGGACGTGTCCGATTATACCGGCCACCCGGAAATCATGGATGGCAGGGTGAAAACACTGCATCCCAAAGTGCATGGCGGCATTCTTGCGGTGCGTGACAATGCCGAGCATCGGCAGGCCATGCGTGAGCATAATATTGAAGGTATTGATATGCTGGTCATCAACCTGTATCCATTCGAGGAAACAGTGGCCAA
>JBFWQQ010000022.1:0-20654 GCA_050249355.1 Alphaproteobacteria bacterium | reverse complement strand
ATCGGATTGCTTGTGCTTGCCGCCGCATCGGCGCCGGTGGCGTGGCAATTCCTGCATGATTACCAGAAAAAGCGCGTGCTCACGTTTCTCGATCCGGAGCAAGATCCGTTGGGAGCTGGCTATAATATCCTGCAATCCATCATTGCAATCGGTTCGGGCGGGCTGCTGGGTAAGGGCTACCTGCAGGGATCGCAGAACCAGCTTAATTTCCTTCCTGAAAAGCATACCGACTTTATTTTCACCGCGCTGTCGGAGGAGTTTGGCTTCGTCGGCAGCGTGACCATGCTGTTCCTATACGGGCTATTATGGGCTTCGGGCATGGTAGTGGCCCAGCGTTCGCGTAGCACGTTCGGCGCCATGATCGCCGCCGGAGTGGTGTCTATATTGTTCCTGCACGTACTCATTAACTGCGGCATGGTTATGGGTATGATGCCGGTGGTGGGGTTGCCACTGCCCCTGATGTCCTACGGCGGCAGCATCATGCTGTCTACCATGGTGGGAATGGGGTTGATACTTAATGCCCATGCCAACCGCGACCGCTTGCCGGTACGGATGACCCCGAAGTTGTAAAGGCTTGTTTGCCTGCCGGGTTTCCAGTATGTTGCCTACGTATTATTAAATTAGTGAGATATAGGCGGCCTTCCCCCGGCGGTGCCGCCGTATAGTGAGTTTTATGCTGCAAAAGCGTACCAGTGCCAAAAAAGCGCGGGCACAACGGGTTACGGGCGAGCGCTTGTATGCCGCGTTGGATCTTGGCACCAATAATTGCCGCCTGCTGGTGGTAGCCCTAGCGGAGGATGCCGCAGGGCGTCCGCTTTCCGATGATTTCAGGGTGCGCGACAGTTTCTCGCGCATCGTTCGTCTGGGCGAGGGGCTGAACAAAACCGGTGAGCTGTCACCCAAAGCGATGGAGCGCACCATCCAGGCGCTGGAGGCCTGCCAGAACAAGCTGGCCAAATATCCCAGTGCGCGTAAACGTTTCGTAGCCACCGAAGCGTGCCGCCGTGCCAGCAACGGCCCGGCATTCATCGAGCGTGTGCGCACCGAGCTGGGTATGCATATCCATATCATCTCCGGGGAAGAGGAAGCACGCCTGGCGTTTTTAGGCTGCGCGTCGCTGCTGCGCAAGAGCAAGCCGAATGCATTGGTATTCGATATTGGCGGCGGCAGTACCGAACTCATGTGGGTGGAAATGAAGCCCGACGGCACCAATCGTATCCGCGACTGGCTGTCGGTTGGTTACGGTGTGATGAACCTTACCGATGCCTATGGCGGCACGGCATTCTCTGACATGGCGTATGACGATATGACCACGTTAATCAGTGAAAAGATCGCATCGTTCATCGAGCGCAATAACATACGTCTGGCCGCCGATGCCGGAACCATGCAGATGTTGTCCACCTCGGGCACGGTCACCACGTTGGCGGCCATTACGCAAGGGTTGCCGCGCTATGACCGCTCTAAGATCGACGGTATCACGCTTCCGGTGGAAAGCCTGCGCAAAACCGTCAGCAACTTAAAAGATATGCGCCCGTCGGAGCGTTTCAACCATCCCTGCATCGGCGCAGACCGTGCCGATTTTATATTATCCGGCTGTGCTATATTTGATGCGCTTACCCGCCCATGGCCGCACATGCAGATACGCGTGGCCGACCGCGGTGTGCGCGAGGGCATCATCCTGTCACTCACCGAGCAGTCCTGATATGGCCGATAAGAAAAATCCCGGCTCCGGTCACCGTGTAGAAAAGACGCGGGTGAAAACCGCACGCAAGCGCACGCCTTCATCGACGCGCTGGCTGGAGCGCCAGTTGAACGACCCGTATGTGCAGCGTTCCAAAAAAGACGGCTACCGTTGCCGCGCCGTATACAAGATACTGGAGCTGGATGATAAGTTCCGGTTCTTCAAGCCCGGCAAACGCGTGCTCGACCTGGGCGCGGCACCCGGCGGCTGGACACAGATTGCGGTGGAACGTTGCCAGTCCCCGCGCAACGATCCGCGCGTGGTGGCGATGGATATTCTGGCCATGGAGCCGATGCGAGGCGCCATCTGCATACAGATGGATTTCATGGCCGAAGACGCGCCGGATAAACTGCGCAAAGCGCTCGGTGGCAAGGCCGATATCGTGATGTCCGACATGGCGCCAAACACCACCGGGCACGCGGCCACCGACCATTTGCGCATCATGGGCCTGCTGGAGGCGGCCTATGCATTCGCACAGGAAATACTGGCGCCCGGCGGGGTATTTGTGGCCAAGGTGTTTCAGGGTGGTACGGAACAGAATTTGCTTACGCAGATGCGAAAGGATTTTTCTGTGGTAAAACATGCAAAGCCGAAATCGAGTCGTTCCGATTCCTCGGAAATGTATGTGGTCGCCACCGGCTTTCGTGGGTAATTGTAAAATGAGAAAAACGTGCGGTGCGTTTTTGTTGATGGGTGCGCTGGCGGCGTGTACGCCGGTCGAGCAGCCTTATGTGGCGCAAGCCAGCCAGCCGCCGCGCCTTGAATCCGAAGTGTTTGTTGCCGACGATGGTGCCTTGTTGCCTTATCGCAGCTGGTTGCCAGCTGGCAAGCCGCGTGCCGTATTACTGGCATTGCATGGCTTCAATGATTATAGCAGGGCCTTTGAAGGTACGGGAGCGTATCTGGCTGCACACGGTATTGCAGTCTATGCCTATGACCAGCGTGGTTTCGGGGCGGGCAGGTTGCCGGGCATCTGGGGTGGCCGCAAAAACCTTGCCGAAGATGTGGCTGAATGGATCGAAGTGCTGCGCCTGAAATACCATGACCGGCGACTCTATCTTTTGGGCGAAAGCATGGGCGGGGCCGTTGCGATTCATGCAGCCACGCAGCCGGGCTTCCCGCGTGTCGATGGGCTGGTGCTGGTATCGCCTGCCATGTGGGGTGGCGACACCATGAACCCGTTCTACCGCATTCTCACCAATGTATCGGCCTATATGTTTCCGGGCCATACTGTCACGGGGGATGACCTCGATATACTGGCTACCGATAATATGGAAATACTGCGCGAAATGGGCCGCGATCCGCTGATCATCAAGGCGACCCGTCTGGATGCCATATACGGGCTGGTGGATCTGATGGACGAGGCCTACAAGGATGCCTCCGGTGTAGAAATACCCACATTATTGATGTATGGCGGCAACGATCAGGTAATTTTGCCGGAAGTTATTGAAAAATCAGCAGAACATATACCGGCTCCCCTGCATTGTATATATTATCCAAATGCTTACCATATGCTGCTGCGTGATCTGGCAGGGCGAAACGCACAAAAAGACCTTAAAAACTGGCTTATTTCTGCGCCAGCGGCGCCACGCTTAAAACCCTGTAAAAACTAGGATAACTGCGCCTCTTAAGGCGTTATTAACCTATTTGTAACGAAACGTTAACTTTAGATGCGCCTGAAGTTTGGTATAATTTTTGTATTACATTAATAACATTTTATGTAATGGAACGAATAATGCCGGTAATGGGAAGAATAAAGAGCATATTAATACTGCCCATACTGATGGTGCCATTGGTAAGCCTTGGGGCAGCCTCTTCGCATGCGGTCAGTGATGCCCAGCTGGTGGAGGGCGCCAAGTTGTGCACCCGCTATATCAATCGGTATGAGCGCCAGTTCGCAATTCCCACCCATCTGCTTTCTGCTATTGCCAGCACTGAGTCGGGCCGTTACCACAAGGGCCTGAAGATCAGTGTGCCGTGGCCGTGGACTATCAACGTGCAGGGCAAGGGCTATTATTTCGATAGCAAGGCCGAAGCCATAGCCGCCGTGAAAAAATACCGTGCGCAGGGCATTAAAAGTATCGACGTGGGTTGTATGCAGGTGAATCTGTACCATCATGCCAAAGCATTCCGTTCGCTCGATGACGCGTTCGATCCCAAATATAACGTGGCCTATGCCGCCAGTTTCCTGCGCCGCCTGTATCTGGACGCGCGTTCGTGGAAAACCGCCGCCGGCCACTACCATTCCAAAACTAATCAGCGTGGCACCAAATATGCCGGCAGCGTGTTCGATCGCTGGCATAACATCATAGACAAGCTGCGTGCAGCGAAGATCCAGACCGCACAGACGCAGACTGCACAGACCCGGATGGCATCGGTTGCAAAGCCGGCGCAGATCGTCAGGCTGCCGGAGCAGCGCGGCAAGCAGGTGGCCAGCCACCAGACTCCCCGCATGAAGGTGATCGAGGTCAGCAACAAATCTGCGTCTGCTAAAACCGCGCATGCAACATCCAAACCAAAAATCCGTGTGATAAACCCGAACAAGCCGATGACGGTGGCACAGGTAGCCCCAACCACCCTGACCATCACCCGTACGGCTCCGGCTACCGCCGTGCGTTCTTCCAGCGCCAGGGTCATCCAGGCGGATCATTCCGCACCGCTTACCAGAAGCGGCCCGAACTTCATATTTACTAATTGAGCCCAAACCATTTATTGCCTATAGTGCCCTGGTGAATATCACCGGAGCTTTATGAGGGCATATGGCCAAGTCATTTGAAGTCATTAACGTCAATTCGCTCGAGGTTGCCTGCGATGGCGGCAACACGGCACTCGGGCATCCGCGCGTATACCTGCATGTAGACCGCGACACCGGGCGGATCACATGCCCGTATTGCAGCCGCACCTACGTGTTGCGCCGCGCACAGCACGGTTAGTCATGGGGTATTATATACTGTTCGCATTGCTCATGGCGACGGTCGGCGTGTTGCTGGCCGGTGTGGTGCTGATGAGTGTTGGCGGCAAGGTTAACCAGAAATATTCAAACCGCCTCATGCGCTGGCGTGTCATGTTGCAGGGGCTGGCGATCGGCCTGCTAGCGCTGTTATTCATGGCGGGAGACAAGGGATAACCCGATGACTGGATCACTGGATGGCTCGAAACCAGATCATTTGGCTGCAGGCGTATTTCATTATAAGTCATCCGGTAACCCAGTCATCCAATCATCTTTTTAAATATGGTCAAACTCGGCAAGATATATACTCGCACCGGCGACGAAGGTACCACCGGCCTGACCGGCGGCACGCGCGTACCCAAATACGATATCCGTGTAGAAGCCTATGGCGCGGTGGACGAAGCCAATAGCTGCATCGGCCTTGCCCGTCTGCATACCAGAGGCGAGCACGACGAATTTCTGCGTCGTATTCAGCATGACCTGTTCGACCTCGGCGCCGATCTTTCCACCCCGATCAGCGGGGAAGGCACAGCCTTGCGCATTACCGACAAGCAGGTGCACTGGCTGGAAGAGCAGATTGACGCCATGAATGCTCACCTGCAACCGCTCAATTCTTTTGTGCTGCCGGGTGGATCGCCGCTGGCGGCCAACCTGCACCTTGCGCGCACGGTGGTGCGCCGTGCCGAGCGCCGCACCTGTATGCTGGCCGAAAAGGAACCGATGAATCTGGCAGCGCTGAGATACTTGAACCGCCTGTCGGATTTTTTGTTTGTATTGTCACGCATAGCGAATAATAACGGTGACAACGATGTGTTATGGCAACCAGGAGTAAACCGCTAATGTCATCCTGAGTGGAGGCCTTTGGGCCGGAATCGAAGGATCTTATGAGAGTTGCGAAAGATTCTTCGACTTGCTACGCTCGCTCAGAATGGCAATAAAAAAGGAAATTAAATGAAGATACTAGTCGCAGTGAAACGGGTGGTGGATTATAACGTGCGTGTGCGCGTGAAATCCGACGGCAGCGGGGTAGAAACCGCCGGCGTAAAGATGTCAATGAACCCGTTCGACGAGATCGCGGTGGAAGAGGCCATCCGCCTGAAGGAAAAAGGCACCGCCAGCGAAGTGGTGGTGGTATCCATCGGTGCAGACGCAGTGCAGGAGGTGATGCGCACCGCCCTTGCCATGGGCGCCGACCGCGGCATACATGTGCAGGCCGAGGGCGAGGTGACGCCGCTGTCTGCCGCCAAGTTGCTTAAAGCGGTGGTGGAGAAAGAATCGCCGCAACTGGTGATACTCGGCAAACAAGCCATCGATGACGATGCCAACCAGACCGGCCAGATGCTGGCAGCACTTTTGGGCTGGGGTCAGGGCACGTTCGCATCCAAGCTCGAAATCGACGGTAGCAGTGCCAAAGTCACCCGCGAGGTGGATGGCGGCCTGATGACGGTGAAACTCGCTATGCCCTGTGTGGTGACCACGGACCTGCGCCTCAATGAACCACGCTATGTTGCGCTGCCTAACATCATGAAAGCGCGCAGCAAACCGCTGGTGAAAATGACGCCGGATGAGCTGGGCGTTGCTGTTTCATCTAAACTGACGCAGATGAAGGTAGAAGAACCACCGAAGCGCACCGGTGGCGGCAAGGTAAAAACGGTTGAGGAACTGGTTGATAAACTGAAGAACGAGGCGAAGGTGATATAAAAAGTGGCAAAGCCGGACCCATTTCAACTGCAGCAAATGTGCAATATGATACATCTGGCAGACCAAGAAAAAAGAGCGCAGGCGGTGGCAGCGATCACCGAAGCGCATCAGGCACTCACTGATACGCTGGCCGGTTTTAATGAGAGGCGCGCAGCTACCAATGCAACGGGCGCGGGCTGGGAAGGAATGACGCGTGTGCTGGATGGAATCATCAGGCAAGAACATAAAGCCCGGATGGATGCCATGCATGAACTGAAAACAAAGCTTGCCGAAATAGGTGTGAAGGAAAAGCACCGGCAAGAGATTGGTGCATATTTCAGAATGATCAGAGTAGATGAAGGATTAGCAAGATGACATCACTGGTAGTAGCAGAAGTTTCAGGCGCCAGCCTGCATCCGGCCACAGCGCATGCGGTAAGCGCGGCGGCCAAAGTGGGTGGGGATATTCATGTGCTGGTAGCAGGTGAAGGCTGTGCAGATGCGACAAAATCGGCAGCTGCGCTGACGGGCGTAACCAAAGTGTTGCATGCCGATAATGCGGCGTATAAGTGGCCGCTGGCTGAAAATATGGCCCCGCTCATTCAGAGTGTGGCAAAAAATTATTCGCATATATTCGCGACCGCCACTACCACCGGCAAAGACGTGATGCCGCGGGTTGCCGCGCTGCTGGATGTCACGCAGGTGTCCGACATCATCGATGTGGTGGATAGCGCTACCTTCAAGCGCCCGATCTATGCGGGCAATGCCATCGAAACTGTAAAGACCGAAGAGGCCATCAAGGTCATCACCGTGCGCCAGACTGGATTCGACGCCGCAGGGCAGGGTGGCAGCGCTACGGTGGAACAGCTGGCGGCGCAACCGGCCAGCGACAAGGCAAGCTTTGTATCGGTGCAGGCAAGCAAATCCGAACGGCCGGAACTAACCGAAGCTTCCATCGTGGTATCGGGTGGGCGCGGCTTGGGTTCACCGGAAAATTTCAGAAAGCTTGAACAGCTGGCCGACAAGCTGGGCGCGGCGATGGGCGCATCGCGCGCGGCGGTGGATGCCGGCTGGGTGCCAAACGACTGGCAGGTGGGCCAGACCGGCAAAGTGGTCGCGCCGAAACTTTATATTGCGGTCGGTATTTCGGGCGCCATCCAGCACCTTGCCGGTATGAAGGACAGCAAAGTGATCGTTGCCATCAACAAGGACGAGAACGCCCCCATATTCGAGATCGCCGATTACGGGCTGGTCGCCGATTGGGACACGTCGGTAGGTGAGTTGATCGAACGGCTGGGATAATCCATGAGCTTTCCGTCCTTCTGCTTCGCACTGGCCCAGATCAATCCAACGGTGGGCGACATTGCGGGTAATTGCGAACGTATCCTGAAATTCTACCATAAGGCAAAAGACGAAGGTGTCGATATGGTTATCACGCCGGAATCGAGCGTGACCGGCTATTCTCCGGAAGACCTGGTGTTCATGCAGCCGTTCCGGCAGGCGGCGATGGAAGCGGTGCACAAACTGGCAGCCGCAACCAAGAACGGCCCGGCGCTGATCGTTGGAAGTCCGTGGGACGAAGATGGCGACGAGCGCGCTTATAATGCCGCTATCCTGATGGACGAAGGTCGCATCCGCCATATCCAGTATAAAACGGTGCTGCCTAACCACGGCGTGTTCGACGAGCGGCGCATCTACAAGCCGGGTGCAGGCAGTGTGGCGACATGGCGCGGCATCAAGCTGGGCATTCTCATCTGCGAGGATGTGTGGTCGCCCGAAGCGCCGCAGGCGATGAAGGATCAGGGCGCCGAGCTGCTCATTGCCATCAATGCATCGCCCTACAGAGCCGGCAAACGTGAACGCAGGTGCGAGGTTATCCGGCAAACGGTCATGTGTCATGGTCTGCCGTTCATCTATCTCAACATTGTCGGCGGGCAGGACGACATCGTGTTTGACGGTGGATCGTTCATTCTCTCGGGAAAGGCCGAAGAACTGGCGTTCATGCCGGAGTTCAAGCAATCGCTTATGCTGTTTTCAGGGTCGCCGCAACTGTCGGCCAAACTTCCCCAAGAGGAAACTATCTGGGAGGCCATGAAGCTGGGCCTTGCCGACTATGTGCGAAAGAACGGCTTTTCCACGGTGGTGCTGGGGCTTTCCGGCGGTATCGATTCGGCACTGACGGCGGCTGTAGCGGTGGATGCGCTGGGGCCACAGAATGTAAAAGGCGTACTGTTGCCGTCGCCGCACAGTTCCGACCATAGCATCAGCGATGCAGAATTATCCGCCAAACTTCTGGGCATTGAAACCTTCACCATTCCTATCGAGACGGGTATGCAGGCACTGGAAGCCATGCTCGATCCTGTGATGAAACCCGGCTGGATGGATCAACTGCATGTCGGCGGTAACCTGCAGTCACGCCTGCGCGGCATGTCGCTGATGGCACTGTCGAACCAGCATGGCTGGATGCTGCTGTCCACCGGCAACAAGTCCGAAGTGGCGGTAGGTTACACTACGTTGTACGGCGATGCGTGCGGCAGTTACAACGTGCTAAAGGACCTGTATAAAACGCAGGTATATGAAATGGCCAACTGGCGCAACGCGCAAGGCCCGGCAATTCCGCAGGGCAGCATCGAAAAACCGCCATCGGCGGAGCTGGCGCCCGGTCAGCTCGATGCAGATCAGCTGCCGTCTTATGACGTGCTGGACGAGATACTCTATCACCATATCGAGATGCGCATGGGCGCCGAAGAGATCATCGCGCGCGGCTACGACGAGGCCACGGTGCGCAAGGTGCTGAAGCTGGTGCTGGCATCCGAATATAAGCGCCGCCAGTCGTGCCCCGGTGTGAAGCTGTCTACCATGATGTTCGGAAAGGATCGCCGTTTCCCTATGACCAACAAGTTCTGACATGAAGCTGCCTTCCGCATTCACCTTGATGACACTATGCGGCGCCTATGCCGCCTTTTATTTCCTTGCCATTCCCGTGCTCGTCGATGCCGATGTGGTGTGGCACATCGCCGCCGGTGACCGTATCATGGCAACCGGCCATGTGCCGACCGAAAACGGCTGGGCATTCACCGAGCCGCAGCAGCCATGGTATTTAATATCATGGTTGTGGAATCTCTTGCTGCATGGCCTGCACGATATGGGTGGGCTGGCGACCATATTCATCGCTTCGGTACTGTGCATGACGGTGGTGGCAGGGTTTCTGGCACATCGTATCGACATGCACAAACGTATCGGCAGCGAAGCCAAGCTTCTTACCATATTCGTAGCATGCCTTGGCCTGGTCGAGTTCGTGTCGGGCCGACCGCATGTGGGCGGCTACCTGCTGGTGGTGGTCACGCACCTGATTCTGCACAGCAGCCGTGACGAAAAATCCCGTCGTTTGCTTTTTGTGCTGCCGCTTTTGTTTGCCGCATGGGCGAATATACATGGCAGCTTCATTGCCGGTTTTACCCTGCTGTTTGCCTATTGTGCCGAGGCGCTACTCACCCGCAACCGGCCATGGCTCAAAGCTCTGGCCGCAGCGCTGCTGGCATGTGTGGCAGCGCTGTGGGTCAACCCCTATGGCGGCGGACTGTTCACTGGTGTTTTCGGTACGCTTGGCAGCCAGCATCTGGCAACCATCACCGAATGGGGGCATTTCGTATTCGGAGAAAGCCTGGGTCTGTCCATGTGGCTGCTGATATTCGTTATCGCATGGATCAGCCGCGATAAAACCGCACCGCTGGCTGACCGCATCATCAGCCTCGGCTGGCTGGCCGCATGCATGTTCTCGTTCCGTAATGCGGGGATATTCATTCTGGTTTCTGCGCCATATATGGCGATGAACCTGCAATCCATGCTGACGCGGCTGGAACATATCCGCACCCACCGGCCTGATCCGCTGGCGTTTGTAGGCAATCCACGCATGCAGCAGAAACTGGCGCTGGTTCTTGTTGTGTTGATGGTGGCGGGCAGCGCATTATTGCCGCTGATCCGAGGCGAGCGTTGGCGCGCCGACAAGCAGAGCGATCCCGGCCCGGCAGTGGCCTATGTGCTGGAGCATTTGAAGGGTAGGCGCGTGCTGAACGATTACGACTATGGCGGGCGCATCATCTACGAATCGGCTGGAACATTCCCGGTATTCATCGATCCGCGTTTTGGCACGGCTTACTCAGAGACGCTTATCCAGGATTACCTCACCTTCCTGTTACATTATCACCGCTGGGAAGACGTGATCGCCAAACACCGTATCGATGCCATCCTTATATCCAACCACTCAATATTTGCGCAGGAATACCTTGCTGGCCATTATCACAAGCATTGGCAGCAAGTGTATAAGGATGAGGTGGCCGGGGTGTATGTTAGAAAGTAACCTTGCCCCTGAACTCGCACAGGTCGTTGATGATACACCTGCTGCATTCCGGCTTGCGTGCCTTGCACACATAGCGCCCGTGCAGAATCAGCCAGTGGTGCGCATGCTGTTTCCACTGGGCGGGAATAGCTTTTTCCAGTGCCATCTCGGTGGCATCGGGGTTGGTGGTTTTACACAGGCCAATGCGGTTGGACACGCGAAACACATGCGTGTCCACTGCAATCGTGTGCTGGCCCCGCGCGCAGTTCAGCCACACGTTAGCGGTTTTTCGGCCAACGCCGGGCAGTGCCATCAACTCTTCACGGGTTTCCGGCACTTTGCCACCATGCTCATTCACCACCTTTTGGGATAGTAGCATGATATTTTTGGCCTTGGAATTAAACAGGCCGATGGTCTTTACATAGTTCTTCAGTTTGTCTTCGCCCAGCTTCAGCATTTTCTCGGGGTTATCCGCTACTTTGAACAGGGCGGGAGTGGCTTTGTTGACGCCTGCATCGGTGGCCTGTGCCGATAGCACGATGGCCACCAGCAGCGTGAAATCATTGGTAAAATCCAGCTCGGTCTTCGGCTCCGGGTCAGCTTTGGCCAGCCGCGCGAATATAGTATCGATTTTTTTACGGTTCATGAGTAGGATAAATAGATGATTCGATACGCGATGAACAGATGAAAGGAACAGTATGAGTAAAATAAGACAGATATTACGTTGGGTTGGTATTACCACTTCGTCTTTCATTTTTTCATTGATGATCGCACATTCTGCACTGGCGCAGAATGTGTACATGGAAGAGATGACATGGATGGAGATCCGCGACCGTATGCGCGCAGGTGCCCACACAGTTATTATTCCCATCGGCGGCACCGAGCAGAACGGCCCGCACATGATCACCGGCAAGCACAACATCATTGTGCGCTACACGGCGGGTGAGATCGCAAAACGCGTGGGCAACACGCTGGTGGCGCCGGTCATATCGTATGTGCCGGAAGGCCGCATCACCCCGCCGGAAGGGCATATGAATTTCCCCGGCACCTTGTCGGTGCGTGACAATACTTTCCGTATGCTGCTCGAAGATGCAGCGGCCAGCCTGAAACAGCATGGATTCCGCCGTATACTGTTCATCGGCGATCATGGCGGATCACAAAAAGCGCAGCAGGATGTGGCAGGCCAGCTGAACGGGCAATGGGCCAGCAGCAGCGTGACCGTGATGAACATTGGCGATTATTACGCCAAGAACGGGCAGGAGCAGCACGCCGAAAAGATAGGTGCCCGCAGCCCGAATCCCGCAGGCCATGCCGCGCTGATCGACACATCGGAGATGATGGCTATCCATAGCCAAGGCATCCGAAACGAGCTGCGCGCACGCAATCGCGAAGAGGATTTTGAAAAAACCGGCGCCAATGGCGATTCCACGCAAGCCAGCGCCGATCATGGCCGGGCCTTTTTAGGCATGAAGATCGAGGCGGCGGTGCAGCAGATTAAACAGCTGGGCTATTGAAGCTTCAATAACCACTTCTTAACGGCTTATACGCCATAATCCTTGTATTATGGCAGAGAATCAGCCGATTATTGTAAAAAAGATCAAGAAGGTAGCGGGCGGCCACCATGGCGGCGCGTGGAAAGTGGCCTATGCCGACTTCGTGACCGCGATGATGGCGTTCTTCCTGCTTCTGTGGTTGCTGGCGTCGACCTCGCCGCAGCAGAAGGCCGGTATCGCCGAGCATTTCACACCTACTATAGGCTTGAAGGATTCTAAAGGCATCGGATTTCAGGGGGGGTTAAAATCTGGACCCAAGGGACAATCCAAGCAGGATCTTACCGCACCGGGTCTTGTCGCCGGGCAAGTACAGCAGGGCGAAGTGGCTAAGGCGCCGCAGGATGAGATTGCTCATGAGAAAAAAGATGCGACGGATGCTTACAAAGAAGCTGAAAACGTGCCCAAAGAGGTGGAGGAAGCCAGCAAGAAAGAGGAAGGGCAGGGCAATGAAGATACGCAGACCTTCAAAAAGACCTTCGACGAAGTGAAGCAGGTACTGCAGGAAAACAAGGATCTGGAAGAATACAAGAACAACATCATCGTGCAGGATACGCCGGAGGGGCTGAAGATCGACCTGATCGACGACCGGAAAAAGCCGATGTTCATGCCGGGCCGTGCGGTGCTGACCGATGTCGGCAAGAAAGTGCTCGATTCGATGGTCAACATCATTATCAAGACACCAAACAATATCGCCATCCATGGCCATACCGACGCGCAGCAGGCGGTGGCAAACCCGCTCTATACCAATTGGGAGCTGTCGGCCGACCGTTCCAACGCCGCGCGCCGTTTTTTAAGTTCCACTCAGTTGCAGCAGGAGCGCGTGGTGAAGGTGATCGGTAATGCAGACCGCGAGCTGCTGGTGCCCGATGAGCCGCATAACCCGCGCAATCGCCGTATCACTATCCTGCTGATGCGCGGTTCGTATTTCCGCGATCCGAAAATTGCGCCCACCCAGCGCAACATCATCACGGTGCCCGAGGCCCAGCGTAAGCGTAGTATTGCGCCGCCGCCGGAAAAACCAGGCATTGTCGATCCGTTTGAGAAGCTGAAAAAATGAGGGCGCGCTGGGCGATATTGATATGTGTGGCGCTGCCGGTGAGCAGCAGCGACGCGCGTTCGGTGAAAGTATACATGAACTCCGGCACCGGCTTCATCGTCAGCCGCGATGGTCATGTCATCACCAACGACCATGTAGTGAAAGGCTGTCGGCAAATCACAGTGGATGGCGCCGTACGGCCGTATAATGCGAATGTGGTCGGCAGCAGCCACACGCTCGATCTTGCACTATTACAGATGGATGGCGGGTCTTCGGAAGCTGCCAACCTGCGTTCTGGTTCCCAGCCGCTGGAAAAAGGCGAATCGGTTGTGATCGTCGGCTATCCCGGAAACGCGAAGAACCCTGTCACGAAAGAAGCGAAGATCCTCAATCCCAAGGGGCCGCGTGGTGAAGAGCAATGGGTGGAGATGGATGATGTGATCCAGCAGGGCAACAGTGGCGGTGCGGTGCTCGACAGCGCCGGCAACGTGGTGGGGGTGGTGGCCGCCAAGGCGACCATATACACCTACCCGGTGGATGACCCGCGCGCGGGCACCACGCGTAATTCCGGTATCGCTATCAGCCTGCCGGTGCTCAAGGAGTTTCTGGATCGCTATCGTGTGCGCTACCGCGAAGCGGAGTCGCATAACGAATATTCTTCCCACCGCGTGACAGATATTGCCGAGCGCATCATGGTGCATGTGCGCTGCGCCTACAAAACGGAAGTACAGTAATAAAAAAGGAGGCGCGAAGCCTATTTCTTAAGTTTGCAGTGGTTTAACGGGGCCTACCTGCAGGAATTGTACTAGCGACTCTGCATGTGTTATTTGTCCGTTTTTGCGTTGCGCAGCAAGCATTAAGATCACGAGCGCCAATACAGACGGCTCCCCATCCATTAGACCTGGTATAACAATAGCAATAATTTGTAGATGTGCGGGGGAGGGGAGAAGTGGTAACAAGATTTCTTGGCGAAGATTCAACAGTAGAATCCAATATGCCTGAATTGTCGAGTTGCACTGCGTGAGCTCCGCTGCTGAAGCTTAACATAAGGGCGATGGCTGCTACTTTCATTGTTGTGTGCGGGTTCATTTTTTTCTGATCCTTTATAGATTCTTGGCACCTAGTCATTGTACATCGGAAATATGACATTCCCGTGACGTTTCTATGACATGTCGGTGAATGTGGCCAATCTATTGTTTTCTATAGGCTATTTGAACTAGCGCTCGCTCTCATGCGACCGAGCAACCGAGCGGTCGATTCGCTTGGCCTTCTTTAAAAGCTTTTCTGCTCCGCCTTTGGGGCACATGACATCCATCAATGTATCGGCATTGGCTAGCGTTTGCTGAACATGCTCGAGTTCAGGATAAATAGTATGTATGCGTTCCACCCGGCGAACATTGGCAGCTCTTTGGTTTCTCATATCAATGGTACTGATATCATGTTCTAATTCCGCTGTTCGATCATTTAATCTCTGCAATAATCCGGTAATATGTCTTGCGATGTATGTTATGCTGTCTGCATTAAATGCAGACTTTATAGCATTCTGCAGCCTTACCTTACCTTTTCTGCTTTCAGCGAAGGCCAGTTTTTCCTGCCGCTGCATGTTTTGGGGATCATAATTGCTAACGGTGTTTGCCAACTCGTGCATATGCCCCAGCGGGATAATTACGTTATCAGTAAAGGCAGCCTTTAGTTCCTGTGCATCCTGCTCCGGGAAAACATCATCGATCATGTCGAGTACCTGATATCTACGGATCGCGCCCAATGAGTCATTAAGCAACTCAACGATGCCTTTTTCCGTAAACAGGTCGTAATTATGTCTCATTCTGTCAGCGCAGTAAGAGCGACATGCGGTGTTAGCTCACCAACTCGCTGTCTTCTTCCGAAGCACGTTTGGTGCCGGTGGCCTTGGTGTAGGTGAAGTGCAGTTCATCCTCATTCACACTCACACGCACCGTACCGCCTTTGGACAGTTTACCAAACAGCACCTCGTCAGCCAGCGGCTTCTTTATATGCTCTGCGATGATGCGGGCCATCGGGCGGGCGCCGTTTGCCTTGTCGTAACCACGGTCGATCAGCCATTTGCGGGCATCGTCCTCCAGCTGTATGGCCACGTTGCGGTCGGCAAGCTGTGATTCCAGGCGGAAGATGAATTTGTTGACCACATGGGCCACTACATCCGGCGTTAAGTGATCAAAGCCGATGATGGCATCGAGGCGGTTGCGGAATTCCGGCGTGAATGCCTTGTTGATGGCTTCTTTGTCTTCTCCGGCCCGGTCGGTTTTCATGAAGCCGATCGGGGCGCGGGCCATGTCAGAAGCACCGGCGTTGCTGGTCATGATGATGATGGCGTTGCGGAAGTTCACCACCTTGCCGTTACTATCGGTCAGGCGGCCGTAATCCATCACCTGCAGCAGGATATTGTACACGTCCGGGTGCGCTTTTTCGATCTCGTCGAGCAGGATGACCGAGTAGGGGTTCTTGTCCACCGCATCGGTGAGCAGGCCGCCCTGGTCAAATCCCACATAGCCTGGGGGTGCACCGATCAGGCGGGCCACCGCATGTTTTTCCATATATTCGGACATATCGAAGCGCACAAGATCCATGCCCATGATAATGCCCAACTGCTGGGCCACTTCGGTTTTACCTACGCCGGTCGGGCCGGTGAACAGGTAATTACCGATCGGCTTTTCTTCCTCACGCAGCCCGGCGCGCGCCATTTTGATGGCACTGGCCAGCGCATGGATGGCTTTATCCTGCCCGAACACCACCAGTTTCAGGTCGTCTTCGAGGTTCTGCAGCGCCTTGGCATCATCGGCAGAGATGTTCTTGGCCGGCATGCGCGCCATTTTGGCGATGATATCTTCCACCTCTTTGTGGCTGATGGTCTTTTTGCGTTTGCTTTCCGGCAGCAACATTTGTGCTGCACCGGCTTCGTCGATCACGTCGATGGCCTTGTCCGGCAACTGGCGGTCGGGCAGGTAACGGGCCGATAGTTCGGCGGCTGCCTTCAGGGCCGATGCGGTATAGCGTACATCGTGGTGTTCTTCGTAATAGGGTTTCAGGCCGCGCAGGATCTTGATGGTGGTTTCCACATCCGGCTCCACCACGTCGATCTTCTGGAAGCGGCGCACCAGCGCGCGATCCTTCTCGATCGAGTTCTTAAATTCCTTATAAGTGGTGCTGCCGATGCAGCGGAAGCCGCCGCGTGCCAGTGCAGGTTTTAAAAGGTTACACGCATCCAGCGCGCCGCCCGAGGTGGAACCGGCACCGATGATGGTGTGGATCTCGTCGATGAACAATATTGCGCCGGGAACCTTCTCGATCTCTTTGATCACGTTCTTCATGCGCTCTTCAAAGTCGCCGCGATAACGGGTACCTGCGAGCAGGGAGCCCATATCCAGCGAGAATATGATAGCGTTACGCAGGACATCCGGCACTTCGCCGCGCACGATGCGCAGGGCAAGCCCTTCGGCGATGGCGGTTTTACCGACACCGGCTTCACCCACATAGAGCGGGTTGTTCTTGTTGCGGCGTGCCAGCACCTGAATGGTGCGTTCCACTTCTTCTTCACGGCCGATCAGCACGTCGGTTTTTCCAGCCTGCGCTTTTTTATTCAGGTTGATGGTATACAGCGACAACGCATCGGTTTTTTCTTTTTCCTCGTTGTTGCTGAACTGCGGTTTTTCCAACGACTCGGCTTCTTCATCTGCATCGAGGTCTGCGCGCCATTCGGCGATCTTATGGTTATCGGCATATTTCACGATACCGTGCGAGATATAATTCACCACATCTAGGCGGGAGAGTTCCTGCTCCTGCAGGAAATACACGGCGTGGCTGTCACGTTCGGAGAACAGGGCCACCAGTACGTTGGCGCCGGTCACTTCGTGCTTGCCGGCCGACTGCACATGGATGGCGGCGCGGTGGATCACACGCTGGAAACCTGCCGTCGGGCGCGATTCTTCCAACTCGTCGATGACCAGTGATGTCAATTCGGTTTCAAGAAAACGGGTGATGGATTTTTTGGTCTCACCAATGTCGATACCGCAACCGCGCAGCACAGACAGCGCGTCCGCATCGTCGGTCAGCGCATAGAGCAGGTGCTCCAGTGTGGCATATTCGTGTTTATATTTCTTAGCCAGCGCTAAGGCACGATGCAGGGTGATCTCAAGGTTCTTCGACAGCATGGCGGCGTTCTCCCGTTGGTACCAGTTCACGGGGATAATTCTTAGCGATCTCCCCGCTTATTCTTTTTCTACGCTACACTGCAGTGGGTACTCATTCCTGCGGGATAAGGTTATCACCGCTTCTGCTTTCGTCTCCGCCACATCGCGCGTATACACCCCACAAACTCCCGCTCCTTTCTGATGGATCTCCATCATCACTTCGACTGCCTCCTCATGTTTCTTGCGGAAAATATCCTTGAGGATAAAGACCACAAAATCCATCGGCGTATAGTCGTCGTTCAATAGTACGACTTTGAAGTAGGGGGGACGTTTGGTCTTGATCTTCGGCTCGACCAGCAAAAGCCCGTCAGGCCGTCCCTCTCTTACTTGTAGGTCACTATCATTGTCCGAAGCGGACATCACAGTGTGTAAGTGTATTATCGCCATAAAACATTCAATAATGCGTTAAATGAACCTTGCCAAAGCGTTAAACCGTCCCGAAAAGACGATTTTTCTGCCGAATCATGGATAACCCATTGATTCTTAAAAGGCAAAACATATTAGCGGATTTCGTGAAAAAAAGCAAAGCCGTGCAGCGGGAGTTTTCTTAATCCAATCTTCACATTGCTTAACGGTAGCGTCGTGCTATAAACAATGAATCCATTGATAAAGCAAGCATTTGAGGAGGATTAGATGAGTGAAGATACACAAGGGGATATCTTAAGAAAGTATATGCGTGCGGCGCAGCCGACAGCAGAAGAATTAGCCGCCCGTAGCGAAGCTATGCGCAACATGAGTGGGTTGCTGGCAGGCGAACTGGCTGCGCGGGTGGGGGTCAAGAAAGAACGGGTGACCGAATGGCTGCGCGATGAGCAACCGATCCTGTACGAGGGGGAAAAAGAACTAAGCATCAAGCCATTAAAAGAAGCATTGGGCCTGGACAGTGACCAGACGTTTGAGGTCAACCAGGCGCGCAAAGCGCTGGCAGAAGGGCCGGTTGAGGGAAAGGCTGAACAAGCCACAGAGGCACCTGTGCAAACGGAAACCGCCGCGCAATCTGTCGCCGGGGAAATGACCGACGAGCGTTCCCGCGAATTGCGTGCTGCAGCTGGTAAAGCACTGCGTGACCTGATGGCGGCTACTCCGGCATCGGCAGCAGAATTGAGAAAGCGTTCCGATGCATCGCAGGGCAGGCGTGCTGCTTCGGTAATGCATGTGCTGCCGATCGAATTGGCCGCGCGCAAGGGTGTGAAGTTGAAGATAGGTGATATCCGCCTACGTGTCGGAAGCAACGAACGGCCGCCCACTGAGCGCATAACGCGCAAGGAAGCTGACGGATTAGTGGCCGCTCTGGCTCAGAGCGTAGAGGGTGGCAACAAATTATTTGATAGCGCTGCTTCTCATTTTATTGATGCGGTAGAGGAGTCACAGCCCGCATGGGATAAGTTTGAAGCCGACAAAGTCCATGCGCGTGAAGAAAGCGCGCGTCGTCGCGCCGAAAGAAGAGCGGAGCGCGGCTAACTACACGCTTTTCAGGTGTTCCGCCAGCCGGATGGCCAGCGCTGTCAGCGTGTAGGTGGGGTTGGCCCAGCCGCTGGTAGCAAACACCGAGCTTCCGGCCACATACACATTATCCACCCCGTGGATCTTGCAATTCTTATCCACCACACTGGTTTTGGGGTCATCCCCCATGCGGGTGGTGCCCATATGGTGGTTGCTCCACAGGTTGCTTTTGGGCCAGTCGCCATGCTCGTATATCCATGGCAATAATTTCACCACACCGGTTTTTGATGCGGACATGTGCTGTGCTATCGTGATCGAAAGCCGTCGCAATGACTGCCACTCTTTCTTTCCAGCCGTGACATGCAGGGCGGTGCGCGGCTGGCCGAGCGCATCCATATCATCGGACAGGGTAACACGATTGGCCGGGTCGGGCGCCTGTTCCACCCGTCCGAACAGGTGCCCTTCGTAAATAGAGTGCGGTGCAACCCCCATCATGTGCGCCATGTAAGGCACCGCATCCGGCGGGTCTTTGATGCGCCGGATGCGCTGTATGACCATGGCGCTGTTGAGCATCCGTTCTTCTTTAAGTAGGTGATCCGAGGGGATGATGCCATACAGCTTGTCGTATTTACCGGGCATGCCGGTGTAGCGCTGGAATTGCTTCATGGTTGCATTGCTGTTGAACGTATAGAGTTTTCCCGTTGTGCAGCGTAAATGCTCCATGAAGTAGCGGCCAACTTGGTCACGCGTATTGCCAAGCCCTCTGGAAAGCAACAGCAGGCGTGCGTTCTCGATGCCGCCGCAGCACAACACATAGCGTGTTGCCTGCACGGCGAAGCTGTTTCCTGCCAGCGTGCGCACGATTATCTGCTGTACGTGTGCGTTATTGTCGTCGGCATCTATGCGCATAACGTTGCTGTGCAAGATCACGCGAATGTTCTGCGAATCTTTCAGCAATGCATGATAGGTTTCGGCGGGGTACAGTGCATGTGCCTGTCTCCACATGCAGGGCTGCAGGTCGGGGTGTACGGGCATCAGGTCATCCGGCAGCTTGAAATCCGCATTACGCGTGTTGCTCAGGTTCAGGTAGTCTGCGGCTTTTCTATAGTATGGCAGCAGTTCATCTTTACTGATCGGCCACCCGCTGAAGGCGATGCCATCGCGCGCCTCGAAATCTCTTGCGTCCAAAGGCGCGCACAGCCCTTTCCAGTGGTTGCTGGAGCCGCCAAGCAACCGCAGCCGCGTAGACATGAGATTATAATTGCGTCCGCTTGCGTGTCCTTTATACAGCATCTGCGTATCGGCATCGCCTTCAATGCCTCCGCTTTCAAGCAGTATCACCTGCAGGTTGGTGGATGCGAACTCGCGGGCGAGCGCAATGCCCGCCACGCCGCCGCCGATGATACAGATATCGGCCTGCAGCGTTTCATTGTTAAACGTGCGGCCATCGACGAACATACGCTAGTGCTGCCTTTGCAGCTGGCTGTATGCATTCATAAGGGCTACGGTTTGCGGTACGACCCAGCCGTTCAGTTCCACGGTATCGCCGGTACGGTATTCTTTTACCAACTGGTCAGCGATCCGGTTTCTTTCATCCATATTGCCATCGAGTTGCGGTCTGGGCAGCCGATCGGAAAGAGCCTTGTGAAGCCCGCTAAGTGTGGCTTCTGCGCCGGTCTTCCGTAGA
>JBFWQQ010000021.1:0-21993 GCA_050249355.1 Alphaproteobacteria bacterium | reverse complement strand
TTATACACGCGATGGCCGAATCCCATCAGGCGAATGCCGGATTCCTTGTCTTTTACCTTGCGTATGAATTCGGGAATGTTCTTGGCATTTCCGATTTCTTCCAGCATGTTGATCACAGCCTCGTTAGCGCCGCCATGGGCCGGGCCCCATAAAGAGGCGATACCCGCGCCGATGCAGGCGAACGGGTTTGCGCCGGAAGATGCGGCCATGCGCACGGTCGATGTAGAAGCATTCTGTTCGTGATCGGCATGCAGGATAAGGATCTTATCCATGGCGCTGGCAAGTACGGGGTTCACTTCATAATGTTCGCACGGCGTGGAGAACATCATGTGCAGGAAGTTTTCCGTAAATCCCAAGTTGTTCTGCGGATAGTTGAACGGATGGCCGATGGAGTATTTATACGCCATGGCGGCCAGGGTAGGCATTTTTGCGACCATACGGTAGGCCGCAATCTCACGCTGTGCGGGGTCGTTCAGGTCCAGCGAGTCATGGTAGAATGCGGACATTGAAGCCGAAGCCCCCACCATGATAGCCATCGGGTGTGACGAGCGCGGAAAACCCCGGAACAAGAAGTGCAACTGCTCATGCACCATCGTATGCATGGTGATGCGGTGGTCAAAAGCCTGCTTTTCCTTTTTATCCGGCAGTTCGCCGTTTAATAGCAGGTAGGAAACTTCCAGGAAGTCGCATTCTTCTGCCAGTTTGTCGATGTCATAACCACGGTAACGCAGTATGCCCTCGTTACCGTCGATATAGGTGATCTTGGATTCACAGCTGGCGGTTGAAAGGAATCCCGGATCCAGTGTAAAATAGCCGGTGTCGGCATAGAGTTTGCTGACGTCGATGACGCTTGGTCCTTCCGATCCGTGATGAACCGGCAGTTGCACTTTGGTATCGCCTATGCTCAGCGTGGCGGTTGTGCCACTTGCTGCCGGCGAGGTTTTTTCTACAGCTCCCATTGAAACGCTCCCTGTTATTATTGCGCTGCAATATAATCCACCACATTAGTAAAGAAACTATTGCCATATGCAAGGTAAATGCAGGATTTCATATTTATCCTATCCATTCAATTAACAGATTTTTTTTGATAATTGGGATGCCATCATCCTATTTTTGTGCTTATATGGGGTCGCAACCGTTCTATTACTGAAAAAGGCTGAAATTCATGCGCTTCACCGCAGCATCCCACAATCCCACGATAGCTCACCTGCCGTTATTTTGTGCAGCGGTGCTGCTTATGTCATGTGCCGGGGGGCAAAAGAGCCAGTGGGACAATCTGGATTATTCCAGCGTGTACCGCAAAGCAGGTGAAAAGCAGGAATACGATACCGGCTATACTCCTTCCTACTCAGGTTGTGTCGATGACGACCTGATCGGCTGCGAGTAGATCAGCGCACCAGATCCTGACGCAGTTCTATCGAGTTTTCATTTTCCAATCGCCTGTATACCTGAAGGTTTTCAAGCACGCGCTGTACATAGTTGCGGGTTTCAGAAAACGGGATCCTTTCGATCCAATTGATCACATCATTGGCGCTGCGTCCCGGCCTGCCGAATTGCCTGATCCACTTGTTCACGTTGCCTGGCCCGGCGTTGTAGGCGGCAATGCCCAACACATAGGAGCCGCCGTAACTGTCGATCATCAGGCCAAGATAGCTACTGCCCAGCGTGATGTTGTAGTCCACCGTTTCCAGGCGGCTGTGGCTATATGGCAGGTCTACCTTGCGCGCCGTATCACGGGCGGTTCCTGGCATCAGCTGCATCATGCCGCGTGCGCCTGCCGGGCTGACAGCGCTGCGGTCGAATTCGCTTTCCTGCCGGATGATGGCATGCATCAGCGCACGTTCGATCGGCAGCGTGGCCGACATCTGATGCAAGGGATAGCCAGCGCGCGTACAGATAAGGTGGCGTTGCAGGGCTTTTTTGGACCCGCGCACGCTTAGGTGCGGCACTCCTTCATGCTGGCCCATGTGGGTCAAGCGACCTATCTCATCATCGTTCGCTGCCTGTGCGATCGCATGTGCCAGCATCTGTGCCGCAATATCATATTCTCCGGCCTGTATGCACAACTGTATGGCGCGTTCCAGCAGGTTTTGCGGTGTTCCACCATGATCGCTGTCGGCGGGAAGTTTCAGCACCGCGCCGCCATCCAGTTGTAGGGCGGCAAGCTGGCCATAATAGGTGGTGGGGTGGGTGGCTGCCTTCTGATACCACGCATCGGCTTCGTTGCGGTTGTTGAGTGTTTCGGCTGCACGTCCTGCCCAATAGGCGGCACGCGCAAGGCTGACCGGATAGCTCACGGTCTCATACATACGCGAAAATGCTTTCATGGCATATTCCGGCCTGCCGTTGAATTCCAGTGCCAGCCAGCCGTCAAGCCACAGAGCTTCAGAGAGGTCAGCGTTTTCCAGGCCGTCATATCCTTTGATAAAGCTGGCCGCGGTTTTGTAGTGGCCGCGTTTGATGGCCTCGCGTGCCTGCTTGTGGCGATATGTCCACCATTTTTCAGGGTAGGGGGCATCATTCGGCGCATTGGCCAGCAACTGCTGTACGCCTTCGTCATCGCCGCGCTTATCCTTGTAGCGTATACGATCAAAGATCAGCCCCGGTTCGTTCATCAGCTTTTGCGGCACCGAGCTGAGCAGCCTCGATGCCTTTCCATCGTTGTTGATCAGGGCTGCACGCGCATCCATAAGCGCCTGCCAGTCGGCGGGCAGGCGCTGCTTCATGCGGGCAGCGGCAGCGGTCTGTTTTTCCCACAACAGTCGGTCGGTTCGCGCAATATCATGTTCACGGCTTAACAGGTTGTCATAACGCCTGCGTATATTCTGTTCTTCATCTTTATAAAAATCGCCATGGATCCAGCCTTCGTGCACCAGCTTGCCGACGCGTTCATTTACACCGTCCCTTTGCATCAGCGCATCTGCTAGCATGATCTTGCCGATGCCGGTGATGGGATCGTTATCATGGTAACGAGCGATCAGCTGGTCGCTATCGACGGTGCTTCCGGGCAGGGCACGCTCGGCGCGCTGCTGCAAGGTGGAAATATACGGCCAGTTAGGGTGTTCGTCGATAAAGCGTATGATTTCGTCGTAACTGGCGCCGGAATCCTGATCCAACAAATAGCGCCATTCGATAAGGCTGACCAGTTCCGGAATCTGGGTTCTTTTTGCTTCAATGCGCGCGGTTCCCCAGTCTCTGCCGTTGGCATACTGCATAACCTCCGCCGCAATTTCTGCATTTGCAGACAAGGCTGGAAGCGGAAGTAACAAGCAAAGAAGCAACAGGAAAAAACGCATGAGATAATACTGGCCCGACAGGTTGAACGCGCGCTATATTGGATGCAACACATCACCCATGTCAATAGCCCGATGCTGACACCCGATATATTAAAACTCAAAGCATTCTACGCCACGCCGCTGGGGGAACTTGCGCATGGACTGATACTGCGCAGCATACTGCGTGTATGGCCGCATGCGCGTGGCGAATCGGTGCTTGGCATTGGCTACACCACGCCGTATATGGCCGAGTATCTGGATGATGGCGCGTTGCTTGCCGCCTGTATGCCATCGTATCAGGGAGCGGCGTACTGGCCAGCCAACCGTACCAACCTGACATTCCTCGCCAACGAATCCGAGCTGCCAATCCGCGAAAGCACCATGAACCGCGTGTTGCTGGTGCACAGTATCGAAACCACCGATCAACTCCACACGATGTTGCGTGATGTGTGGCGTGTGCTTACCCCCGGCGGGCGTGTGCTGGTGGTGGCGCCCAACCGCCTGAGCATGTGGGCGCGTTCGTCGCGCAGCCCGTTCGGGTTCGGCCTGCCTTTCAGCATGGCGCAGCTAAAAACCCTGCTGGCCGAGCATGATTTTACCGTCATGCATGCTGCTTCTGCATTGTATATTCCGCCGCTGCATAACCGCCTGCTGTGGAAGGTCGCACGACGCATCGATGCGCTGGGCCAGTTATTATGCGTGAATATCGGCGGAGTGATACTGGTGGAAGCGGAAAAACAGATATATGCCGGCGTACAACAGCCCGCTGCCACCCGGAACTATAAAAAAGCGCCGGCAGCGAAGCCGGTAATGACGATGACGGGCAACTAGAAAAATACACAAACCCGAGCAAAGCAGTGCGGTCGATATACCGTGCCAGCCTTGAGTTGCGTCCATGGAGTTTTCAGCAGAAAACCCCATGGGTAATGCAATACATATTAATTCGCGTATTTAACCGAGCAGCCATACGGGCTGGTGGAAGCCAGCTCGATCGGTTTATCCTGCTTCAGGTTGTCAATGGTTTCCCTGACGTAGCTCTTCGCGCCTTCAATGTCGGCCTTATCGGCACTGGGTTTGTCGTCGATGGCGCCCATATAGGCGATGTTGCCTTCGGCATCGATCACGAACATGTGCGGGGTGGTCTTGGCATCGTACAGACGACCGATATCGCCTTTGGCATCCAGCAGGTAATGCGACGCCAGACTGTACTGGTCTTTTTCGATCATCGCTTTAGCCGCTTTCGCGTCCATGTTGCCCTGCTTGCCTTCGGCGGATGAATTGATCGACAGCCACACCACATCCTGCCCTTTCGCATAAGCCTGCAGCTTCTGCATATTGCCGCTAACGTAATGCTTCACAATAAAGGGACAGCCGGGGTTATGCCACTCCAGCACCACTGGTTTACCTTTCAGGTCGGCCAGTGTTACGGTTTTGCCGTACACATCGGTGGCGGTGAAGTTCGGAGCAGGTTTGCCCACTTCTACAGCCGCGCTGGCGTTGGCGGAAATAAAGCAGGCCGCGATGGCTGCGGTGATCGAACGTTTCATGGTCATTCTCCGTTGGGGTTGATGGTGGAAAGAATAATGTCTGGCGTCAGCACCTGTGGCAGTACTTTCGGCGTGCCGCCATCGGGCGGGTAATATACATATAGTGGCACACCCTGATATCCGAAGCTGCTTAAGAACTCGCGTATCTCCATGTTGCGTTTCGTCCAGTCTGCTATCATCAGCGTGATGTTGTGGTCTTTGAATGCCTGCATCACAGCGTCGGTCTGGATGGCGGTTTTGGCGTTCACCTGACAGGTGATGCACCATGCCGCCGTCGCATCCACGAACACGGCTTTGCCCTGCGCGCGCAGGGCAGCCAGCGACTCTTTTGAATAGGGCTGGGTGGCGACATCCGAATAATCGGACGGTAGTGTTTCCATCGGCGAGTTCATCTCGGCATTGCCCAGCATCTGTAGTGTGCACAGGATGGTCATCGCGGCCATGATCGCTGCAGTGATACGGTAATGGATCGGTTTGTCGAACAGGCGGCGCATCCAGATGATGACTACGATCATCAGCATGCCCGACAATGCAAGCATCACGCCTTCGGCGCCCACCTGCAGCGTCAGCACCCACAGTAGCCAGATGACCGAGGCGTACATGGGAAACGCAAGGAACTGCCGGAAGGTTTCCATCCACGCACCGGGTTTTGGCAGGAATCGCAGCAGCACCGGAAAGAAGCTGACCAGCAGGAACGGCAAGGCAAGGCCCAGTCCCAGCGCCTCGAACACCAGCATGGACTGCCATGCGGGCAGGGTAAGGGCAATGCCCACCGCCGATGCCATGAACGGCGCAGTACACGGGGTGGCGACCGCAGTGGCCAGCATGCCGGTGAAAAAACTGCCGCGCGGGCTGGATTCACTGGTAAGTGTACGGCCTGTGTTGCCCAATAATACCGGCAGGTCGAACAGGCCGGAAAGATTCAGGCCGACAAGGAACAACAGGTATACCAGTACGCCGACGAATACCGGAGACTGCATCTGGTAGCCCCAGCCAACGGCCTCGCCGGTGTGTTGCAGTACGATCAGGATGCCGGCCAGCACCGCGAACGATAGCAGGATGCCGAGCGTATAGGCGATGCCATGGGCGCGCGCGGCAGCCGGTTCGCTGGTGCCTTTTTTAACGATGGTGAGTGCCTTGAGCGAAAGCACCGGCAACACGCAAGGCATCAGGTTCAGGATCATCCCTCCCAGCAGCGCAGCCAGCAGTATGACCGGCAAAAAAGGTGTGCCGCCCTGTTGCTGTTGGGTGGCAGGTTCTGTCACCGGCAGGGCGGAGGCAGTTCTCTCAAAGCGCACGTCGAACACGCGGGTGGCGGTTCCGTCCTTCAGTTGCAGCAGGCCGGAAAATTGTTCCGGCGGCGTGTTAGTGGCTTCCAGCGTAATATGGGCGATGCCATCCCGGATCGAAAGCACCGGATCGGCGGGATAACGCACGACATTCATCTGGCGGATGAAAAATTCCGCCTTGCTGATGGTTTCCATCGCCACCGAGTCCAATGGCACGGTCAGCGTCATCCGGCTACCCTCATGCTGGTACATGAATGGTTTTTCGATAAGGCGCGGCGCCTGTTCTTCTGCCTCGATGAAATGGCCCGCATGCATGGTGAGCGATGGTTCGCCCACGGGCAGCGTAAGTTCCAGTTCGGCCGATTCGGGAATACAGATATCAAGGCAGATCAACCAGCTTGCCTTTACCACCACTTTGTACACTTGCGAGGCATCGAGCGTAGCGGGCGGGGTGACCGTGACCGGCAGGAACACCGTGTCGTGGTAGCCGTATATGGTCAGCGGCCCCTCGTTGATGCGTTCCGGTGCAGGCCAACGAATACCGCTGGCCTCAAACCCTTCCGGCAGGGTCCACGCCAGTTCGCTGGCAAGACCAGCATCGCCGGGATTCTCCCAGTAGCTGTGCCAGCCCTTCTTGGGCTCCAGCAGCACACCCAGCCGGAACGGCTGGCCGCCCTGTATATACAGCGTGTCCGATACCAGCGAGGCTTTGGTGATCTCAAGCTGCGTACTGCTTTGGGCATAGGAAGGCTGGCCGGCCAACGCCAGCGTCAGTAATGTAATGAGCAGCGTAAGCAATGCACGCATGGGGTCAGCTTTCCCGGATAATTAGTTTACTGTTTATTCGCTGCAGGTTTCTTTTTCGTTACATGGTGGCCTTCGGTGTATATTTCGATGCGCACATCATCACCCACCATCGGCAGGCCATGATTCATGCCGAAGTCCGAACGCTTCAGTGTGGCATTAGCGGTGAAGCCAGCAGCATACACATCGCCCATAGGATAAAAGCCGACCTTGTTGAGTTTTACATGCAGGGTCACCGGCTTGGTCACACCCAGCATGGTAACATCACCCGTGATTTCGGCGGTATCCTTGCCGGTCACTTTCACTTCTTTACTGGTGAAACGAATCGTGGGGAATTTTTTTTCATTGAAGAAGTCTTCATTCATCAGGTGTTCGTCCAGCTTCTGGCTGACCGTGCGGATGCCTGCCACTTTCAGCGTTACATCCACCGAGCTTTTGGCCGGTTCTTTTTCATCGAAGACAAAGTGCCCGTCGTAATCGGTGAAGTCGCCGACAGTTTCGGAAAATCCCAGATGGTCGATGAAGAACAGGATGCGTGTATGCGACTTATCGAAATCGTACTTGTTTTCATCGGCTGCCATGGCCGGGCTGGCAAACAATAGAAGAGAAGCAAGTATAGAGGATAGAATACGCATAGGGATCTCCTGTCAGCTGCGAAGTTTGCGGGTAAATTCAAGATAATCTTTGACGATGTGCGTCAGTATATGGTGCTGGCGCTCGTCTTGCAATGTGCCTTCGGCCAGCATGCGGTCGGCATGGCCGAGCGGGAACACGCGTGGGAATACGACCGCCTGCAACGACTCGAACGGTGTGCGCAGGTGCACCAGCCCGTTAATACCACCGCGGCCCGAAGGCGTGGCGCTCAGCAGCAGCACGGTTTTCCCGGCCAGCGGGCAGGGGGCGCGGCGCGATGTCCAGTCGATGATGTTTTTAAGGGTGCCCGGGTACGACCAGTTATATTCCGGGCTGGCCACCAGCAACCCATCAACGGCATCGGCGCGGTCGGCAAAAATATTCGGTGTGTTATGAATATGGTTTTCGCTGCTCTGCTCATCGTTATACAGCGGCATATCGAGTGCTGCATAATCTTCCTGCACCACGGTGTGGCCCGCCGCACGTACCATGTCAGCGACCTGACTAACCAGTAGGCGGTTCAGCGATCCGGTACGGTGTGATGCGGCCAGTGCGAAGAATTTCATACGGCACCTCCAAGGAAGTCAATGAATTTTGCAAAGGCCCGGGCGCGGTGGCTGATGCGGTTCTTTTCTGCCGGATCCATTTCCGCGAATGTGATGGCGTAACCATCGGGTATGAAGATCGGATCGTAACCAAACCCTTTTTCGCCGCGCGGCGGGAAGATCAGCATGCCATCGATGCGGCCTTCAAACGTGAATGTTCCCTGGTCCGGGATGCACAGTGCCATGACACACATGAAATGTGCGCGGTTATTTGATTGTATCCGTGAAAGCTCTTGTTGTATGCGCCCGAATGCTGCTGAAAAATCCTTGCCCGGCCCAGCCCAGCGTGCCGAGTATACGCCCGGGGCCCCATCCAGTGCGTCAATGGCAAGACCCGAATCGTCAGCAAGCGCGGGCAGGCCGCTGCAATCGGCGGCGTGCTCCGCCTTCAGTATGGCGTTTTCGTGGAAAGTCGTCCCGGTCTCTTCTGGCTCATCAACATTGGCGTCGGTGGCCGAGCGCACTACTATGCCAAGCGGCTCCAGCATGGCGCCTATTTCCTGTATTTTGCCTTTATTGTGGCTGGCGATCACCAGCGGTTTTCCGGCTACACGGATTTTTGATTCGGCCGCACTCACAGTCCCAGTGCCTTATTCTGGGCTGCAGCCAGCTCGACCACGCCCTTTTTTGCCAGCGTCATCAGTTCCATGAAACGAGATTCTTCCACTGGCTTGTCTTCGGCGGTGCATTGCACTTCGATGATCTTGCCGTCGGCGGTGAGCACAAAATTCGCGTCCATGGCAGCGGCGCTGTCCTCATCATAATCGAGGTCAAGTACGGCGACACCGTTGTATACGCCGCACGATATGGCGGCCACCTGACCTGTCAGCGGCGAAGTCTTCAGTTCCCCTTTTTTGATCAGGCTCTGAATAGCCAGATGCAGCGCGACATAGCTGCCGGTGATGGATGCGGTGCGGGTGCCGCCATCGGCTTCGATTACGTCGCAATCGATGGTGATCTGACGTTCGCCGAGCTTTTCGAGGTCGATCACGGCGCGTAAGCTGCGTCCGATCAGGCGCTGGATCTCTTGCGTACGGCCCGATTGCTTGCCGCGGGCGGCTTCGCGCGGCATACGGCTGTGGGTGGAGCGCGGCAACATGCCATACTCGGCAGTAACCCAGCCTTTGCCGGAATTGCGCAGCCACGGCGGCAGGCTGCTTTCGACACTGGCGGTGCACAGCACTTTGGTGCCGCCGCAACTGATCAGGCAGGAACCTTCGGCATGGCGGCTGACATTAGGTTCGATTTTCAGTGGCCGCAATTCATCGGCCTGTCGGTTGGATGGTCTCATAGGCATTGTTTATAAAGATTTCTCCGCCTCCTGCAAGAGCAGCCCGGTTTTATTTTCAATGGCTTCTGTCAGGCGTGCGGAAAATACCTTTTTATCCAGCCCCGGTTCAATGGCAGGCAGAAACTCGATCACTACAGTGCCGGGGCGTTTCAGGAAAGCATCACGGCCCCAGAATATGCCGGAGTTCAGCGCTACCGGCACCACCGGCACATTCAGTTGCTTATACAAGGCCAGTATGCCGGGTTGGTAATCCAGCGGTGCACGCGGGCGCTTGCGGGTGCCTTCGGGGAATATCACCACAGGGCGGCCTTTTTCCATCACCGCCTTTGCATCCCGGACAATTTTTTTTATGGTCGATGCACCGGCGGAGCGGTCGATGGCGATCATCTCCATGCGCCACAGGTACCAACCCCACAACGGGATACGCAGTAACGATTCTTTGAGAATATAAGCCGGATGGTGCAACAGACATAGGAAGATGATGGTATCCCAAGCCGACTGGTGCTTGGAGGCGTATATCACCGGCTGTCTGGCGATGTGTTCGGCGCCACGCACCTCGTAACGAATGCCGCATACCACGCGTGCCAGCCACAGCGCACCTTTTGCCCATGGCCTTCCTGCCGTGCGCGATGCGGCGGGCGATGTAATAAAATAGGGGGCGAAGATTACTGCCGAGATCATGGCCCAGCAGAAGAACAGAATATTAAACAGGAACGAGCGCAGGAAGATCATGTGGTAATATCTGTGAACACATTATCGAGCGCCCAGTGGCGCATGTTGCCGATAATATACTTATAATACTCGGAAAGAACCAACCCGCGGTAATTTTCACCTGTCCACCAGAAATAATCGTCTGCCTCGGCCGGGATCACGGCTACCGGCGTAATGACAAGGGCTGGAATTTCCTGCCGGAATTCGCTGATGCTGCGTGGCATGTGATAGTTCGATGTCACCAGTATGATGTGGTTGTAACGTTGCTCTTCCAGCCATGCCCGTGATTCCTGCGCATTGCCGATAGTGTTCTCGGCATTTGTACCCAGCACCAGCTTCCAGCCGGTCATCTTGCGCACGGCGCTGCGGTGCTGGGGAGCGGTCAGGGCTACGATATCATTGTACTGTACTTGCTGGTTGGCGCCGCTTACAAACATTTTCTCGGCTTTGTCCATCACCAGCAGCCTGGTGCCAAGTTCCAGCCGGCCTGCACCGCCAGTCAGCACCACGATGGCTTCGGCACGTTCGGGAATGCGGGCATCGGTTGGAATCTGCGATACGAACCAGTACAAGCCTGCGAACCACACACATACGATTATGAAGCATGTTGCCAGTACCCGCCTGAGAAACGTGCGCATCAGAGGGTTTGCCTCAACTGGCTGAGTATAGCCATGCGGGTTACGCTGACCACTGCCATGCTGCACACCATGGGCAGCAGGATGAACAGCGCAATATGTCCGCCCTGGATGGCGAAGGAAGGCAAGGAAGCGGGTAGGGAGGCAACATAGGAACCGCTGGCCCAGTATAATCCGGCGGCGGCGAATGTGCCGCCGATGAGACCGGGCAGCGAGGTCAGGAACGCATCCTGCTGGAACTGCCGGGTGATGTACATATCGTGCGCACCAATAGAATGGAGCAGCGCCACGCTTTTGCTGTGCAGTTTAAGCGCGGTGCGGGCGGTGAAGATCACGGCGCTGGCCATGGCGGTGACAATGATCATGGACAGTGCAATCAGCACAATGCTGACAGCCGAGGAAAATGATGCGAATGCCTTCACCCATGTTTCGTGGGCATCTACTTCCACGCCGGATACTACGGCATTCATTTTGTCCTGCAGGGCGGCATGGTCGAAATGTTCCATGGCATCTTCTTTCACCAGCACCTCCAGCACGGTGGGCAGTGGCAGTTGGCCGATATCGCTGTTGCCCAGCCATTGCTCCATCACTGCATGCAGTTCGGCCGGTTGCACCCGGCGTACACTCTGTATGCCTGCGGTTCCCTTGATAGTGGATACGATACGGCTGATCTCGCTTTCTTCGGTGACGCGGGCCGGTATGTTCACGGTGAAGTTAGCGGCATAGTTATGGTGCCGGTCGTCTATCCAGCTGTGGATGCTGATGGTCAGGCTGAGCAAGAGTGTGGTGAGACAGGCCATGACCGCGATCAGCCATGGCAGGAACCGGTGAATGTCATCCCGCGTGAAATCTATATCGTTCCGTTTAAAGAATCTGCGCTTCATGCCATGGTATCGACGGATCCGCCCTCCGGTTTTGCATCACCGCGTTTGGACACTGCCACCATGGCAGGACGCAGCAGGCGATTATGGATGACGTATCCGGCTTGTAGCACTTCCAGCACAGTTCCTGACTCCACCTCGTTGTTATCTACCTGAACGACCGCCTGATGAAAATTGTGATCGAATTTTTCACCCATCGGATCGATACGAGTAATAGCATATTTTTCGAATATGTTAAGCAGCGCATCACGGGTCAAGTCGACGCCTTCACCAAGCTGCTTATATAAAGGATCTGCCAGACGGGCTTCGGGTGTAATATTACCAGAGGCGCGTATCAGGTTTTCCAGTACATCCACCATGTCGCGTGCGAAGGCGGTGATGCCGTATTTATGGGCTTCTTCCTGCTCGCGTTGGGAACGCTTGCGCAGGTTCTCGGTTTCGGCGACTGCGCGGATCCACTTGTCTTTCATCTGGGCCAGTTCCTGTTGCAGTGCCTCTATCTGGGCGGCGGCCTGTGCTTGCGGCTGGCCATGCTGGCCGGTATCGGTTTCATCATGGGATTGTTGGTTGGTGGGGGAAAATTCATTTTCCTGAGCCATTGCTTCGGTTTCCTTGGGTTGATTTCTCATAATCTTCTATGTGGGCTTTATAATAAAAATTTCAATAGATTTCTCTTGCAAAAAAAATCCTGCTTAGTAAAGCAGAACCATAGGTTAACGAACAATAGGAGACAAGCGTGGTTAAAGCAAGTTGGGGGACAAAACGGCAATGTCCAAGTTGTAGCAACAGATATTACGACCTGGGAAAAAACCCCTCTGCCTGCCCGGCCTGTGGTCTTGAGTTCGATTATACCGCCCCCCCGAAGCCCAGGCGTGGCCGTAAGGCGGCCTCCGCGCCCCAGCCCAGCCAACCGCTGATGAAGGTGCGTGCGCGGCCAAAACCCAAAAGCGACGATGATATCGACCTTGATCAGTTCGATGATGCCGATGATATTGGTGACAGTGACGATATAGAAGATATCGAAGAAATCGAAGAAGTAGATGAAATGGAAGTCATCGAAGATCTCGAAGGTGTCGAAGAAGATGAGGATATGGACGACGATATAGCGCTAGCTGAAGACGATGTGGCCGACGACCTGCTTATCGATGATATCGAAGACGAGGAAGACATGGAAGAGGAAGACGAGGCGGAAGATGAAGCAAAGGCCGGAAAATCTCCTGCCAAGGGTAAGAAGTCTGCCAGGAAACAGTCTGGCCAGGCCAAGGCCAAGCCTTCCGGGCGCAAGAAAAAATAATAGATAAAAAAAGCCCTGCAGATAGCAGGGCTTTTTCTTTTCGTGTTGGGCAGTGCCTACGAAGCCAGCACTTTTTGCAGTTTCTCGGTGTTGCTTGCCACGCGCTCATTGATTGGTTCCATGGCTTCCGTGCCGTATTCGAACAGCATGCTGGACAGACGCGAGCTCTGGCCAAAGAATTTTTCCATTGAACTCTGGAAAAAGCGGCTTTGCACTTCAAGCATATCGTTGAAGGTGCGGCAGCCCAGGAATTCCTTGGACAGTTCCATGCCTTCGGAAAAAGTGCGGTTTGCGGTATCGAATGCTTCGCTGCTGAAGTCGCGGGCAAACGATGCCGTCAGGTTATTGCATTCGATGCAGGTCTCTGCGTTTTCACGGGTCAGTGATGCCAGCTCCTGGAACACTTTGCCCATGCTGTCGGCGGATTTGGCGAACTGCTCGCTGCCTTCACGGCTTATCTGCAGGGCTTTATCCTGTACTTTTTGTGCTTCCTGTGCGCTGGTATTAAGGAAATCTTTTACTGCATTGCTCCCGATATGAACCACTTTCTCAGCGGAATTACGGGTGGATTCGGTAGCGTCGAAGGCTTGTTTTGTTGCTTTTTCGGCAGTAGCTTTGCTGCTGCTGGTTTTTTTCGTCTGTGTCATTGTTTTCACTCCTAATTAACTAAATGCGGGCTATAATGGGGTTTATATGGTAATCCGCAGGTTTATGCCGCATTGCAGCATAAATATGCCTTGTATGTAATGAAATGCCTGTAAAATGTCAAGGGCAGCCATTGCATATGTTGATAGTTTATGGTGAATATTAGGGGATTATTTGCCGTTTACATAGGTTCCAAAACACAGTATTTTGTGTTTATACTAAGAAAACGGCCTATAGCTGGTAGGCCACATAAAAAAATAAATATTTAATGTGGGATTATGGTTAAGCATCTGGGATTCATAATTGTATCATGCATATTCGCGACGGCTGCATTGTCGGCGCCGCAGCCCGCACAGGCGGGCCAGAAAGCGGCGGCGACGTCTGAATTTAAGATCGCCAAGGCCAGTACTAAAAAGCGTTCCAGTAAAAAGCGTGCTGCCACCCAGCCCAGAAGCAACCCTGCCAACGATGCCGCGCTGGTAGTGGATGCCGATACCGGGCGGGTGCTGTACGAAAAGAATGCCGGCGCAACGCGTTACCCTGCGTCGCTGACCAAGATGATGACACTGTATCTCACGTTCGATGCGCTCAAAAAAGGTAAACTGAGCCTGAATCAGCAGATAGCCGTATCCAAGAAAGCGGCCGCCCAGCCAGCCACGAATATCAAGCTCAGCGTTGGCGACCGTATTTCTGTTGAGAAGGCTATAGAGAGCCTTGTGGTGCGCTCGGCCAATGATTCGGCCATTGTGTTGGCCGAGGCTATCGGAAAAACCGAATGGAATTTTGCCTTGATGATGACCAATAAGGCTCGTGAACTGGGCATGCAAAGTACGGTGTTCCGCAACCCGCATGGCCTGCCGGACGACAAACAATATACCACCGCATATGACATGGCCCGCCTTGCGATAGCGCTACGCCGCGATTTTCCAAGCTATTACCCGTATTTCAGCCTGCAGGAAATGAGCTATAATGGTGTGAATTATACCTCACATAACAAAGTGCTGAAAATATACCCCGGTGTGGATGGCCTTAAAACCGGCTATATCCGCGCATCCGGCTTTAATCTGGTCACCTCTGCCAAGCGCCATGGCTTCAATCTTGTAGCGGTGGTCATGGGCGGCGATTCCGCAAAAGAACGTGACAGCGAGATGGTCGGGCTGCTTGACCGCACGTTCGCGCGGCTGAACGCCCAGAAGAAAACCATAGCCCAGCATTCCAGCTATAATAATACCCTGCAAAGCCACGCTATTGGCGCGGTGTCTGATGGAGCTGGCAAGGCAGCGGTAGCCTATTCCGGTATCACAAATTAATTCTTATAAATTAAGTGATTGTCATAAAACTGTAAAAAACCTATGCTATAATTTATACTATAATAATAGGTGTAAAAACCAGACATCAGGAATTTTATGGTGGATGCTCCGCAGGTTAGCAATGCTCCCGACCCGATATCGCAGATGCAGCATATCGGCAATGATGTCGGCTCGAACCTGTCTGCGGGCTGGGCAAAAAGCATAGACGATTACATCAACGGCCTGATCCACGAATTTGGTGATAAGGCGGCTGCGTTTAGTGCCGCCGTTATGGCAAAAACCGTTGAAATGGGCGGACGTGCAACCGATGCCGTATCCAAAGCAGCCTCTCCCATGAAAGACGGTATAAGCGTTTCTCCTTCACATCTGGGCAAGGGCGACCCGCAGCATGGGCTGGGTCAGGGCAAGGAGCTTGTGGTGGCCAAGGAAACAGGATTTGAACAGCTGGGCGGATTAAGCCCTAGCGCCGGTCTGCCTTCAAAAGGACAAAGCATCGGGGGCCACAGCCTAGGCTGATTACATCGATCTGGGTTAAAGAAAGGGCTCCTTCCGGAGCCTTTTTTTATTATTTCCATGATTTTCTACTGCAAATCATATGAAGCGGGCTGAGGGCTTGGTCGGCCTGCTGGCCTCCCCTGTCGTTAGTCGAGCGCAGCAGCGCGAGTCAGCCCTGAGTGCGCCCTATGTGAAAATTCACGGGGGCATTATTATATCAGAAAGGCGATACCGCCTCGATCACCTGGCTACCCCAGCGTGGTTGCTGTACGTCGGATATCTGGCCTCGGCCGCCATAGATGATACGGGCTTGTGCGATCTGCGAAGAATCCACCGTGTTGTTGGTATCGATATCCTGTGGTCTTACCACGCCTTCCACCGATATTTCACGTATCTCATTATTGATGCGGATCTCCTGACTACCGTGAATGGCAAGGTTGCCATTAGGTAATACCTGGGTCACCAGTGCGGCAACTTCCGTTTCAATGGTTTCTTCACGCTTGATGGCACCGGTGCCACGGTGGCTGCCTGCGGTGTTGACGGTGGCAAGGTTGGATACATCGGCCACGCCGGGCAGAGGTTTGAATATCTTGCTTTGCAGGCCGAACACGCTGGGAGCGGAAATCGAATCGCTGCCGGTACGGTCGCGGTCGGTCTCGTTATCCAGCTCCGCTTTGTCTTTTATTTTTATGTTGACCTTCAGGATATCGCCGACACGGGCGGCACGCTGGTCGCGGAAGAATGCACGCGCACCCGGCTGCCAGAGTGAATTTGCGTACTGTTTCGGCGGCGGTGAATTTTCCGGCAGCGGCCAGCTGAGCGGCTCGTAATCCGGTTCCACGGTCGGGTTGTATACTTTGCTCATGGGGGGTGGCTTGCCGATACTCTCCAGCTTGTCCATGGTGCTGGCGCAACCGGCCAGTGCAGTACTGGCAGCGGCCACCAGGGCGATGACGCTAATTTGTTGCATGGTTCAGTCCTTTCGTCTCATTTTGTGCCTTCTTGGCGGATTTGGTCGGTATCTGCACGCTGCCGTCCGCATTGACTACCGCATAGATGATCTTTTTGCTCGCCACATTGCGCACCGGGATGAGCGAACCTTCGCTGCCATCTTCCATGGCTTCGCCGGTATCTGATATTTCAATGCCCGGCATGGTGTAACGTATCTTCACCAGGCTTTTCTTGGACACCACGATCGGGCCGGAAATCTCATGCGTGCGTATGGGGCGCGAAGAGGAAAGCGTGCGCACCGGTGTCTGTCCAACCAACGCTTCGGCGGTGGTGACCACTTCGCCGCGCACGCGGGACACGGCAAAATCCTGCATTTCTATATCGTCTTCGGCAATGGTGTCGCCGCTGCGCAGCTGGCGACGTAATACCGGCAATGTGACCACCTCTTCATAACGCCCGCCGATCGGTATGGCAGTTACCACATCCTGGCCATGCACCGCCATCATGCTGGCTGTCCAGCGTTTGGTTTCTTCATCAAAGCGCAGGCCATGGATCTCCACTTCTATCGGCTTGTTGTGTGCCAACAGCGGTTTGCTGGCATCCTGCCCATAAACAGTAGCAGCGACCTTTTCTCCGGCGCCTTGCTTTGCCAGCGCTTCGCTGATCACCGGTTCGGCATCATCGGCAAACAGCTGGAACAATGGCGGCGTTTCACCGGTATTGCCGACCACGGTAGGGCTGGCGGATGCCGAAGTGGTCAGAAGTACCAGGAAAGTCAGTACACATTTAATCGGCAGGAAGACATTAATCATGGTTATACGCTCTGGTTAAGTGACTGAAGCATTTCGTCGGTTTTACTGATCACCCGGCTGTTCTGCTCATATCCGCGCTGAGCACGGATCAGGTTGGTCAGCTCAGTGATCGGGTTCACGTTCGAGCTTTCCAATGCGCCTTGTAATATGGTGCCCAGCCCATCCTGGCCTGGAGTTCCGATGGTTGGAGGGCCGGATGCGGTGGTTTCCAGCATGAGGTTATTGCCAATGGCCTGCAGGCCGGGCTCGTTGATAAACGATACGGTCTGGATCTGCCCGACAACGGTGGGATCGACCTGTCCCTGCAGAGTAACAGAAACCTCGCCGGATTCGTTGATATTGACCGAGGTGGCATCCGGTGGGATGGTGATCGCGGGTTCCACTTCATAGCCATCGGCAGTGACAATGATACCGTCCGGCGACAGCTGAAACGCACCATCGCGTGTGTAGGCAAGGGTGCCGTCGGGCAGGGTAATCTGGAACATGCCTTTACCCTGTACGGCCATATCAAGCGGATTTTCGGTGGTCTGCATGGTACCCTGGCCTGTGCTTCGGTACACAGCGGCCAGCTTCACGCCTAAGCCCATCTGTATCCCGGTGGGAACAATAGTGCCGGTGTCGGATGAGTTCACGCCTACGCGGCGCAGGTTCTGGTACAGCAGATCCTGAAACTCTGCCCGCTCCATTTTATAGGCAGTGGTATTGATATTGGCCAGGTTCTGCGAAGTTACATCAACGAAGAGCTGTTGGGCCTGCATGCCGGTGGCGGCGATGTTTAGCGATCTCATAATTGTTACTCCTTAATCCTTAAGCTTGTTTTGCCCACGTATTGGAGGCTTTTCTCTGCAAATCGTATACGACTTCAATGAATTTGGCGGTATTACCGACCGCTCGCGACACTTCCATCATATGCGTCATTTCAAGTACCGGCTTCACGTTGGAACCTTCCAGCGCGCCGGCGACCACGCGGATACCGCTGCTTTCTTCAATCTGGGTGCCAGGGGCATCCGATTTGAACAAATTGTTTCCTGCCGGTTCCAGCAGCTGTTCATTGGCAAATGTCACCACGCCGATCTGGTCAAAATCCTCACCATTAACCTTGATGTTTCCCAGCGAGCCAATTTCTATTTCGAGGGTATCTTCCGGTAAGGTGATGGGTTGTCCACCGCTATTGAGCACTGCTTGGCCCTGCGCGTTCACCAGGGTACCATCGGTGGAAAGCTGGAAGCTGCCGCCGCGTGTGTAGCGGGTGCCCAGCGGCGTCTGCACGGAAAAATATCCCGCGCCGTTGATGGCGACATCCAGCGGGTTGTTGGTGAGCTGAAGGGGGCCGTTCTCAGTGTTGCGGTAGGAATGTATGTCGTAGGCAAACGCCATTTTGTTTGGCGTTCCCTGATTCACATCCTGCTGCAGGTAAGACTGGAAATTTACATGTTCCGATGTGTAACCCGTGGTATTCGCGTTGGCGATATTATTCGCCGTGGCATCCATATCGCGGAATAATGCCAGCTGCCGTGAAAGGGTGATATAAACGCTGTTATCCATCGGGTTCCCAGGAAAATAATATTTGCCCTATGGATAAGCATAAACTGTGCCAAACGTCATTTGGTGAGCCAGAGCGCAGTAAATTATTGCATAGGGTAACGATTGAGTAACTTTTGCTTGTTTAAATACAAGGCATAAGTGGAAATTTATTGACTTGGCACAATGATATAAAAGGACAGTATCTCATGGCACTATTAGGGAAAAAAAAGAAGAAAAAGAACAAGGATGAAGAGGCCGAAGAAGGAGCCGAAGGCGCCGAAGATGCCGAAGCAGAATCCGAAGATTCCGACGGTGCGGAAGGTGCGCAAGGCGAAGAAGGCGGTAAGGAAGGCGGCGGAAAAAAATCCAAGAAGAAGATCATCGTGCTGGGGGTGCTTGCACTCATTCTTGTGGGGGGCGGCGCAGGCGGAGCCTATTATGCCGGGCTTTTTGGGGGTGGCGATAAGGAAGCTAAAGCGCGCGATGCTGAAGGTGCTACGCAGTCGGTATATTACACCATGCCGGAATTTCTGGTGAACCTGAACTCAGCCGGCAAGTCGAGCAGCTTCCTGAAAACCACCATTATACTGGAACTCAAAGGGCAGACGGACGTGCTGGTGGTCGAAGCCAACCTGCCACGCCTGATGGATGCTTTCAATACCTACCTGCGCGAATTACGATCGAGCGACCTTGCAGGTTCGGCGGGTATACAGCGCCTGCGGGAGGAATTACTGCTGCGCACCAACAAAGCGCTGGCACCCACAGAGATAAACGACGTGCTGTTTAAAGAAATTGTTGTGCAATAAACATTTTTTCTTGCTGGCACAGCTTTTGCGCGTACAACATATCCGGTGGCATTGCCGCCGATATAGCGCTATGCTATAACGTACTGATCATACAGGTTAGAATTGTATTATGGCCGATAACGAGAAAGGAACCGGAGAAGATGATCGCATCCTGCAGCAGGATGAGATCGACACGCTTCTCGGTTTCGATAACAGGGAAGACGGTAGCGATACGATAGATGGTATTTTTGCCATCCTTAACAAGTCGACCACTGCATACGAAAAACTGCCGATGCTGGAGGTGGTGTTTGACCGTCTTGTACGCCAGCTTTCGACCTCATTGCGTAACTTTACTTCTGAAAACGTGGATGTAAGTCTGGATTCCATGGTCAGCATACGTTTCGACGATTACCTCAACAGTATTCCGCTGCCCGCGCTGATGGTGGTTTTCCGGGCGGTCGAGTGGGAAAACTATGGCCTTGCCAACGTAGATTCTGCATTGATCTATGCCATGGTGGATATGTTGCTAGGTGGCCGCAAAAGCACACGCTCCACACATATGGAAGGCCGTGCATACACTACCATTGAACAGGATATCATCAAGCGTATGATCGATGTGGTGCTGGCCGACCTTTCCGGTGCATTCGAGCCGTTGTCGCCTGCCACATTCCATTATGAACGTCTGGAAACCAACCCGCGCTTTGCCACTATTTCGCGTCCGGCTAACCCTGCACTGCTGATCCGTCTGCAGATAGATGTGGTGGAAGGTCGGGGCGGTATCATCGAACTGCTGCTGCCGCATACTACGCTGGAACCGGTGCGCGATCTGCTGTTGCAAATGTTCATGGGCGAAAACTTCGGACAGGATACGGTGTGGGAAAAACACCTTGGCCGTGAGCTGCGCAACACGGCCGTAACCGTTGAAGCGGTATTCAACGAAAAATCCGTGACATTGAAAGATATTATGGGTTTAAAGGTAGGGCACACCCTTCTTCTGGATTGTGGCCCGGAGGATGACCTGAACCTGCGTGTAGGTGGGGTGCCGGTGACATCAGCGACCATGGGCAAAGTTGGCCAGAATATCGCGGTTTCCCTGAACGAACCTATACGCCGTAAAATGAGGGATAGCGCATGACCGGTGCCATACTGAATCTGCTGGTGAATGTCATCATCGTGGTGCTGCTGGTGGTGACCATAGGCTATTGTTGGGTGCTCAACCGCCGTATTCGCGTGCTGCAGGACAGTAAGGGCGAATTGGCGCAGCTGCTCAAGCACTTCGATGAATCGACGCAGCGCGCGTCTGAAAGCATCATAGCATTGCAGACCGCCAGCAAAAAGATCGGGGAAAGTATCCAGCAGCGCGCGGAAAAGGCAAATTTCCTGTTGGATGACCTGGCCTTTATGATCGAAAAAGCCCAAGGCATGACCAGCAAGATGGAGGCCGACATCGCGATCTCACGCGCGCGCAGCCGGGCCTCAGCCGTAACGGAGCAGCCACCTGCTGCACCAACTCCTGAGCCAAAGATAACACAGGAACGCAGCTGGCTTGACCGCGGCGATGATGAGGTCATGACCCGGCCTGCCAGTGATAGCCGTGAACGAACGGTAGCCGCGCTGGAAGCGGTTCTGGAGCGTGCGAAGCGCCGCAGTCAGGAAAGCTATGAAGAACAGGAGCCAGCGCCTTCTCGCAAGCCATCGACGGCAACAGCAGCACGATCCAGGTCGGAAAAAGAACTACTGGAGATGATACGTTCCGGTTTCAAGGGATAGCACACTATTATGCGCATCATACCCATTACCATTATTACCGCGGTATTGTTCGTTATCCTTAAATTCGTCGATATTTCCAATAATACGCAGGAAGTGTCCAAAGGCATGCTCATCAGCAATGTGGAGGCGCAGCAGCCAGAAGTGAACACCGATAAAGAAGAGCTGATGAAAAAAGAAGAACCCACGGAAGAAAAGAAAGAAGAAGCACCAAAGGAAAGTGCTGAGGGTAAAGAAGAAGGCGCAGCCGGAGCGGAAGGAAAAGACACCGAGAAAGGCGAAAGCGAGGGCGAAAGCGAGGGCGATGGCGATGGCGAGGGAAAGGAAAACCCCAACGTATCCTTAGAGCTGGAAGGTTCCACCGACAGGCATTACAGCGAATCGGAGCTGGACCTGCTAAAAAAACTCGGCAACCGCCGACGTGAGCTTGCCCGTTGGGAGCGCAACATACAGATCAAGGAAGAGGTGCTTAACGCCACCGAAAAACGCATTAACGACCAGATCGGTAAGATCGAGGCGATGCGCAAGGAAGTAGCAAAATTGCTCGAGGAATATAACGAGAAAGAGGACGCCAAGATCCGCAGCCTCGTGAAGATATACGAGAATATGAAACCCAAGGAAGCCGCCCGCATTTTCGACGAGGTAGAAATGCCGGTGCTGTTGCTGGTGATCGATAAGATGTCAGAAAAGAAGGCGGCGCCCATCCTGGCACAGATGAATCCGCGCAAAGCCAAACAGA
>JBFWQQ010000020.1:0-22778 GCA_050249355.1 Alphaproteobacteria bacterium | reverse complement strand
CATCCAGATATCACAAATGCGGTCGGAACTCAGCTCGCCGCTGCGGCGTTCATCATGCACACGGCGCTCGAACTCGCAGAACGCTACCTGACGCACCACCGTATTGAGCATGTCTTCTACTTTCGAGGCGATTATATGACGGCGGCGCTTCTCGTCTTTTTCCATGCGCACCAGTTCCTGAAAGGTCAGCTGTTCACCGAATACCGATGCCGTCTCTGCCAGTGTCAGCGGGGTATCGCACATCAATTGCCCCTGTCTGGCAGCCAGCACCTGATGCACTCCGTGCCCCAGTTCATGCGCCAGCGTCATCACATCGCGTGTTTTTCCCTGAAAGTTGAGCAACAGGTACGGGTGCACGCTCGGCACGGTGGGATGCGCGAATGCGCCGGGAGATTTACCGGGCGTGACTGCAGCATCGATCCACGGCTTATCGAAAAATGTCCTGCCTACAGCGGCCAGTTTCGGTGAGAAGTTATGATACGAATCAAGCACGATGGAACGTGCTTCGTCCCAGCCAAAGATGCGCTCCGGTACACCTGGTAGCGGCGCATTACGATCCCAATAATCCAGTCTTTTCTTACCCAGCCATTTGGCCTTCAGCTTATAATAGCGGTGCGAGAGATCCGGGTAGTTTTTTCGCACGGTGGTAACCAGCGCGTCCACCACCTCGTCTTCAATGTAGTTGCTTACGTTGCGCGAAGAAATGGGGCGGGCAAAGCCGCGCCATTTATCCTCGATCTCTTTATCCTTGGCCAGCGTGTTGGTGATCAGTGAGAACAACCCTACCTTACCGCCAAACACCTTGCCTACGGCGACCGCCGCTTTTTTGCGCGCCTCCGCATCAGACGAACTCAGCAGGTTGAACGCTTCCGGCTCGGTCAGCTCTTTGCCATCCACGGGAAAACGCAGAGCGGCTATGGTTTCGTCGAACAAACGTATCCATGCCGCCTGCCCGCACACCTGCTTCTCGTGCAGGAGTTTTTCCAGTTCGTCCGCAAGCTGGTATGGCCGGTAGGAGCGCACATCACGCAGCCACGGCGCATATTTTTTAAGGGCCGGGTTGGATAAACGTGTTTTAAGGTCTTTATCGCTTATCTTGTTCACATTAAGAGTAAAGAATAATATCTGCGAAGATAAATCGGTCAGGCTTTCGCTCATGTTTTGGTAGAATTGCGCGTTCGCCGGATCGGTCATATTTTTGGCAAAGCGCAGGCCTGCATAGCTGCCTATCTTGCCCATCATCTCACTGATCTTTTCATATTCGGCTATGGCTTGTGCCAGTCTTGGGGCTGCCAGCCCGGCCACTTTACCTTGGTAATCCGTTGCAAACTGCTTGCACAGCTTGCGTAGCTTTTGCAGGTCTTTGAGCAGCGACGGGCTGTCCGGGGCATTATAAAAATCGCTAAGATCCCATTCTGGCAGAGAGGCACCTTTTTTTGTTTTTGCTGCTCTTGCCATGGCCTATTGCTGCGCCCCCTGTCCGTGCTGCTCTTGTGATTCCTGTGGTATCAACAGGCTTGGTTCAGGCGGCGCTACTGGTATCATGGATGGCATTTCCTCCAATGCGGGTGCTCCTTCCGGTAAAGGCGGCAGGTCTTCCGCCACTGCTGCCGGATCATTTTTCTTTTGTCCGATGCTGCTGCTCAGGAAATCTGATAATACCGCCGCTGTGATTTCTTCAAATGTCTGCCCACCCAGATACATCATCCCGTTCTTTTCGCGCTTGACCGGTATGGATGTGAGGTCAGCAAACTCTCCCTTTGTACCGGATGCACGCTTGAGAGCAGCCTGCAGCAATGGTTTAAGCGGCAATGGCACCAGTTCATCGCGCACCAGATTATCGGCATTGGTTATCTCGATTTCCAGCACACCGTGTGGCAGCGGATCATCGGCTGAGAATGCCAGCTGCCCGCTGCTCATCACACTGAAGTCTTTTCCCATCAGAGCCGCCTTGTCCAGCGTAAGAGCCATGTCTTCAAATGCCGGACGCAGGCTCATGCTGTCCATGGTAATATTAGCTGCCGTGTAACTTCCTTCGAGTACCATGGCTAATTTACGGTCATCCTTCGCATCAGGTAGCAATACATCGCTGCCCTTCAGTTCAAAGTTACCGTAATACCGGCTCTCTTTGTTCTTCCTGATGTCATACTTACCGGCAATCGAGGTAGCGGAAAATATCCGGGTACCATCATGCTCCACTTTAATATCAGGGAACTGGTATTGTATCTGGCTGCTTCCATCGGCGGCATTGGTCTGCCGGGAAATGAAATTATCGCCAGAAAGATTCAGCTCATACCGCGCAGGCGAGTGCTGACGTTCGGCGCCGCTTGCAGGCGTTACGCGTAGCTGCTCCGGCAAGCGCAGGGAAATAAAGTCCTTGCCTGCACCGCGTTGCTGTACATCCATCTGGATAGGGGCAGACCCATTGATGATATGAACCAGTTCACTATCGCTGATCACATTGATGGCATCGGGAAAGCGCACGACGAATCCATCATATACGCTGTTATCCTTACGTATAACCATCAATTCAGTAGAATAGGATGTGGTTTGCGTGCCGACCGGCGTTTTATCACTAAATTTCAGCGACACATCGGGAATATGCGCTTCCTTGTCATATCCCCAGCCTTCAATCACCATGGTTCCATGCTGGAACTGCACATCACGATCCTGACGCTGGGCCTGTGCTGTAATATACTGCCGGAAATCGGCCATGAGCGTAGTCACCTGCTCTGCTTGCAGGCCACGTGAGCCGGAAAACAATATGACCAGCACCGACAGTGCCAGCACTGTAATACCGATAGCGGATCGCTGGTGACGCGAAAACATCCGTTTTGATGAAGTGAGTTCAGACATGAAGCGGGCCTCCAGCGTGAAAATTAACCGAACTCATGATATCGGTTTTTATCCGATTGGCAACCTGCAAGTATTTGGGATTTAGTTTTTATCCACCATCATATTACGCGTAGCTGTTGGTAGCGTGACGCGCAGCCCATCGAGGGCATCGGATATCATGATCTGACAACCAAGACGTGATGTGTGTGTAAGGCCGAATGCAAGGTCAAGCATATCTTCTTCGTCTTCGGTGGAACCGGATAATTTGTCGAACCAGGCCGGATCGACGATCACATGGCAGGTGGAGCAGGCCAGCGAACCTTCGCATGCTCCCTCCAGTGGCACACCGTTCTTGTGGGCAGCTTCCAGAACGGAAATGCCTGTCGGAACCTCAACATTCAATTCTTTTCCATCGGGATATACGAATGTCATTTTGGGCATCTATGTTTTCTCCACATCGTCGATATGCGCACCTTTTAGCGCAGAGGATATGGCACTGTCCATCCTTCTTTGTGCAAAGGGCCCAGCCATAGCTGCCAACTGCTGCAGTTCCACATCGATATAATCACGGTCATCACCGCTCATGGCGTTCCTTACTACCTGTATTTGCCGGAGGATCATACCTCTTTCCTGTGCATTGAGCAGCGAGGCATCCTGCCGCATCGCCGATTCCAGCTCGATGATGCTACGTTCGGCTTCCACCCGCGCTTCTGCCAGCAGGCGTTGCAATATGTCCTCCTTGGCATGCTCCATGCTGGCCATCAGCATGCGTTCCATCTCTTCCGGTGCCAACCCGTAGGTGGGTTTGACATGAATGCTCTGCTGCTCGCCAGTGCTTGCTTCTTTGGCCGATACGGTAAGCAATCCATCGGCATCCACCATAAATGTCACTTCTACACGCGCAATGCCTGCGGGAAGCGGCGGAATGCCGGCCAGATCAAAGCGCGCCAGCGAACGGTTGTCGGCCACCATCTCGCGCTCGCCCTGCACCACATGAATCTGCATGCCGGTCTGGCCATCCTGATAGGTAGTGAATTCCTGCGCTGCCGACACCGGAATCGGCGTGTTGCGCTCAATGATCTTTTCGGTCAGCCCGCCCATGGTCTCCAGCCCAAGCGACAACGGTATCACATCCAGCAGCAGATGATCGCTGCCCTGTGTCAGGCCCTTGGCCTGGATGGCCGCACCGCGCGCCACCACCTCGTCTGGGTTCACATCGTTCAGCGGCACGGCGCCAAAGAACGCCCCCACCTGCTCAATGACCAGCGGCACGCGGGTAGAACCTCCTACCATCACCACACCTTTGATGTCGTTCGGTTTCAGCTTGGCATCCGCCAGCGCCTGCTGACAAGAAGCGATGGTGTTTTTTACATGCGCATCGATCAGCATTTCAAACGCATGACGGCTCAGTGAATAGGTTTTATTGTTGTAGGATAGCTCAGTGCATTGTTTTTCAGTCAGTTCGTGCTTGGCTTTGCGCGCGAGTGCTATCAGCTGTCCCAGTTGCTCGGGTGAAAGCTGCGGCTCTTCCTTATCGTGCTGGCGCAGCACCCAGCTGGCTATGGCATGATCGAAATCATCACCTCCCAGCGCCGTATTACCGCCGGTAGCCAGTACCTGAAACACCCCCTGCTCCAACTTGAGCAACGACACATCGAATGTGCCACCGCCCAGATCATATATGGCATACACGCCTTCCACGCCCTTATCCAGCCCATAAGCAAGCGCCGCCGCAGTAGGTTCGTTCACCAGGCGCAGCACTTCCAGCCCGGCCAGTTTAGCGGCATCCTTGGTGGCGGCGCGCGCCGCATCGTCAAAATAAGCGGGCACGGTAATGACAGCTTTGGTTACTGGCTTTCCAAGTGCTTTGGTTGCCGATTCTTTCAGGTGGCGGAGTATCTCTGCTGATACTTCCACCGGCGAAACCTCACGGCCACCAGCTTTTAAGCGTACCATGCCCTCGCCGGTTACGATATCATAGGGCAGGCTGCCTGCGATGCGCACGACATCATCGACACCGCGCCCCATCAGGCGTTTAACCGATGCCACCGAACCGCCGATGCCTTTTTCGTATTTGTCCTTTGCGGGATAACCCACTTCCACCATGCCGCTGGCATAATGTACTACCGAAGGTACCAGCGCATGGCCGTGGATGTTCTGCACTACTTCGGTTTTGTTATCGCCGGTTGCCACTGCCACCACCGAGTACGTGGTGCCCAGGTCGATACCGACCGCCGCCACATCCTCATGCGGCAAGGGTGTTTGTCCGGGTTCATATATCTGCAACAGGGTCATAACGGTGCTTTCGGATGCGCGCTATCATCGAGCGTTCTGATAATATAACCCAGCCGTAATGTTTCCTCGGCCATTGCGTTGAAATCGTATTCGCGGTAGAATTTGGCGATGCGCTGGATGGATTCCACCTGCTCACGTACATCCAGCCCGCCCTCTTCACGCCACTGCATCACCTCCATCAGTAATTCCTGTGAAGGCTTTACCGTATCACTATCGGTGCCCACCATAATGCCTTGCTGCCTAAGCAGATAACGTGCCCGCAGTAACGGGTTCTTCAGCACGTTGTATGCATTGTTGATATCCACCGAACGTTGCATGGCTTCGCTGCGCTCGGTTTCAGGCTTTCCTGCGAACCTGTCCGGATGGTACTGCCGCTGGGCGGCAAAATACGCCTGTTCCAGCTCTTCGTAGCCAATTTCATAGGCGGGCCCAATGCCAAGCAGCTTAAAGTAATTCATTATACGTGAAAGGATTCGCCGCAACCGCAACGACCCTTTTCGTTCGGGTTGCGGAACACGAAGCCGCTTTTGAGCTTTTCTTCTACATAATCCATTTCGGTACCGATCAGGAACATCACCGCCTTGGGGTCGATAAGCACGCGAATACCGTCTTTTTCCACCACCTCGTCGAACTTCTCTGCCGCATCAGCATATTCGATGCTGTAGGACAGTCCCGAGCAGCCACGCGTACGCACACCTACTTTTATTCCATAGGTCGGCTTGCCGCGCTGGGCGATGAGCGCGTTAATGCGGCCCACCGCAGCTTCGGATATGTTGATGATCGGTGCAGCCATACGGTGCCTCGCTTACGCCGCCTCTTCTTCTTTGGCGTGTTTTTTCTTGTAGTCGGCGATAGCGGCTTTAATGGCATCCTCCGCCAGCACCGAGCAATGGATCTTCACCGGCGGCAGCGACAGATGCTGCGCGATCTCGGTATTCTTGATGCTGCCCGCTTCGTCCACGGTCTTGCCTTTTACCCATTCGGTGACCAGTGAGGAAGATGCAATGGCAGAGCCACAGCCGAAGGTTTTGAATTTAGCGTCTTCGATGACGCCGTTCGCACCCACTTTTATCTGCAGTTTCATTACGTCGCCGCAGGCCGGTGCGCCCACCAAGCCAGTGCCTACATTGTCATCTGATTTATCCATACTGCCCACGTTGCGCGGGTTTTCATAATGATCGATCAGTTTTTCGCTATATGCCATAATCTATATCCTTATATATACCTGCTGGTTCTACTGGGCGGGTTCATTAAATTGTGTATAACCGTTGCTACCATCGCTACCGTATCCTCTGATGTCATCCTATCTAGCACGGCTGCTGCGGCACCTTCATGTATATGCACCAGTGTTTCTGCTGCCTTACCCAATGCTTGCTCATAATACGAGCGGTTATTAATCAGGGCCAGAGCCATCACATTCTTTGGGCTTTGTGATGCATCCACCACTTTTGTACGCAGCGCTTCTTTTATTGAATCAATATCGCTCATTAGTGTGCCGCCCATTCAATCTTGCTTATATCAATGCCTTCCTGCGCCATTTCCCACAGCGGGCTGAGTTCGCGCAGCTTGTCGATACTGTTCTTGATAAGCTCAATGGCGTAATCAATTTCCGCATCGGTGGTAAACCGGCCAAAGCCGAAACGGATGGAGGTATGCGCCAGCTCTTCGTTTACGCCGAGCGCGCGGAGCACATACGAAGGCTCCAATGATGCCGAAGTACAGGCGGAACCGGAAGACACAGCGAGCGTTTTGAGCGCCATGATCATCGATTCGCCCTCGATATAGGCAAAACTCAGGTTCACGTTGCCCGGCCAGCGGACATCGCGGTCGCCATTCAGGTATACGTCCGGTATTGCATCCATCACTTCGTGCAGAAAGCGATCATACAGCTTGCGGCAATGCGCTTCATCTTTGGCCATTTCTTCACCGGCGATGCGGGCGGCCTCGCCCAGACCAACCACCAATGCAGGCGCCAGCGTGCCGGAACGGAAACCACGCTCCTGCCCACCGCCAGAGAATAATGCCTCCAGCCGCACACGCGGGCGGCGGCGCACATACAGCGCGCCAATGCCTTTAGGACCGTACGCCTTGTGGCCGGAGATACTCATCAGGTCGATATTCATTTCATCCACGTTCAGTGGGATCTTGCCGAACGCCTGTGCACAGTCGGTATGGAAGAATATGCCATGCTCACGGCACAGCGCGCCAATTTCTTTCAGCGGCTGGATAACGCCGATCTCGTTATTCACCGCCATCACCGACACCATCAGCGTATTTTCCCTGATGGCAGATTTCAGCGTGTTAAGGTCGATCAGGCCATTTTTCTGCACCGGTAAATACGTTACTTCAAAGCCTTCGGCTTCCAGATGGCGGCACGAATCGAGCACGCATTTATGCTCGGTCACCGGCGTAATGATATGGTTCTTTTTATCTTTGTAAAAATGTGCAACGCCCTTGAGCGCAATATTGTTGGACTCGGTGGCACCAGAAGTAAAAATAATCTCTTTCGGGCTGGCACCGATCAGGTCGGCCACCTGCTGACGTGCCGTTTCAGTCGCCTCCTCGGCATCCCAGCCGAACTGGTGGCTGCGCGAATGCGGGTTGCCGAATTTTTCGGTAAAGAACGGCAGCATCTTTTCCAGCACACGCGGGTCCATCGGCGTGGTGGATTGGTAATCCAAATAAATTGGATATTTCAGATTTTGGTTTGCTGCAGTCATTTTATATATTTCAATGGGTTAATTCATTTCTTGTCGTACATGACAGTAATATAGTATACCCGAGCAAATTAATCAACTATTGGCGCAAGGAAGCGCATTCTAAACCATTGAAACTTCTTATGCAAATGCGTTTTTTGTTGCGAGTCGTTCGCAAATAGTGACCCAGATCTTAGTAAAATCCTGAATTTCTGATTCTTTTGTATTCCAGCCGCCACTGATGCGGATGGCACATTGTGCAATTATTTCGCTGATACCCATGGCAAGCAGTACATGTGAGGTTTCCACCCGGCCCGATGAACAGGCCGAACCAGCCGATACGCAAAAGCCATTCAGATCAAAATCCATCAGCTGCACTTCGTTCGATACATCCGGCATGGCGACACAGCTGGTATTGGGCAGGCGCAACACGTCGGAACCAAACACGATTCCCCCTTTGCGCATGAATGTTTCTTCCATCGTGGTCAGCCAGCCACGCAGCTTTCGCATATGATCAAGGTCGATGCATTCTACTGCCTTGGCAAAACCGGCGATCGCTGCAACGTTTTCCGTACCGGCCCTTCGCCTGCCTTCTTGTCCCCCACCCGTGAGCAGCGGCGTGAAAGGCGCGCCACGGCGTATTACCAGCGCGGCGGCTCCCACCGGCCCGCCGCATTTATGCGCCGATAGCGTCAGCATGTCCACACCCAACGCGCCGACATCCACCCGCATTTTTCCAAGTCCCTGCGCGGCGTCGCAATGCAGCAGTGTGCCGTGTGCCTTGCAGAGTTTCGCGATCTCGGCAATGTTGTTGATCACGCCGGTTTCGTTATTGGCCAGCATCACCGATACCAGTTGCGGCTTGAATTTTTCCAGCATACCCTCGAGCGATGTCATGATGATATGGCCATTGGCATCTACCGGGATATGCCGGTCGATATGGTCTTTAGAAAAACGGTTCCATACTGAACTATGCTCAATGCTGCTGATGATCACATCACCTTTAGCGCAACCGAGCGCGGTCGCGTTCGCTTCAGTGCCGGAGGATGTGAATATCACCTCGTCAGGCCAGCAACTGATAGTATCGGCTACCACCTGCCGTGCATCTTCAACATATTTCTTGGCCTGCCTGCCCAGCGCATGCACCGATGAGGGGTTGGCCGGCTGCTCCAGCACCGCATTTATAACCCCCAACACCTCGGGCCGGACCAGGTTGGTAGCATTATAATCAAGATAAATAGGCATATTTACTAGTTTTTTAGGGTTGTATGCTAATAATAGGCCCCACGATATAAAATAACAAGGTGCCGTCTATGCCCAATAAACTAACCGCCCCGCCGCTGGTATATATTTCCGGTGAGGAAATGACCCGCGAAGTCATGAAAATGATTATTTCCCAGTGGATTGATCCATATCTGGATACATCCAACTGGCAATTTTTCGACCTGAGTTGCCAAAGCCGCGATGATACGCAGGATAAGGTGCTCGAAGATGCGATTGCCGCCGGAGCGCGGATTGGGGCTATTTTCAAAGAGCCGACCATCACCCCCAATGCCGAACAGGTGAAACAAATGGGCTTATCCAAAAGCTGGGGTAGTCCGAACGGCGTGATGCGCAAAGGCTGGAACGGCTTTTCGATCGACCGTGATACCATTTCCGTAAAAGGACTGGACGGCCAGATGGGCTACGCCAAGCAGGTGCTGTTCTGCCGACATGCGGTAGGTGGGCAATATGGCGCAAGTTCCGGTATTATGGGCCCCGGCTCGTTAAAGATGATCCATACCGATCCCTCCGGTAAGGAAACCCTGATCGACACACGCACGCTGAAAGACAAGCAAAACGCCTGCGTGATGTATCACAACCCGTACGACAATCTGGAAAAGCTGGCGCACCACTTTTTCCAACGCGCGCTGAATGCCGGTGCCACACCGTATGTGGTGACCAAGAAAACCGTATTCAAATGGCAGGAGCCGTTCTGGCAGAGAATGTCGGATGTGTTCGAGCAGCACTACAAACAGCAATTCCTTGATAAAGGCCTACTGGAATATACCGGCGGCAAGCTGCGCCACCTGCTTTCCGATGACGCGGTGATGAAAATGGCGGCATGGAAACAAGGCGGCTTTGCCATGGTATCGCATAATTATGATGGCGATGTGCTAACCGACCTGCTGGCACAGATATATAAGTCACCCGGCTTTATTTCCTCGGTGCTCACCGGCTACGCCGAAGATGGCCGCAAGATCATGGAATTTGAAGCCAGCCACGGCACCATTGCCGACCAGTATGCCGCCCACCTCGCCGGCAAGGAAACCTCGGTGAATCCGCTGGGCATGGTGTATGCATTGCGCGGCGCGCTGGATCACTCGGTCAATCTGGCTTCGGAAAAAGGTGAAATTCGTAAGGATGAAGCGGCAAAGCTACATGCCTATGCCGCCTGCATGTATGATTCCATGTGTGCAGCTATGGCCGATGGCAAAGGCACGCGTGACCTGTGCGGCCCGGATGGCCTGACCACCGGGCAATTCGTGGCCGAGGTGGCCCGCCGCATGGAAAACTCGCTTCCTAAGGATATTGGCAAGGTCGCCTAGCCATCATATATTTGTTACTTTACCCCCTTTGCCTGCGGTGCTATCACAGGTGCAGGCTAATTTATTTTAATAAATACCCGGGTACGGTATTATGGCTAGTAACGATCCAGCAGCAGAGGCAACACCAATCCCTGAAACGCCGCCAGACATGCAAGGGGCGCCACATGATATTATATATGAAATCACCAGCGCACTCCTGAAACATGACACCAGACGTGCGGTGGAACTTATCGGCGATCTAAACCGTTCCCGGCAACCGCAATTGCAGGAAGTGCTGCAGGCTATCCGGGCTAGCGATAAACCGGAGATGTTGCAAATAGCACAGGATAAACTTATTAGCGCCCTGCATACAGCTGCCATGGCAGGTACAGCTGATGATATACGCGACATTGTCAAAGCCGGTGCAGATAAGGATGCCGCCAATGCACAGGGCATTACCGCTGCCCATCTTGCTGCACTGACCGGCAAGGAAAAGAATATCGAAGAACTAGCCAGGCTGAAGGCCGATCTGGGCCGCCCCTCAACCGATAAGAAGATCACACCGCTGCATATTGCCGTTATGGGAGGTCACCTGTTTGCCAGCAGGGCGCTGATTAAAAACAAAGTCAATGTTGATGCACGTGACCACAGGGGCAACACTCCTCTGCATTATGCGTATATAATGAATAATCCACTGATGCAGTTACAACTGATAAACTCCAATGCCAGTGTGAACGCACCCAATAATGATGGGGTCATGCCCCCCCAATACACGCCACAGAAAGGCACGAAACGCTAGGACGGCGGCGGTGCCACCTCTATATTTCCCAGCACAACATCCGGAACCACCTTGCGGTCGCGTACATCGGCCAGCGTGACCGATTGCAGGTAATCGGCGATATGGCGCTGCAGCCCTTCCCATAGGTCATGGGTAGCACAGCGTGTATTTTCTGCCATACAACCGCCGTTAATATGGCTTTCACAGCGCGTCATCTTCACCGATTCTTCTACAGCGCAAATAATATCAGCGATTAATATTGAATCCGCTTTCTTTGCCAGCACATAGCCACCGCCCGGCCCGCGCACAGACTCCACCAACCCGGCCTGCCGCAGCTTGCCGAATATCTGCTCGAGATACGGCACCGTCATTTCCTGTGCATCGGCGAGCTCTGCCAGTTTCACCGGCTTTCCTTTCGGCTTGCCGGAAAGCTCGACCATCGCCATCACTGCGTAGCGTGCTTTGGTGCCGAGGTTCATAAAGAACCCTTCATACCGGCAAAAGCCGGTATCCAGACGATGGTAAGGCTAGATTCCGGCTTTCGCCGAAATGACGAATAAACTATCATTATTACTGATCCCACTTTTTAGCCATGGCGGACGCGGCCGGATCTTCCGCTTCCAGCTCGCTCACACGGCGCTTAAGCAGGTCGATCTCCTGCTCCATCTGATGCAGAATACGAAATACCGGGTCACCGTCGTCGTCTTGCGGTGTACCGTAGGCCTCGAATTTCTTGTGTTTGGCTTTTTTTGCCACCTTATCGCTGAGTGAATGTGCAGGCACCCCCACCATGATAGCGCCCGGCTCCACATCTTTTACGACCACTGCATTCGAACCGATACGCGCGCCATCGCCAACCTTGATCGGCCCCAGCAGATGCGCCCCCGCCCCTACAATCACGTTGTTTCCGATCTGTGGATGACGCAGAGTGCCTTTGCCGTCATTCTGCGGTGCTACACCGCCCAGCGTCACATCGTGATACAATGTCACATCATCGCCGATGCTGGCCGTTTCCCCAATCACAACTCCTATGCCGTGGTCTATAAAAAACCTGCGCCCAATAGTTGCGCCCGGGTGAATATCCATGGCGGTAAGGAAGCGGGCAAGGAAAGATACAAAGCGTGCCGGCAATTTTAAACCTAGCCGCCATAACCAGTTGCTTAAGCGGTAGAATAACAGTGCATGCAGGCCGGGATAGCATAATAATACCTCAAAACGCGAGCGCGCCGCCGGGTCGCGGGTGATGATTGCATCAATATCTTCAACTATTCTCTTGAACATGCAGGGGTATATTCCATATAAAGCACCATAAACTAAACTAGTTTCAATGACCAATCAAGGCAGAAGCACCACATCTGCCGACGGGAGTTCGACATGCCGGAAATTATTATCAACGGCTCTGAAGGCCGCATTGAAGCCCGCTATCACCACGCCGATGAGAAGCACGCGCCCATCGCGCTGGTGCTGCACCCGCACCCGCTTTATGGCGGCACCATGAACAACAAGATCGTGTACCGGCTGTACCATACCTTTGCGCAAAATGGTTTCTCGGTGTTGCGCTTCAACTTTCGTGGCGTTGGTAAATCCCAGGGCGTGTACGATGAAGGCGTAGGCGAACTGACCGATGCAGCCGCCGCGCTCGACTGGCTGCAACTGCAGAACCCGGATGCATCCACCTGCTGGATCGGCGGTTTTTCATTCGGTTCATGGATCGCACTGCAGCTACTGATGCGCCGCCCGGAGATTGAAGGTTTCGTGGCCGTATCGCCGCCTGCCAACCTGTATGATTTTTCGTTCCTTTCCCCCTGCCCGGCTGCTGGGCTGATCATGCAGGGCACCAAGGACGATATCGTGGCGGAAGATTCGGTGAGCAAGCTGGTGGACAAACTGGGCGGCCAGCATGGCACCAGCGTGGAATACAAGACCATTGCAGGAGCGGACCATTATTACCGCGGACTGGAAGAACATCTGAGCAGCAATGTGCATGATTACCTGCAGTCGCGCATCAACGATTTCAAGGAACGCCGTAAAGTCCGTCCGGATCGTAAACGCCGCCAGTTACCCCGGGATGCTTAAGTTAACTATCACTGATCAGAGTAATTCGTAATAGTTATCGATATCCACACGTGTATGGCAGGAGGCACTTGTCAACCTTTTCATACCTGTGGAAGTACATTGATAATATTCTGTTATCAACCTGTTAAAACCCGATACGCTGTATGTAATTTCAGCCGCATCACATGTTTCATCATGTATACATTGGAACAGCGCATCACGAAGGCATCTTTCCCACACACGGTTTGCTGCTTGCTGCCCTCCTTGGCCATCCCAATGACATCTTAGTGAACATACGAAACCACTACTGTTGCTACACATACTGGCATTAGCAGCAGAAATAGGCTGCAGGCTGAACACGCACATTAGAATGGCCGAAATAGTTCTTTTTTTCATAACTGATCCTCTTGTTGGCTATTCACCATCCTACACAAAAAATGTGTCAAATTGAGGTCAGTACGTTACAGAACAATGACATTTTTCATAAAAAACACCGCCGGAGCGGTGTTTTTTTATTGTTTATCATATTGTCAATTAAAACGGTATTTCATCATCCAACAATTCACTAGCCTGCTGGCTGCTGCCCTGTTGAGCTGGAGATGAATATCCGCCAGAAGAGCTTTCGCTGTAACCACCGCTACCCCCCTTACCGTCCAGCATGTGCAGCTGACCACCATAGCCCTGCAATACTATTTCGGTGGAGTATTTTTCCTGACCGGATTGGTCCGTCCATTTCCGGGTTTGTAGCGAACCTTCAATATATACCTTAGCACCTTTTTTAAGGTAGTTCTTCACCACGTTCACCAGCCCGTCGTTGAATATCACCACGCGGTGCCATTCGGTCTTTTCCTTGCGCTCGCCGGTGCTTTTATCTTTCCAGCTTTCCGAGGTGGCAATGGCTAAGTTAGCTATCTCGCGTCCATCTTGTGTTGAGCGGATCTCCGGGTCACGGCCCAGATTGCCCACCAGAATTACTTTGTTCACACTACCAGCCATATAAATATCTCCTATGTTTTTGCCTGTTTTGCCCCATATAAGCTTAAATAAGGCTAGGACACCAGTGTTTTTATGCCTATACTAACGGCCTCTAAAAATCAGGGGTAGCATGAAAATAGACGATCACATCCGGGTACGCGGTGCAAAAGAGCATAACCTCAAGAATATAGACGTGGATATTCCGCGTGGCGAACTGGTAGTGATCACCGGGCCTTCCGGCTCGGGCAAGTCGTCGCTTGCCTTTGATACCATTTACGCCGAGGGCCAGCGACGCTATGTAGAATCCCTTTCCTCTTATGCCCGCCAGTTTTTGAACATTCAGGACAAGCCGGATGTGGACTCTATTGACGGCCTGTCCCCCGCCATTGCCATTGACCAAAAGACCACTTCACGCAACCCACGTTCAACCGTAGGTACCGTGACCGAGATATATGACTATCTGCGCCTGCTGTATGCGCGTATTGGCATTCCCTATTCTCCTGCCACCGGCAAACCGATCGAAAGCCAGACCGTATCTCAGATGGTCGATAAGGTGATGGAGCTTGAAGAAGGCAGCAAGATTCTGCTATTAGCACCGATTGTGCGCGGCCACAAAGGAGAATACCGCAAGGAGGTCGCCGAGCTGAAAAAACGTGGCTTCCAGCGCCTGAAGATCGACGGCGAGTTGTTTGAGATGGATGAACTGCCAGCCATCGACAAGAACAAGAAGCACGATATTGATGTGGTGGTCGACCGGCTGGTGGTAAGCAAGGAGTTGGGCAACCGGCTGCCAGACAGTATCGAAACGGCGCTGGAGTTGAGCGGGGGGTTGGTGCGGATAGAGGTAGTCGATAAGCCGATAAGTCAAAAAGTTGATAAGAAAAAAGATGACCAATCATCGACTAATCGACTTACCGACTCATCGACTTCTTTTCTCATGTCTTCAAAATTTGCCTGCCCGGTTTCCGGTTTCACCCTGCCGGAGATAGAGCCACGACTTTTCTCATTCAACAGCCCCTATGGCGCCTGCCCCACCTGCGACGGGCTGGGCACGCAAATGCATTTCGATCCCGACCTCGTGGTGCCGGATACAGGCCGCTCATTGCTCAATAAAGCCATTGCTCCGTGGGCTTCCAGTTCCAGCAAATATTATGTGCAGACGCTTGAAGGTCTGGCAGCACATTTTAAATTCAGCCTGAGCACAGCATTCAAAGACCTGCCAACCGATATAAAGGAAATGATTCTGTATGGCTCGGAAGAGCCGGTGCGCATCAATTACAGTGATGGGCCGCGCAGCTATTTGAGCCACAAACCATTCGAAGGTGTGATCCCCAGCCTGGAACGCCGTTTTCGTGAAACAGACAGCGAATGGATGCGCGAGGAACTGGCAAAATTCCAAAACGACCATGATTGCGAAAGCTGCAGTGGAAACCGCCTGAAGCCCGAAGCCCTGTGCGTGAAAGTGGCAGATAAGCATATAGGGGAAGTCACCCGCCTGACTATTGAAGATGCGCATGACTGGTTTATGAACCTGCACAGCAAACTGAATAAGAAACACCAGAAAATCAGTGAGAAGATACTTAAGGAAATATGCGAACGCCTGACCTTTCTGGTGAATGTCGGGCTGGATTACCTGACACTTTCACGTGAATCCGGCACGCTTTCTGGCGGCGAATCGCAGCGCATCCGCCTTGCTTCACAGATCGGGTCGGGCTTGTCGGGTGTGTTGTATGTGCTCGACGAACCTTCCATCGGCCTGCACCAGTGCGATAACCAGCGCCTGCTGCACACCCTGAAGAACCTGCGCGACCTCGGCAACACAGTGATCGTGGTGGAGCATGATGAGGACACCATGCGCGCGTCGGACCACCTGATCGATATCGGCCCGGCAGCCGGCATCCATGGCGGCAGGATCGTGGCTCAAGGCACCGCCGAACAAGTGATGAAGAACAAGGACAGCCTAACCGGGCAATATCTGAGCGGTAAAAAATTCATCGAAGTTCCTGCCAAGCGCCGCAGCGCCGTGCGCAACCGTAAGATCGCCATCAAAGGCGCGCGCGCCAATAACCTTAAGAATATCGATGCGGACATCCCCATGGGCGTGTTCTGCTGCGTAACAGGAGTATCCGGCGGCGGCAAATCCTCATTGGTCATTGAAACATTGTATAAAGCAGTGGCCCGGCGACTCCATTCGGGCCGTCACATGCCCGGCCCGCACGATTCTATCACCGGGCTGGAATTTATTGACAAGATCATCGAGATCGACCAGTCGCCCATCGGACGCACGCCGCGAAGTAACCCGGCCACTTATACCGGCGCCTTCACCCCCATCCGTGACTGGTATGCCGCACTGCCAGAAGCCAAGGCACGCGGCTATGCGCCGGGCCGCTTTTCATTCAACGTCAAAGGCGGGCGTTGTGAGGCCTGCCAGGGCGACGGGCTGATAAAGATCGAGATGCACTTTTTGCCCGATGTATATGTGAAATGCGATGTATGCCACGGCCAGCGTTACAACCGCGAAACGTTGGAGATCAAATACAAGGACAGATCCATCGCCGACGTACTGCATATGACGGTGGAAGAAGGCGTGAAATTTTTCTCCGCGCAGCCACCCATACGCGAAAAACTGCAAGCGCTGCAGGAAGTGGGGCTGGGCTATATCGCCATCGGCCAGTCCGCCACCACGCTTTCAGGGGGCGAGGCCCAGCGCATCAAGCTGGCGCGTGAACTGTCCAAGCGCGCCACCGGCCGCACGTTGTATATCCTCGATGAACCGACCACCGGCCTACATAGCGATGACATAAAGAAACTGCTTGCTGTGCTGCACACGCTGGTAGATACAGGTAATACCGTGCTGGTGATCGAGCATAACCTTGACGTGATCAAAACATCGGACTGGATCATCGATATCGGCCCGGGCGGCGGCAATAAGGGCGGCAAAGTGGTTGCCACCGGTACCCCTGAAGATATCGCAGCCAACAAGGCAAGCATCACTGGCGAATTCCTGAAACCTTTGCTGAAAAAAAAAGCAGGTAAGAAGGCCGCCTGATTAGAAATTGGGCAGGCTGGGCTCTTTGCCGTCATTCTGGCGCCTCACGATCTCCAGCAGCACCATGCCCGGTGTATGTTGTTTATTCTCATGGTGACTGCGATAACGCATGCCCTGTTCCTGCAGGTAGTCATCCAGATGATTTCCTATTTGCGGCTCGGCCAGCACCACCAGCCCAATTTTAAGCTGTTTCATGGCGCGGGCAAATTTTACCATGGGCTCAGCTTCCACATTGCCTATGTGAATATTCATTCCGGGATTCACTGCCACCACAGCATCGGGTCGATCGGCCCCTTCGGTCGCAATAAAAATATTGATTACATTGCGAACGAATGATTTGTCCTGCCAGGTTATATCTTCATTGATGTACGTAATGCGGGCGTCGGATTTTTTTAAAAGCGCCGCATAGGGCTTCACATCGTCATCGCTTCCTATAAGCAGCACATGTTTGCTGCCCAGTAACTTTTTACCCATTAACGAAGCTTCTGATCGTTCTGAAGGGCGCGTTGCTCAAGGACGCGCTGGGTAAACGGCTTGGCCACCTGTTGCTCAAATTGCGGGCGGATATCCTGCGCGCGTTCCTGCTGGCGCGCCTGTTCATGTATATGGAATTTTCCAAGCAGGAACTGTTCGCGCTCCCGTTCCTGTGCATTCGCGCTGGCCTTGTACCCGCCAATTACCGCCCCAAGCAAAGGAGTTGCGATCAGAGCGGCCCCGGCTATGCCCATCGCAGTGGCGGCAGTGGCACCTAATGCCATAGCCGTACCGCCCAGCGCAGCACCGGCAAAAATAGCAGCAACCAGGCCTACGGCTGCGCCAATAAAGCCTCCGATAATAGTATCTTTACGGAAGAATGATGGTTCGCTGCTGACTTCCTTGCCCACGCGGTATTCGTTTTTCATCCGCTCGCGGCCGATCAGCCCGCCTACCAGCGATGCACCGCCAATCGCGATCACGGACGCGGGAAATATGGGAACAGGAATCAGGCTGGCGAGTATCGCCCCCACTGCCATCTCTTTGTTGAAGATGGTCGGTTTGTCATCTGTTTGTACGCGTATCGTTTCGGCCATGCATTTTTACTCTTTATAGGTACTATTCTAGCAAAATCCCACACTTGGCAGTGTGAAATTCGTGTGACAAGGAATATTACAGCACGCATGTTATTTTTATTATTATAAAACAAAATATTACGTATATTTCTTTGCGCCAATCACCGAATGTTGCCATTACTCTGCGGCTGCACGGCCACCAGATTCACCCAGCAGCTTCGCTTTGTTATTCGCGATATAGGCAACCGTAAGTATTATGGCGTTACAGGAGTCAAACAAAGTCCTGAGAGTAGCTCCGCTATTGCGTAAGATCAGTGCATTTGTAGGGTTCATCTCACGCTGGCTGTAATCCTGTATCAGTGTGGGGATGCCCATTTCCTTAGCTGCGTTCGCCAGCAGTATGGTTGGATTAGTTTCAAAAGGACCGCATCCCCAGCTTATTTCGTGAAAGTCCATGCGGGGGTGGTAGATGAATAGCACATCTGGCTTATGTTCCATAGCTTCCATCTGTGCCTTGATTCTATCTAGCCGATACCGCAGATCATGGCCCTCATTCGTCTTATCATAGATCACCGTAGCACCTGCGCGTTCCATCGCTACACTATGATCATGAGTGGCACGGCGACAAGTTTGCTTTCCAACTTCTACGATAAAAACTGTTTTACCCTGTAGCTTTGGCTTATCGCTTATCATTTCTTTCCTCTATACAAAAACAGGCGGCACATGGCCGCCTGCTTATTTTAGTTAAAAGTTCGCTTACGCAGCTTTTCTCTGGGCCTCCGCAGCCTGTTGCTTGGCGATCTTGCCGCGCAGCAGCTTCATCAGCTTATCGGTCGCATCATCATGGTTGGTGCTTTCGGCTGCTGCCAACTCACCAACCAGACGCGCCAGCGCCGATTCATAGATCATGCGCTCAGAGTACGAACGTTCAGACTGATCGACATTCTGGTGCAGGTCGCGTACCACTTCGGCAACGGAGATCACGCAGCCGGAATTGATCTTTGACTCATATTCCTGGGCCCGGCGTGACCACATGCCGCGCGAGATCCTGGCTTTGCTTTTCAGCGTATCGAACACCTTTCGCATTTCGTCTATGGTGCTCACCGGACGCAGGCCGGCAGCTGTCACGCGGTGCAGCGGCACGCGCAGGGTCATCTTGTCTTTTTCGAACGAGATCACGAGCATGCGTAGCTGTACGTCGCCGATCATCTGGGTTTCTTCGGCCGTGATCCTGCCTACGCCATGCGTCGGGTATACGACATAGCAGCCCACCTTGTATGGGTTTTTGCTATCCACTACCGGGACTTTGGCAACTGGTTTTGCTATCGGTTTTTCCACCTTGGCCACCGGTTTCTTCACAACGGCGCTTGTGGTCACAAGTTTCTTGCTTACCACTTTTTGCGGTGCGGCTTTTTGTACCGGCTTTTTAGCAGCCACTTTCCTGACCGGCTTTTTGGTTACAGCTTTACTGGCCGGAGCTTTGGCTACGGTTTTCTTTTTTGCCACAGGCTTTCTGGCCACCGCTTTCTTTTTGGCGGGTGCAGCTTTTTTGATCGTTTTTCTTGCTTTGGTCACAACTTTCTTAGGCATAGCATTCCTTTAACTGTAAATGTTTCAGTGTGCTACGCGTTGCCCCATACAATATATTGTGTGCTTCCTGCTCAGAACACACCACAAAATGGGGGTCACGCGAAAAACAGGAGGCATGGTAACACAATATTAACCAAAAAGAAACACCTAAGTGCTGACTGGCTGCCGGGCTAGTGTACAGCCAGCAGAAATTTCACTGGAAATCCTTTTATTTCAAAGCTTACGGATTTCCCGTGCCCGGGTTGGGGCTGAAATATTTTTCGAATTTTCCTTCTTCGCCCTTATGTTCTTCCGCATTGGAATCGGGCTCTTTTTTCACCGTCAGGTTTGGCCATTTGGCGGAGTATTCACGGTTCATTTCCACCCATTTGAGCAGTTCATCAGATTCCGGGAGGATTGCTTCCACAGGGCATTCCGGTTCACATACGCCGCAGTCGATACATTCGTCTGGGTTAATCACCAGCATGTTCTCGCCTTCGTAAAAACAATCGACCGGACACACTTCCACACAGTCGGTGTACTTGCATTTTACACAGGCGTCCGTCACCACGAATGTCATATTTTCTGCTCCTTTGCGCCTTTATATATGCGAAGCGCTGGAAAACTGCAACCGGCGAATTTTCTGGCGGTATAGCATGGTTTTCATGCGCATCACCAGCAGTACAGTGAACAGCCCCATAAAGCCCGCAGCCATAAAAAGCAGTGCCGCCAGCATGGAATCGTCTATGGCGATGCCACCGCTGCGGATCACGCTGGCAGGCTGATGCAGCGTATTCCACCATTCAACAGAAAACCGGATTATGGGGATATTCACAAATCCGATCAGTGCGAACACCGCACACACCTTATCTCCACGTTGATTCCCTTCGTAGCTGTTGGCCAGCGCGATGTACGCAATATATATGAAAAACAATATCAGAACCGAGGTCAGGCGCGCATCCCAAACCCACCACGCACCCCACATGGGCTTGCCCCACAGGGCGCCGGTAACCAGCGTGACAAGGGTGAACGCCGCACCCAGCGGCGCTGCCGAACGTGCGCAAATGCCGGCAAGCGGATGTTTCCAGATCAACAGGCTGGCCGAGGCAACGGCCATCAGCGTATAGATGGCAAGGCTCATCCACGCCGCCGGCACATGCACATACATGATGCGTACCGAATCGCCCTGCTGGTAATCGGCCGGTGAAAACACCAGCGCCTGCACCACCCCATAGCCCAGCATAGCAGCAGTGAGCGTAGCTATCCAAAATAGCCACCGATCAGTAAAGCGAACAAAACGCGCAGGTGAAGCAAGTGTGTGCATGCGTGTGGGATTAGTACAAATCGCGCAAGGCAGCAAGGGTATATTTATATCACCAGCTATGCATACGATAGATGAACCTACAGAGCAATTCAGGCCTGTCTACGTTGTATATCACGGATCCTGCAGATACGTCAGCACATCGGGTATCGTTTGGGATAAGGGGTAAAGGAGCAGTATTTTCAATCAGGCCATAAGGGTTACCGGCAAGCGCCGTGCCTGAATAAGGAAGGCCGTCATCGATTTTAATATCGATCTGATACGCTTCAACCGTATTGATGCTGGCGTCTTTCATGTCATGCAGCGGCCCCATTGCAGCAACACGAGCGATATCAAAATACGGCACATATAAATAGCGCATAACGGAAACGGTTGAATCATCCCCCACACTGGCACGTGGAAAATATTGCAGTGACTCTTCGAAGGTTGTTGCAGATCCGTCTTCATCATCGCCGTTCTGAGCCAGCAGGCTCTCTTTTATAAGGTTGGCCTGGCTCAGGTCTGCCCAGAACAGCACAAATTCGCAGCCCGACACCGCACTGCTGGCACACGATTCAATCAGGCCATCATTATCCCCCTGCCCATCTGTGCCAGCCCTTGCATGCAGCCCGAATGCCGCCGCTTCCGATGCGGCTATGTCACCCGGCCTTCCATTAAATTTTGTTCTGAATGTTGCAACGGCGGAATTGAAATGTTCAAACTGCGTCACCTGCGCCCGGATCGAAGCCGCCTGTATCAACGACTGTCCCATAAGGATACCGCCAATAACAAGCCCAAGTATGACCAGAACAATAGACAGCTCAATCAGCGTAAAACCGGACTTTATATTATGTGATACAGTAATCAGTTCACCCCCATACAAAATGATCAACTAGAGAGTATCGGCACAACTAGTTGCTTATGTATTAACGGCGAGCCGACGTGCGCACAGCCGAGCCACTGCGCTGCGAGCTGCGCTGCGAGAAGATGGCTTTCTTCTCGGCCGTGCTCCATTTGGCTTTGGTCTTCAGGCCAAACATGGCAGCCATGAAGTTGGCGATACCTTTGAGGTAGTTGCGGCCATTGCCGGTGCCCCAAATTTTTGTGCCCTTCACACCCCACAGGCTGCCGGCACTGATACCGCCCCACACGTCAGTAGCGGCAGTACCCCAGGCGTTATCGCTCACGGTACCCCATGCGTTGTCGGCGAACGTACCCCAGGCGTTGTTACTCATGGCGCCCCACGCCGTCATACCGATGTTCTGGCGCGGGCCACCGGCGGCGGTGCCGTAGTAATCGCTCATGCTGGGCTCGGAAGCACTGGGGCCGTATAATGTGTGTGCATTCGGAGTGGTCGGGCCGTACAGATTCACCACACCGTGCGCGCCTTCGCCCTGCTGCATCTGCTGCATTTTACGCAGGTTGATGTAGTACGGACTGTATTTGTTGATGGCATCCTGAATGGCAAGGTTGGTCTGTATACTGCGCGGCTTGTATTTACCGATAGACCAGCCGTTCATGGCCTGCATCTTACCATTCTTGGTGTTCACATATGCGACTTGGTTACCCGCAACGTCAAAGATGCGGCCTTTAGAGGTAATGCTGCCGTT
>JBFWQQ010000019.1:0-23258 GCA_050249355.1 Alphaproteobacteria bacterium | reverse complement strand
CGCCTGCGCTTCAACTAAAACACAATTGAGATCGAATTTATTAAGCCGCCGCAAGGCGGCTTTTTTTTGTTGTCATGTGCGCTAAAACTGATAAGCATTTATTCAGGTGGTTTTACAGGAAAGAATATAACGGGAGCCTACACATATGCATGCATCAAACTCTGAAATAGTCACCAGGAAAGGTTTCACCCTTATCGAATTATCGATCGTGCTGGTGATTATCGGCCTGATCGTAGGCGGGGTGCTGGTGGGACAGGATCTTATCAAGGCAGCAGAGATCCGCGCCACCGTGGCACAGTATGAAAAATACAACGCATCGGTGAATACGTTCCGCACCAAGTATAATGGCATACCGGGCGATCTGGCTTCCACGACTGCTTCGGCGTTCGGTTTGTTTGCCACCGGCATGACCGGCGGAGACGGGCTGGGTGACGGCGACGGGCTGGTGGAAGGAACCGCCGGTGCCAAAGTGAACTTTGGCGAAGCGCTGGTATTCTGGCGCCACCTTTCGGATGCCCAGCTGGTGGAAGGTAACTTTGGCGGCCAGATGATTACCGCTGGTGACGTGAATGCTACGCTAACCTCTTCAACCATCGGAAACTACTTTCCGGGCGGTAAGATCGGCCGTGGTAACTACTTCAGTGCCAACGTTACGACGGGCCTGAACTACTACCTGCTAATGGGAATGACCGCGGTAACACAGGGTTCTGGTGCCACCACCTATACCAACCAGATCACCCCGATCGAGGCATTCAACATCGATACCAAGATCGACGATGGTGCGCCGAACACCGGTATCGCCAATGCGCGCGGCACCACCGGCCCGTTCTCGCCGGTTTCAAGCACCCAGGCAACCTGGGCGGCATCACCGACCAGCGAATGTATGACCAGTGGTGGTGCGGCAACCACCGCGACTACCACCTATAACCGCAGTGCTTCTACCGGTGGCAATACCCCGGCCTGCGGCTTGCGCCTGCGCTTTAACTAAAAGACTCATTGCAACAAAAAAAGCCGCCCATTTGGGCGGCTTTTTTCTTTTCATCCAGACTTAGCTAGAACAGCTGGCCCACCGGGATCGAATAATTGATGAGGATGGTTTCTGCGCCCGGGTTTTTATCGTAGATGCTGGCGTTGGAGATATGGTTGATGGCGAGGCCCACACGGTGCTGGTTCGGCATCTGGTATGCAATTTCCACACCGGAGCGGAACTCGATCGCGCCGCCGAGATCTTTGCCGTCGCCCTCACCGTAGGCGCCGACCATGAAATTCGGGATCAGGTACACTTCATTGTCAACCAGCGGAACTTCCCAGTTGATACCGCCATATCCGTAGGCTGCGCCTTCACTGGTCACGTACAGGCCCAGCGTGGGGCGGATGCCGTAATTGAACGGGTGGAAACGGTATTCCGCGCCGAACTCGGCGGATGACTCTTCATCGTCGATGAAGTCGTGCCAGCCGATATAGCCGGTCACATAATCGGCGGCCTGCGCAGTGAATACGGGTGAAAGCATGGTGCAGAACGCAAGTGCAGCCAGAGCAGTTTTTTTCATGGTGTGATCCTTTACATAAATTCAGCCACACGGTACGCGCACGGCCAACCAACGTTGTTCCAACATATTGCGCATATTATTTAAAATATCATTAAGGCGCCAGCTAAATGATTGAAAAGAAAGTGCAGCTTCAAGCGCGGCGGCGTATCTTCTCAATGGTGCGCAGGCCGCCGAGACCGAGTATGCCCATCAACACGGTGGTGAGTTCCTGCATGTTGAATTCCGGCAGCATTACAACGTGCCCGCTATTGGCCAGCGTAAAGGCAAGCAGCGGCTGGATGACGAAATGGTAACAAAATGCAACCCCGCACACCCAGCCGATAAATGGCCGCCAGCCAGCCACAAACAGGTTCGGATGCTGAGCTTCGGCATGGTTGATGGCGGTTTGCGCGCTATCGGCCGATATGGCAAGGCGCAGCTCTTCCAGGTCCAGCTCGCGGCTGGACTTCATCAGCTCGATCTGCGCTTTAGCACGTGCTTCAGGATCGGGGATGATCTTATCCAGCAGGCGGGAGATCGGGTCTATCAGCAGAGTCCATGTCATGCTGCAGGCTGGCACGGAAACGGCTGGCCGGGAAGGGGTTACCGGTTTTCCCGTGTTTTCAGGAATTCAATTTCCGGGAAATCCTTCTGGATGCGGTCGAGGTGCCACGCATTGGGCGCCAGATAAGCCACCGCGCCTGAAGTATCCTCTGCGGTATTGTATTTATTCTTGTTGATGAAATCATCGAGTTGCTTTTTGTCCTTGGCATGAACCCAGCGTGCCGCGGTGTAAGGCACGGATTCGTAACTGCCATTGACGCCGTACTCATTTTCCAGCCGTGATGCAATCACGTCGAACTGCAGCTGGCCGACCACGCCGATCACCCATGCGCTGCCGTCGATCGGCTTGAATATCTGCGATGCGCCTTCTTCCGCCAGCTGGCTGAGTGCTTCCTTTAACTGCTTGGATTTCATCGGGTCGTTCAGTTTCACGCGCTGGAACAGTTCCGGTGCGAAGTTGGGAATACCGGAGAAATACAGTTTCTCGCCTTCGGTCAGGCTGTCGCCAATGCGCAGGTGGCCGTGGCCTGGAATGCCAATGATGTCGCCGGGATACGCTTCTTCTGCCAGTTCGCGATCCTGCGCGAGGAACAGCACCGGGTTGTTGAGCGCCAGCGTTTTGCCGGTGCGCACATGCAGCACTTTCATGCCGCGCTTGTATTTGCCCGAGCAGATGCGCACGAACGCAATACGGTCGCGGTGGTTCTTGTCCATGTTGGCCTGTATCTTGAACACGAAGCCGGTGAATTTCTCTTCTTCAGGTTTTATCTCGCGTGGTTCGGCGTGTTGCAGGCGCGGGGCAGGGGCCATATCGCACAACGCCTGCAGCAATTCGCGCACGCCGAAATTATTGATGGCGCTGCCGAAGAATACCGGCGTTAAGTGACCATCAAGGTAATGTTCGCGGTTGAATGATGGATATATCTCGCGCACCATCGCCACTTCTTCGCGGAATCTTTCCAGCTCTTCTGCCGGAATATGTTCGTCCAGCTTTGGGTCGTCATAGCCGGTGAACTGCATACCGCCTGCTATGTGGTCGCCTTGCTTGCTGTCGAACAAAAACAGCGTGTCGTTGCGCAGGTCGTAGCATCCGCGGAAGCGTTCGCCCATGCCGATCGGCCAGGTAATGGGGCAGACATCCAGCTGCAACGTTTTTTCGATCTCATCGAGCAGCTCGAACGGTTCCCTCGCTTCACGATCCATTTTGTTGATGAAGGTGATGACCGGCGTATCGCGCAGGCGGCACACCTCGAACAGTTTCAGCGTCTGTGCCTCGATACCCTTGGCGCCGTCGAGCACCATCACCGCAGAATCCACAGCGGTCAGCGTGCGGTAAGTATCTTCGGAAAAATCCTTGTGGCCCGGCGTGTCGAGCAGGTTGATGGTCTTGCCGTCATACTCGAAGGTCATCACCGATGCCGACACGGAGATACCACGCTGTTTTTCAATCGCCATGAAATCGGAAGTGGCCGAACGCCCGCCTTTTTTTGCTTTTACCGCGCCGGCCAGATGGATAGCGCCGCCGAACAGCAGCAGTTTTTCGGTCAGGGTCGTTTTACCGGCGTCCGGATGCGAAATGATGGCAAAGGTGCGGCGTAGGTCGGCGGGAGTGGTCATGTCAAAGGGCAATAGTCAGCGATGTGGTGACCCATTACTCGGTTTATGGGCCTTTCCTACACGCGATGTAAGGGCTTGTCCAGCACTAGCTGCGCGTCCAAATTGATTCATCATTTCCCTGTATCGGGCCTTATCATCACGCATCGCTTCATCGCCCTGCCGCAACAGGGGTTTCACAGCTGCTTTAATATCGCCTTGTGTGATTTGTTGCATTTGCTCGGATGATACCTCGCTTACACCGAATGAGAATGACATTTCAAACGGCTTGCGTGCCAGAGCAGGGTTTTTATGTTTCCTTGCCAGTGCATTCTGGTAAGCGGTAATGCGCTGTTCATGATCGTCCGGGAAGGCCCTTTCGACTTCTTGTCGTACTTGTTTGGTTACGCTTTCTTTGAACCCGGCTTTGAGCTGGTTCATTTTTGCGATGGCTTCTTCTTTAGGGCAGTGCATTAAAATAACAAACTCATCCCCCCCTTTTCTGGCCACGAAATCGTCTTTACGCAGGTTTTCGGAAAAATAGCTGGCGATGGATTTAATGGCTTCATCGCCCACATCATCGGCCAGTTCCTTGTTTATGGCACCAAAGTCATTGGCATCAACAAATACAATTGATAAATGCGTAGCTTTTTCTTCGCTGCGCTGCGCACCATTTCCGTGCTGAGATGCAGTCTGTGCCGAACGTTGAATCTTTTTCTGTAGGGCAATAATATTTGCGACACCGGTCAGGTGATCGGTCTCGATCTGACGGCACAGTTCTTCAAATACCTCTCGCATCCTGGGAGTCTGTTGATCCCTGGGGATTGTAAGGCCGGTAATTTCCTTAACTTTTGCAAATACGGTCTGTTTATCACTACGTCTCATAACCATTAGATTTTACTAATAAATGGTAATAAATGTGTTACAAGTTGAAGAAGTTAAAAAATGTATAAAGATTCAATAGCTTGGCTTCATTTCCTAGGCGGAGAACCGTTGCCTTTGCCGTTACGATCCCTATCATCCCGGCTTTGATCAATAAGTCTTGACCATTTCTGTTCGGGTGTTTTTTTGTTTCTCTCAGAGCTTTTTCCCAGCTCTGTTGCTAAGCGGATAGTTATTGCATCTAACGTGTCCTGTTCGTGCACGGTGGTTACGGCATGGGTAATAGTAAGCGGGAAAGCCTGGGTGCTGGTGACGTGGCCATTCTCATCGCGCACATTCACCTCGAACAGATCCTTACCCATGTTCTGGCTGAATTTGTCTAATTTCTCTTTGGCGTCTGTCTCACTGGTATTTTTCATCACCACTAAGAACGTGCCACCGGCATGGTGCGCAATATATGCGTCTTCGTCGAGCTCCTGAAGTTTGTTTGCCACATAATGTAAGCCGCGATTCTTTACGTCTTCGTTTTGATTGCGCGCCAGATTCACGAAATTCGTCACATCGACCTGTGCTACGCTGATGGGGCCTGCGGCAGGCGCGCCAAGCAGCTCTTCTATGTATTGACTTGCTGCTTCAGGCGTGTGGGCACCGGTCAACACGTCAATATTCTTCAGGCGTTTATTGCTTTTCATTGCGCTGCTGGCACGATCACGCAGCGCGCTGATCGTATCATTTTCTTTAATAGGAGTGACGCCAAACGTGAATGAAAAACGTAAGGGACGCTCTAAAGACCGTTCTTTTCCTGGTTCACCTAGCGTTTCCCGGTAGGTAAAATAGGTTTTCTCAAACTGCTTCTTGACGCGCTGCATGATGGCTTGTGCTTTTTCCGGCGAGGTATCGTACATGACGATGGCAAACTCGTCGGCGCCACTTTGCAGACGGCCAAACACATCATCATCACGCAGCAGGCCTTGTTTATCTTCATTGCCACGCAGCAAAATTTTCATTTTTTCTTCAGGGAATTTGCTGCCAGATTTACTGAAGGTGCCGCGTAACGTGCGGGCAAAATGCTTCAAAGCCACATCGCCGGCATCATGGCTGTAGAGATTATTGAACGCGCCAAAATCATCGAGATCGACAAACACCAGCGAAGCGCTAGGAAATCCTGGAGGATCTTTGCGCGCGCCTGCATGCGGGCCTTTATTTGCACGGCGGGCCAGCATGTTGGCAAGTTCTGCATCCAGTGCATTGGCATTTGGCAGCCCTGTTTTTTCATCCTTATATACGGCGTCCTGCAGTTTTGCAATTTCGCGCTCTTTTTCTTCCAAAGCTGCTCGGTATTTCAGGGCTTTTAGCGCCACCAAAGTCAGGGTCGCGTAAAGGTCAGGCGATTCTTTTAGATCAACCGGTATGCCTAATGCTTGCAACAGCTCCTTGTGCCGTTGGGATGCATCCGCGGAATATTTTGCTTCTGGTTCATTCATAGTGGCAAGATGCCAGTGTATGGCTATATACTGTAGTAATTAATAGTTGTTAAGGAATATAAGCAAACAAAGATAATAAGTCCACCTTGTAGATGGATAAATTATGTTACTGAAATTAATGATTTTTCTTATCCCATCTGCCGTCCTTTGTTTGACGGTGATACGTTAGAGTATAGCCATTATCCTTATATAATGTCCAGCGGGCACGTGCATTTTCCACTGCTTTTTCGTCATTTCCATTGAATAAATCCAGAACACGCTCAAATTGCTCTGGGTTATCCAAAGGTTGGCCATGGGTGAGCAATACTATCTTCGCCGCGTTAACAGGGCTTGCCTCCAGGGATAATAATATAGGCTGCTCGCCTGTGTTATCGTCACCGGTGCTGCCGTGCGGAATAAAACTTGCCGGATCATGCGTCCATAGCAGCTGGTTAAGCTGCTCCATATGCTCATTTGATCCGCATACCACCAATGCACGATGACCGGATTCGAGCATTTTAGTCAACAGCCCCGGCAGTGCGCGCTCCAGCGGCGTGGTGGTGAGATGGTAGAAGGATATTTCCGTCATGATGTGTCCGCCTTATCCTCAACTGCCTACAGTATGACCATACAAAGCCAGCAGGCTTTGCAAGCTCTGAGCGCCGCCCCATGTGAAATGCAGGAGCATTTCACGGGGGCAATATTCATTCATAATGATCGGCCACCCACTGGTTGAGCAGCCGCACGCCAAATCCGGTAGCGCCGCCACTATACAGGCTGGAGGCTTTCTTGCTCCATGCGGTACCGGCAATATCCAGGTGCGCCCACGGCACATCGTTCACAAAACGCTGCAGGAACTGTGCAGCAGTGATGGAGCCCGCCTCGCGTTCGCGGCCGATATTCTGCATGTCGGCGATGTCGGAGTTGATCTGCTTGTCGTACACATCGGCCAGTGGCAGGCGCCATACTTCTTCCCCCACTTTCTTGCCGGTATTGAACAGTTCGGTGGCGATCTTGTCGTTGTTGGAAAACATGCCCGCGCGTGAAGAGCCCAGCGCGATGATGATGGCGCCGGTAAGTGTAGCCAGATCGATGATACACTGCGGCTTGAAATGCTTCTGCGTGTACCACAGCACATCGGCCAGCACCAGACGGCCTTCGGCATCGGTGTTGAGCACTTCGATGGTCTGGCCGGAGTAGGATGTCACCACGTCACCGGGCCGTTGCGCATTGCCATCGGGCATATTTTCCACCAGCCCGATCGCGCCGACCACGTTGACTTTGGCTTTGCGCCCAGCCAATGCTTTCATCAGCCCGATCACGGTGCCGGCACCGCCCATATCCCATTTCATCTCTTCCATGCCGGCCGCTGGTTTTATGCTGATGCCGCCGGTATCAAAGGTTACGCCCTTGCCAACAAATGCCAGCGGGGCTTTTTTCGATGCCTTACCGAGGCCGTTATATTTCATGACCACCATATGCGATTCACGGGTCGATCCTTGCCCCACGCCCAGCAGCGCACCAAAACCAAGCTTTTTCATCTGTGCTTCCTTGAACACGTGCACTTCTACGCCCAGTGATTTAAGTTCCATGCAGCGCTGCGCCAACGATTCCGGATAGATCACGTTGGCCGGTTCGCTCACTACCTCGCGGGTCAGCAGCACGCCCTCTGCCAGCTTTTCCAGGTCCTTGTATACATTGGCTGCCTGCGCGGAATTTGCCACGGCGACGGTGATGCCTTTTAGCTGCGATATTTCTTCGGGCGTTTTCTTGGTGAAATATTTATCAAAGTGCCAGCTGCGCAGGTGCGCGCCGTGTGCAATATGAGCGGCCGCTTCTTTGGCGGCAGGTTTCATGCCGGTGATAGGTTCAAATATGAAGGTGGCAGAAGCGCTGCCAGTAGCTTCCACATGTGGCACGGCCCCACCGCCCAGTTTTTCGATGGCCAGCAGGTCGAGATCCTTTGCCTTGCCGAACCCTGCCAGAATCACCCGGTCGGTTTTGTGCTTTGCGGGCATGACCACCGAACTGTACTGCCCCGGTTTTCCGGAAAAGCGTTTGGATGCCACGGCTTTCGCAATCGCGCCGCCCGATTCCTTATCGAGTTGCTTTGCCACGGTGCCGAGCTTCTTGTCTTCGCCGACTGGTACGATCAGCACAGAATCAAAAGGAATGGTGTTGGCGGTCAGGTTGGCAAAGCGGATCTTCATAAGCTCTTTCCTTTAAAAGCAGGTTACTTAATAACCCGATGACTAGATGACTCGATTCTAAAGAAGGTTTATGCTATACGCACAAGCACGACAATCGGGGTATCTAGTTACGAGTCATCATATTATCGTATTATGTATCGTTATAATCATTACATTAGCAAGCATCTGATTCATTCGACGCTGCTCATCGTTTTCAGCCTTACCAGCATCGTATGGCTGACGCAAGCGCTGCGCTTTATCAGTTTCATAGTTAACCAGGGAGTGGATGTGTCTACGTTTCTGGTGCTGACAACATTACTGCTGCCGATGTTGCTGCTGCTGATATTACCGCCGGCATTTTTCTGTGCGGTGCTGTTCACCTACCATAAGCTGAAAATGGAAAGCGAGCTGGTAGTGATGCAGGCCGTAGGGCTCAGCTTCTGGAACCTTGCCAAACCTGCGCTGCAGGTGGCGGCGTTGATGACTGTGATCTGTTACCTCATCGCGTTCTACCTGCAGCCCGTTACTTATAAAAAATTCAAGGACATGCAAATGTTCCTGCGCAACAATTACGCATCTATACTGCTGCAGGAGGGCGTATTCTCCAACCCGGTGGAAGGTCTGACCGTATTCATACGCGAGCGCGACGATGATAACATACTGCATGGGATACTGGTACACGATGCCCGGCAGGAAGGCGGTTCTGTCACCATGATGGCCGAAGAAGGTGAGTTGGTTCAGACCGAGCAGGGCCCGCGCTTCCTGCTGCGGCGCGGCAATCGCCAGGAGGTGCGTGACGGCAAGCCATCCTTCCTGAATTTTGCCAGCTACACGCTGGACATCAGCCTGTATACGAAAGATATGGATCGCAGCTCCATTGACCCGCGTGAAATGTATGTGGGCGAATTATTCACACACGATCCCACCGTTTCGACGTCTGAAAATAACCGGCGTCTGTCGGAGGGACACCAGCGACTGATCTGGCCAGCCTATGTCATATCGCTGACCTTTGTAGCGCTGGCCATATTGCTTACCGGTCAGTTCAACCGGCGTGGCCATTGGCGTAAACTGGTGCTGGCAGTGTTGCTGGCGGCCGTCATAATGTTTGCGGCGGTGGGCTGGCGCGGCGTAACATCCATTAACCCGGCCATGACGATCGTTGCGTGGCTGAACCTGCTCGTTCCGGCTCTGGTTTCGGCATGGGTATTACAACATGGCATACCCAAGCGTCTGGGCAGGCTGTGGGGTAAAGCCGCATGAAGCTGCCGCGCATACTATTCCTGTATATTGGAAAACATTTCCTGCTTTCCATTCTGGTTGCATTATTCGGGTTACTAGCGCTTACCCTGCTGATCGATCTGGTGGAGCTGATTCGACGCACTGCTGGCCGTGACCAGGTCACTATCGGTGTGATCATGCAAATGACGCTGCTCAAGTTACCGAGCATAGCAGGTAAACTTTTGCCGTATGCCGTGCTGATCGGCAGCATGCTTGCGCTAACCCGCCTGACCCGTAGCCAGGAACTGGTAGTGACACGCGCATCGGGCGTTTCGGTGTGGCAGTTTCTGGCGCCGGCGGTGGTGGTGGCTATGCTGCTGGGCCTGTTTATGGTCATGGCGGTAAATCCTATTGCCTCCGTGCTGCTGTTGCGTTACGAGCAGATGGAAGGTAAATACTTTACTGGTAAATCCAGCTTCAGTGCGATCTCCCATTCGGGCCTGTGGCTACGGCAGATCGAAGATAAGGGCGAACATATCATCCACGCCCAGCGCATTTCGCAAAGCGATATGTCGTTCAGGAATCTGGTTATATTCCGTTACGATGCGCAAGGAAAATTCAACGAGCGCATGGACGTCAAACATGCCGAACTGCAGGCGGATATGCTCCGCCTGAACGAGGTGTTGCGCACCATTCCCGGGCAGCCGCCAGAGGCGGTGACCCATATGTCGATACCGACCTCGCTGACCCTGACCTATATACAGGATAGTTTTGCCTCACCGGAAACGTTGTCGTTCTGGTACCTGCCATCTTTCATCAACATGCTCGAAGAGGCGGGCTTTTCTGCACTGCGTCACAAGCTGCATTTGAACAGCCTGCTCGCCAGCCCGTTCCTGCTGGCGGGTACGGTATTGATCGCGGCCATATTCTCGCTGCGTCTGCCACGGCGTGGTAAGATCGGCCTGATGGCGGTCGCTGGTATTGTGACCGGTTTCCTGCTGCATTTTTTTACCGATATCATTCATGCACTGGGCTCTGCAGGCACCGTACCGGTGATGATGGCGGCATGGGCGCCGGCAGCCATGGTGATGATGGCAGGAGCGGCTACCCTGCTACACCTGGAAGACGGCTAGAGAGTGCTTGTAATTACTTTCTGTTATAGTACCTTACACGCATTATGCGTACCGCCATAGTAGAACGTAAAACCAAAGAAACCCAAATCCGCGCAGAGGTGAACCTCGACGGATCCGGAATATATGAAGTTTCCACAGGCATCGGTTTTCTGGATCACATGATGGAGCAGTTGTCGCGCCATAGCCTGGTGGATTTGAGACTGCAGGCAAAAGGCGACCTGCACATTGATTATCACCACACCACGGAGGACACCGGCATCGCGATCGGCGAGGCGGTGGCCAAAGCGCTGGGTGAACGAAAAGGCATCACGCGCTATGCGCATGCCTATATCCCGATGGATGAAACGTTGTCGCGGGTGGCCATCGATTTTTCTGGGCGCCCATACTTTATCTGGAACGTTGAATTCACCAAGCCAAAACTGGGTGAAATGGATACTGAACTGTTCCGCGAATGGTTTCAAGCGTTTGCGTTTTCAGCCGGCGCTACGCTGCATGTGGAAAATCTGTACGGCATAAATAACCATCACATCATTGAATCATGCTACAAGGGTCTGGCGCGCAGCCTTCGCGCAGCCACCACTATCGATCCGCGTAAATCGGACAGCATACCCTCCACCAAGGGAACACTGGGAGGCAGCCTGTGATGTTCGGCCCTAAATTATATACGGTGCATATAGACCCGGAAGATCCGCCGCCGCATGGAAATCCGGTATTCATACGCGAAGGCTTCAATATCTATGCGTTTCTGTTCGTGCCGTTCTGGGCGCTGTACAACCGACTGTGGCTGGTGGCTGCGGTATTGATCGGGCTGCAGGTATTGTTCCTTGGGCTGGCACAGGAACACATTATTTCCCATGTCAGCAAGAACCTGCTCTATTTTGTGATCCAGGTGCTTATCGGCTTTCATGCCAACGATCTTCTGCGCAGCCGTTTGCAGCGCAAAGGATTTGTCCTTGCTGATGTCGCTGCAGGTGAAAACCAGCTGCGTGCAGAGCAGCGCTTCTTTGAACGCTACCTGACCGCAAGCTGATGCTGGTGGTGGTGGATTACGGTTCGGGCAACCTGCGCTCGGTGGTGCAGGCGCTCGAGACCGTAGCGGGCGAGGGTCTGGACGTCCGTATTAGCAACGACAGCGAAGACGTATTGGCAGCGAGCCATATCATCCTGCCCGGCGTAGGCAGTTTTGGTGATTGTGTGCGCGGACTGCGGGCGGTGCCGGGTATGGTGTCGGCGCTGGAAACCGCAGTGCTTAAGAAAAAAAAGAAATTCCTTGGCATTTGCGTGGGCATGCAAATGCTGTTCGATGAGGGACATGAACACGGGCGGCACAAAGGGTTGGGCTGGCTGGAGGGCGAAGTGGCATTGCTCAAACCTACTGCGCCGGATATAAAGGTGCCGCATATGGGATGGAATGAATTGCATATTTCGGTGTCGCACCCGCTGCTGCATGGTATCAAGAACGGTGACCACGCTTATTTCGTGCACAGCTATCACGCGCGTTGCCGCACCGGCAGCGACGTGATCGCCTATACCGATTACGGGCGCGCCGTAACGGCGGTGGTGGCGCGCGGCAACATCATGGGCACACAGTTCCATCCGGAAAAAAGCCAGCGCACGGGTTTGAAAATTTTGAAAAACTTTGTGAGCTTATAATGGTCACACGGGTAGAACGCCTTACCGAATTTCGCCACGCCGACCTGACCGAGATCGTGCAGGCCACCGAGGATGCTGTACGCGAAAATATCGGTTTCAATTGGGTGGTGCCGCCGGGGCGCGATGTGCTGGAAACCTATTGGAAAGGCGTACTGGTGGTGCCGGAGCGTGTGATGTATGCCGCGCGGCTCGATGGTACGCTGGTCGGCAGTATCCAGCTGGTCAAACCCGGCCAGAGCAAAGAGACTTCTTCGTTCGCTGCTGCTATCGAAGCGCATTTCGTTGCGCCGTGGGCGCGTGGGCACGGACTGGCAAAACAGTTGCTGGAAGCGGCGGAACGCGAAGCGCGTAGCCAAGGTTTTTCGGTGCTGCGGCTGAATGTGCGCGAAACGCAGGAGGCTGCCATCAAGCTGTATGAGGATTCGGGGTATGTCTGCTGGGGCGTGCTGCCGTATTATGAATTCGTCAACGCGCAGATGCTGGCCGGGCGCTTTTATTACAAGAACCTTGAGCCGATCAGTACGTTGATATGATACTCTATCCCGCCATTGATCTTAAAGACGGCGCGTGCGTGCGGTTGCTGCGCGGTGATATGGACAAGGCGACAGTATTCGGTAAAAGTCCGGGCGAGCAGGCGGCAGTGTTTGAGCAAGCCGGGTTTGAATGGCTGCATGTGGTGGATCTCAATGGTGCCTTCGTGGGTAAACCGGTGAATGAAAATGCCGTACGCTCTATTCTGGAAACGGTACGCATGCCGGTGCAGCTAGGCGGTGGCATCCGCACATTGGAACAGATTACACACTGGCTGACTGTGGGCGTGTCACGCGTGATACTCGGCACGGCGGCGCTGAAAGATCCGGCGCTGGTAAAAGACGCGTGCCAGAAATTTCCTGGCCAGGTGGCAGTCGGTATCGATGCCAAGGGCGGCAAGGTGGCGGTGGAAGGCTGGGCAGAACTGTCCGAGCAGTCGGCAATAGAACTGGCCGCACAATTTGAGGATGCCGGTGTATGCGCCATTATTTACACCGATATCGACCGCGACGGTGCCATGCAGGGCCCTAACGTGGAAGAGACCGTGAAGCTGGCGCAGCATATTTCCATTCCTGTTATCGCATCGGGCGGCATCAGCCAGCTCGATGACATCAAGCGCTATCGCAGCCACACGAAGGATGGCATCGCCGGTGTGATCATCGGGCGTGCATTGTATGACGGTGCGGTTATAGCAGAAGAGGCACTGCGCCTATGCTGAAAACCCGTATCATACCCTGCCTGGATGTGAAGGATGGCCGCGTGGTCAAAGGCGTGAACTTCGCCGAGCTTCGCGATGCCGGTGATCCCGTGGAGCAGGCGCGGGTGTATGATGCGCAGGGTGCCGACGAATTATGTTTCCTCGACATCACCGCCTCGAGTGACGAACGCGCGATATTCTACGATGTGGTAAGCGCGGTGGCACGCCAGTGCTTCATGCCGCTGACCGTGGGCGGAGGCGTGCGCACGGTCGATGATGTACGCAACCTGTTGCTGGCCGGCGCGGATAAAGTGTCCATCAACACGGCAGCTATCCGCAGGCCCGAACTCATAAGAGAAGCGGCAGAAAAATTCGGTTCGCAATGTGTGGTGGTCGCCATCGATGCCAAGATGGTATCCAAAGGTGATAAAGAAGCAAAGCCAGCAGGCTTTGCCAGCCCTGAGCGTGCACCATGTGAAATGCAGGGGCATTTCACGGGGGCAAGATACGAAGTTTTCACGCATGGCGGGCGCGATGCCACCGGTATCGATGCAATCGAGTGGGCGAAGCAAGTGGCGCAGCTGGGGGCAGGTGAGATACTGCTGACCTCGATGGACCGCGACGGTACCAAGCAGGGTGTGCATCTGGAGTTGACACGGGCGGTGAGCGAGGCTGTATCCATCCCCGTCATCGCATCGGGCGGCATCGGCACGTTGCAGCATTTTGTCGATGCGGTGCAGACGGGCGGGGCTAATGCTGTGCTCGCTGCATCGGTGTTCCATTACGGCGAATTCACCATCCGGCAGGTAAAAGATGCTATGCAAGCGGCCAATATTCCGGTAAGGCTTACGGTATGACCGAGCATACCTTAAACCGTCTCTATGGGCTGGTGCTGGAGCGACGCACGGCCGATCCGGAAAGCTCGTACATTGCCAAGCGCATGAAGCAGGGCACGCCGAAGATCGCGCAGAAGATGGGCGAAGAAGCAGTGGAAACGGTAATTGCGGCCATGCAGCGCGACAAAAAGGAAGTGATCGCAGAAAGCGCCGACATGCTGTTCCACTGGCTGATGCTGTTGGCGGAAATAGGGGTGACACCTGATGATGTCATGCAGGAATTAACACGACGCGAAGGCATTTCCGGATTGGATGAAAAGGCCCATCGCAAAGCACGCAGAAAGGGAGACCTATGAGCAGCGCACAAGTAAAAATGGGGAATCAATCATTCCTCGATCTGATATTCAATGACGCACGTACCCACAGCCACTGGCAGGATAAGCCGGTGGCCGATAAACTATTGCAGCAGGTGTATGATCTGGCCAAGATGGCGCCGACCTCGGCCAACACCCAGCCGCTTCGCGTGGTGTTCGTGAAATCCAAAGAGGCCAAGGAAAAACTGAAGCCCTGTCTGGACGCTGGCAACGTGGATAAGACCATGAGTGCGCCGGCTACTGCAATATTGGCTTATGACACGCGCTTCTATGAGCATATGGGAAAATTATTTCCGCATGCCAAGGATGCCCGTAGCTGGTTCGAAGGCAACGATGGGCTGATCCAGGAAACGGCGTTCCGCAACAGCTCGTTGCAGGGCGCGTATTTTATCATCGCGGCACGCGCACTGGGTCTGGATTGCGGCCCGATGTCCGGCTTTGACAAGGGCAAGGTGGATGCCGCATTTTTCGGCGGCACCGGATATAAATCGAACTTCCTGTGCAACCTCGGTTATGGCGATCCCGGCAAGCTGTTCGGCCGCAGCCCGCGCTTCGAGTTTTCCGAAGCCTGCAAGATCGCGTGACCTACGACAAGGATAACATCTTCGCCAAGATCCTGCGGGGGGAGATACCCTGCAAGAAAGTGTATGAAGATGGGTTCGCACTAGCATTCCACGACATCGCTCCGGCGGCACCCACGCATGTGCTGGTGGTTCCTAAAGGGGAGTATGTGTCGTTCCATGATTTTGCCATAGGTGCGCCCGCCGAACAGGTGCAGGGATTCTTTGCCGCCGTGCAGAAAACGGCGCAAGAGCTGGGACTTAAAGAGAGCGGTTACCGCATTATAACAAACCATGAGCGCGATGCCGGGCAGGAAGTGTACCACTTCCACGTGCATATTCTCGGTGGTAAGCGGCTGGGCAAGCTGGTAGCGGCGGCCTAATTTTCCAATTTATTTTCCATCCGCAGCATGCGGCTGAATTCCGGCTTTCCGTTGGGATAGGGCAGCGTGACATCTTTGACATAGGCATAGCCGTGTTTTTCATAGAATTTTCTTACGCCCGGCTCGCTGGCCATGGATTCCAGCCAGATGTTGTGTGCACCGGCAGAACGTGCCGTATCTTCAACAAAACGCAGGATGGCGCTGCCGATACCGCGCCCATGAAAAGCGGCATCCATATAGATGCGGTGCAGTTTGATGCTGTGCGCATCCGGGATATCACCCGGCGCAACATCAAGCGTAAGCTTGAGTATGCCGATCTGTTTGCCCTCGCAGCAAATGATCCAGCATGGCTGGTTCTTATCTTCCAGCTCCCTGCGCAGCGCATGCGGTGAGAAGATGGTGTTCAGGAAAGATTCCCCACCGTCTATCCATAGATACGCATACAGCGCGCGGTATATGCGCTGCATCACCGCTGAAACAGTGGCTGCGTCGTCAGGATGTGCAAGCTGCAACGACACACCATCCAGTTGAACATCGGAAAATTGCATAAGGCAAGTTGCGCGCGGCAACGCGTCAGGCGTATTCACTCTGATTTTCACCCACCACGCTGCGAATGAAATGCTCGGTCTTGCCAAACTCCCGCTCGATCAGGTCAAGCAGGTGGTTCTTCACCGCAGGGTCGGCGTGGAACTGTAGCTGCGCGCGCTCGAGTATTTCGTGTAGCGCAACCGCACCGATCTTTCCGGCTTCTTCCGACAGCGTGTGCAGTTTGTTGCGCCACAGCGTGTTATACTCTTCGTGCTGCATCTCGGAATCTTCGCGGCGCAGGGTGGTAAGGCACTGTTGCCCGAACTCGAGAAAGTTGCACAACGCCTTTCGTTCCAACTCGCAGTTATAGCCGAGGTTGGCGCGCATTTCTTCGGTGTCAATGGCAATGGGAGCGGAATTTTCCATACCCGCTAACATAGTGTGAACAATGCGTATAGGCAAGTTTTATGATGTGTGTTAAACAGAGAAACCATGTCATTTTTTGCATCCAGACGGTTTTTTCCATTATTTGCCACACAGTTCCTTGGGGCATTCAACGATAATATTCTCAAGAATGCACTGTTGGTGCTGATCACCTATAAACTGGCTGTCCATGCCGATGACGCCGCCCGCATGGTGACGCTGGCGTCGGGCCTTTTTATCCTTCCGTTCTTTTTATTTTCTGCTACTGCAGGACAACTGGCCGATAAGTATGACCGTGCAAAACTGACGCGCATACTCAAATGCACCGAGTTTGCTATTATGTTGATCGCGGCGGCAGGCTTCCATTTCCAGCATGCGCCATTTTTAATGTTTGTGCTGTTTGCCATGGGTGCACAGTCTGCTTTTTTCGGACCGATAAAATATTCGTTGCTGCCGCAGCACTTGGAGGATAGCGAACTGGTCGCTGGAAACGGCTATGTGGAAGCAGGCACGTTCCTTGCCATTTTACTGGGTACCATGCTGGGCGGGTTACTGGTGATGGCGCCGCACGGCACGGTGTGGGTATCAGGCGTCCTGCTGAGTGTCGCACTGGCAGGGTATGCGGTCAGCCGGGCCATACCCATCTCACCGCCGCCGGATCCTGCGTTGCGTGTCAGCTGGAACGTTGTTGCGGTCACATGGCGTATGATCGGCTTCAGCCGTGAAAACCGCACTGTGTTCTGGTGCATCATCGGCATATCGTGGTTCTGGATGATAGGATCGATGCTGCTCACGCAGTTCCCGCCATTTGCACTTTCGATCCTGCATGCCGATGAAACAGTGGTGACCCTGTTCTATTCCGCATTTTCCCTGGGTATTGCCGCCGGTTCATTGCTATGTGCCCGGCTGAATAAAGGCCGCATCAGCACCAGCATCGTGCCATACGCTGCAGTTGCCATGGGGCTGGCAATAGCCGACTGCGCACTTGCCGCAGGCAGTTGGCCGCAGCAAACCGGTGCGCTTTTGGATGTCTGGCAATTCCTTGAGCAGGGCGGGCAGCGTGTGACGCTCGATCTGGTGGTCGTTGCGGTAAGCGGTGGGTTGTTTGTGGTGCCGTTATATGCAGTAATGCAGCACGAGAGTGATGTACGGCACATGGCGCGCATCGTCGCGGCAAATAACATTCTGAATGCGTTGTTCATGACGCTGTCGGCGGTGCTGGTGGTGCTGTTATTGTCCGCCGGGGGTACGATATTGCTGATGTTCGAGATACTGGCGGCGGGCAACCTGCTTTTAGGGCTGTTTCTTATAATATTTCATGGTAATAAACGTTAATTGTGCCGGTTTGGGTTTTTGACATGTATGAAAATCAATAGGTTATGGCGCTCGTTCTTACGTCAATCGGCTGAAAATTAACTAAATATTCTTAAAAGCGTCATCGTATATTAATATTAATAGGCAAGAATAGGGCGATTTACACAGCCGATTGCCTATGACAACCCAGACCAAGAGTATAAAACTGCCGGATAAGCGGTCTTCCCATGTTCCTCGCGTGAGGAGCCTGATCACGTTTACCGTACTCATCGTTTTGCTCTTCGGTTTGATCGTAGGTTATCAGGCATTGTTCACGTATCGTCAGGCAGTCACCAACGGCAAGGATACCTCGGTGCGCCTTGCGCGTATTCTGGCTGACCATGTGGAGCTTACCTTTCTGGGAGTGGATCTTTCGCTGCGCCGCGCGATCGAGCGCGAATATTTCAATGCGCTGTTCGGCAATAACCTGCCCGAATACACCGAGCATAATTTCAAGGTATGGCTCAATGAAACTCCGCAGATCGCCGCACTGGCACAGATCGATGAATTCGGCGTGGTGCAGGTGGCGGCGCACAAGCGCGGCTATGCCGGGTGGCTGGATTACCACCAGACCATTGTGGGGAAAAAACTGTTCTCGCGCCTGAAAGAAGCCGCCGACACGCAGGTATTCATCGGACGCCACGACACCAAGAACGATGGATCGCTGATCATCATGAGCCGGCGTTATAATAAACTCGACGGTGAGTTCGGTGGTATCGTGGTAGCGGCGATCAACCCGAACTATTTTATTGATTTTTACAGCTCCATCGCCGATGGCGAGCATAAATTCATGTCATTGATGCTGCCGGACGGATCGCCGCTGGCAATGGGGCCGTTCGATAACCCGGATTACCATGGGTTGTCGGTGAGTTGGCTGAATGAGCAGCAACAGCTGGGCGAACAGGTGGAGACGAGAGCCAGTAGTGGCGGAAATACCACGAACATTGTATCGATCCGGCGCCTCAAGAATATGCCGATCGTGGTTTCGGTTGTGCTGGAAGCGCAAGGTTTCATGGACAAATGGCATCAGGATCGTATGCGTGATGTCGGGTTCCTTGGCATTTTTACTGTGTTCGGCACCATCCTGTCGTGGATGGCGATTGCGATGGCGCGCCAGACCATGCGCGCGGAAGAATCCGAGGCATCGGCGATACTGGCCAGCCAGGCCAAATCGGAATTCCTCGCCAATATGAGCCATGAACTCCGCACGCCACTTAATGCCATTATCGGTTTTTCGGAAATGATCAACTCTGGATATTTTGGCCCGCTTAACGCCAAACAGAAGGAACGCATCCACGACATCAACCTGTGCGGCAGCCACCTGCTGCAGCTCATTACAGACATCCTCGAATTTTCCAAGGGCGATGCCGGCCGTCTGGAACTCGTGGAAGAAAAATTCGACATGGCGAGCACCATCAATGAATGCGTACGCATCATGAATGGAAAGATCAAGGGTAAGCATATCAAGCTGGTAGTGGCGGTGGATCCTGACCTGCCGATGATCTGGGGTGATAAACGAAAGCTTCGTCAGGTGCTGATAAACCTGATTTCCAACTCGATTAAATTCACGCCGGACGATGGTACGGTTACTATTTCAGCCAAAGTCGATTCGCACAGGGATCTGGTGTTGACGGTAGCCGATACCGGTATCGGCATACCCGAAGGCGATATCGCCAAGGCGCTTTCGGTTTTCGGTCAGGTGCATCGCAATAAAAGTCACGAGGGTACCGGGCTGGGTTTGCCGTTGTGTAAAATGTATGCCGAGCTGCACGGCGGCAGCCTGAAACTCACCAGCAAGCTGGGCGAGGGTACCACCGTATACGTAACCTTACCGTATCAGCGCTTGTTGCGCCCGGAAGCAGCAGGCGGCTAGTCTAACCCCAGCACGTCAAATATCGTATAATTTCCGGGCTTTTTGTCCTTGGCCCACAGGGCGGATTTTAGCGCGCCATTGGCATAGATATGGCGCGAGAATCCCTGATGCGACAGCTCGATCATTTCACCGGGGCCATAAAAACCTGCGCGGTGGATGCCCACCACATCACCGCCGCGTGATACACAAAACCCGATGGTGCCTTTTTCGCGCACCTGATTGCGGTCGAGTTCGATGCTGTCGGGCAGCGTGCCGCCGCGGCCCTGTGCCGCCGCTTCGCCGAGCATGAGCGCGGTACCCGACGGGGCATCCTTCTTATGCTTGTGGTGCATCTCGAATATCTCGATATCATATTGCGTATCGAGTGTGGCAGCCGCCTGCCGCACCAGGTGCGACAACACCGCGACGCCGGGAGAAAAATTTCCAGCCCGCACCATGCGTGATTTTTTTGCAAATTTTTCCAATTGGCGGATCTGTTCCGGTGTGAAACCGGTAGTGCCAATGATATGTACACCGCCTTTTTTTGCCACCGCTTCGGCCATGGCCAGTGTAGCGTGCGGCGTGGTGAAATCGATCACCGCATCGGCAGCGTTTGCCACTTCTTCGACATCGCTGCTGACCATCAGGTTGCCGCAGCCATAGGCATCGAGCTGGGTCTGCACATCGGTGACATCGTAATCGGCTCGCTCACTGCCGGCCACCAGCGTAAAGCGCTCATCGGCCTGCACTGCTTCGATCAGCGTGGCACCCATACGGCCAAGACAGCCGGCAACTGCAATTTTCATACTCATTCCTTATCGCCGCCGTATGGCGGGGTCTGGTTAGATAATCTGGCAGAACATAATAGATTCTACCAGACCCCGCAACCCGCTGCGCCAGCGCTAGCGTGGCGAGTAAATGCGGAGATTATTATTCCTTCAGGTCTTCCCAGAAATCCTTGACCTTGTCAAAGAAGCTGTCGGTTTGTGGGCTCGTGCCTTTGTCGCCGTGTTCGAACTCACGCAACAGGTCTTTTTGTTTTTTGTTCAGCTTGGTCGGGGTTTCCACCTGCGCATGGATATACATATCACCCCGGTGCGACGAGCGCAGTACGCTCATGCCCTTGCCGCGCAGGCGGAACTGGTGGCCGCTTTGCGTGCCTTCGGGGATGGTGACCTTCACTTTGCCGCCGTCTATGGTCGGCACTTCCACTGAGCCGCCGAGCGTTGCAGTAGTCATTTTCAGCGGTGTCCGGCAATGGATGTCCGCCCCGTCGCGCTCGAACAGGTGGTGCGGTTTGACGTTAAGAAAAATATACAGGTCGCCCGGTGGTGCACCGCGCGCGCCCACTTCGCCTTCCCCAGCAAGACGGATACGTGTGCCGTCTTCCACCCCCGGGGGTATGGTGACCGACAGGCTTTTTTCCTTACGCATACGGCCTGACCCGGCGCAGGTGCGGCACGGGTTTTTTATCACTTCGCCGGTGCCGCCGCAATGCGAGCAGGTGCGTTCCATGGTAAAAAAGCCCTGACTGACGCGGGTACGTCCGGCGCCGTTGCAGGCCGTGCAAGTGATAGGCTTGGAGCCTTTTTCGCTGCCGCTGCCGTCGCACGAACCGCACGCCACTGCCGTGGTGACCTTGATGGTTTCCTGCTTGCCTCTGAAGGCATCTTCCAGCGATACGCGCAGGTCATAGCGCAGATCTGCGCCGCGTGCCGGGCCACGTGCTCCACCGCGCCCGCCGCTGCCCATGGCGCCGAACAGGTCTTCGAATATATCGGCAAATCCGGACGAAAAATCGAATCCTGCCGCGCCTGCGCCGCCACCAAAGCCACCGGCACCCTGGTTAAACGCATCATGGCCAAAGCGATCATAGGCGGCGCGTTTCTGGTCATCCGACAATATGTCGTAGGCGTGCGAGAGTTCCTTGAATTTTTCTTCTGCCTTGGCATCACCGGGGTTGCGATCCGGGTGATACGCCATCGCCTGCTTGCGGTAGGCTTTTTTCAATTCGTCTTTGCTGGCGTTCTTGCTTACACCAAGCAGTTCATAAAAGTCTTGTTTATCTGCCATAGGTCAGACCATCGCTTGTATTGGCTATCCCCCATATACTGATGCAGATGGGGGCGGGCCTGTTACCCCTGGTTCGATTTTTTATCGTCGTCAACTTCCTCGAAGGTTGCATCCACTACACCGTCGTCCGCAGAACCGCTGGCATTGCCCGCCTGCTGCTGGGCTGCCTGTTCCTTGTACATGACCTCACCCAGCTTCATGGAAGACTGCGTAAGGGTTTGCGTAGCCTGCTGGATCTTTTCCACATCTTCGGATGCCAGTGTTTCTTTCAGCGCAGCAATATCGCGCTCGATGGCTTCTTTATCCGCCGCCGGCACTTTGCTGCCATGTTCGGCCACTGCTTTTTCTGATGCGTGGATCAGGCCTTCCGCCTGATTTTTGGCATCTACCAGCGCGCGGCGTTTTTTGTCTTCCTCGGCGTGCGATTCGGCTTCTTTTACCATACGTTCGATATCGGCATCGGACAGGCCGCCCGAAGCCTGGATACGGATCTGCTGTTCCTTGCCGGTCGCTTTATCCTTAGCCGACACGTTCACGATACCGTTGGCGTCGATGTCGAATGTCACTTCGATCTGCGGCATGCCGCGCGGCGACGGCGGAATACCCACGAGATCGAACTGGCCGAGCAGCTTGTTGTCGGCTGCCATCTGGCGCTCACCCTGGAATACGCGGATGGTCACTGCCGTTTGGTTGTCATCTGCGGTCGAGAACACCTGCGATTTTTTGGTCGGGATGGTGGTGTTACGGTCGATCAGGCGGGTGAATACGCCGCCGAGCGTTTCGATACCCAGCGACAAGGGGGTCACGTCGAGCAGCAATACGTCCTTTACATCGCCCTTGAGCACGGCGCCCTGAATGGCAGCACCCATGGCCACCACTTCGTCCGGGTTCACGCCCTTGTGCGGCTCTTTACCGAAGAACTCTTTTACCTTCTGCGCTACTTTGGGCATGCGGGTCATACCGCCCACAAGAATCACTTCGTCGATGTCGCTGGCTTTGAGGCCGGCATCTTTGAGCGCATCGCGGCATGGCACGATGGTTTTTTCGATCAGGTCGTCCACCAGGCTTTCCAGCTTGGCACGGCTGATCTTCACGTTCAGGTGCTTGGGGCCGTTCTGGTCGGCGGTGATGAACGGCAGGTTTACGTCGGTCTGCATGGAGGAGGACAGCTCGATCTTGGCTTTTTCTGCGGCCTCTTTCAGGCGTTGCAGCGCCAGCTTGTCGCCGCGCAGGTCGATGCCCTGGTCTTTTTTGAACTCGTCGGCGAGGAAGTCGATGATACGTTTATCGAAGTCTTCACCGCCAAGGAAGGTATCGCCGTTGGTGGCTTTTACTTCAAACACACCATCGTCGATCTCAAGCACTGATACGTCAAATGTACCACCACCCAAATCGTACACAGCTACGGTCTTGCCGTCTTTTTG
>JBFWQQ010000018.1:0-24061 GCA_050249355.1 Alphaproteobacteria bacterium | reverse complement strand
CACACGTCAGTAAAATTCGATTTTTCATATGATATCCTTTCGATAAAAACGCATACACACTCCTTGTCGTTTGCATGCTATGTTTCAAAAGTAACATAGTAAAATGACAGTTAGATGACAGCTTGATGAAAGATTTGTGACAGTCCACATTCTATATCGTTGTAATTTATTAATAATTCATGCCGCTTGATGGCGGCCAGGAATAAGTCGGCCTACAATTATTTAAATTTTCACCCGGCCCCGCGCAGGGCGTCGATCGGTTGCAGCCTAGCTGCTTTACGGGCCGGGTACACACCGCTGATGACCCCAACAACGACAGCCACTAATAAAGCCAAGAAAGCTGCCCATAAACTATAGGCCACCGGTATATCGAACAGTTTCTGCGCGCCAAAACTCAGGCCCAGGCCGAGCCCCAGCCCGATGAGGCTACCGATGACCGAGATGATGATGGCTTCGAGCAGGAACTGGATCATGATCATGGATTTGCTGGCGCCGATCGCCTTGCGGATGCCGATCTCGCGGGTGCGTTCGGTCACGGTAACAAGCATGATGTTCATGATGCCGATGCCGCCCACCACCAGTGAAATGGAAGCGATGGCGCCCAGCAGCAGCGACAAAGCCTGCGAGGTATCGGTGGCGATCTTGGTGACGCTACTGATGTTGCGCACGGTGAAGTTATCCTCTTCCGTGTCTCGCAAGCGGAAGCGTTGGCGCAGCATTTCCGTTATGTTGTATACCGCCTCTTCCAGTTTGTTTTCCGATATGACTTTTACGAAACCCATATCCACCCGGTCGATCTGGTAGAAATCAGTACTTAGTTTCATTTTGCTGGTCATGAACGGAACGAATAACACGTCATCCTGATCGCGGCCATCGAAGCCCTGACCTTTAGCAGAAAGTACGCCGATCACCCGCAGCGCGATGTTCTTGACGCGGATCTTCTGGTTCAGCGCGGTCTGGCCGGGGAAGAGCTTATCGGCCACCGTCTTACCGATGATAGCGACGCGTTCGGCCTTGCGCATATTCTCGTCGCTGAAATATTCGCCCTCCACCAATGGCCAGTCGCGCACCATGAAGTATTCCGAGTGCACACCGGTAACCGTTGTTTTCCAGTTCAGGTTGCCGACGATCAGCGTTTCTTCGGTGCCGTAATCGTAAGGGGATGCGGTGAGCACCGAAGGCAGAGCGGCGATCGCTTCTATATCCTTCAAGGATATGTACTCATTATAACGTACGTTGTCTGCCCGGAACGAATAACTCACCAGCAGCATATTGGAGCCCAGCTTGGCGATCTTTTCTTCCACCGCACGCCGGCTGCCGGTACCGATCGAAACCATCAGCACCACCGAACTCACCCCGATCACAATGCCCAGTATGGCAAGGAAGGTGCGCAACCGGTTCATACCGATCGACACCGCTGCTTCATGGAACATGTTCATAAGCTGCATGCTGTGTTCCTTTTAGTACATCGGGCCGTCATAGACGATCTCGCCGTCCTTTATCTGCACCAGCCGCTTGCCATATTCGGCGACATCCTGTTCGTGGGTGACGAGGATGATGCTGATGCCTTCCTTGTTAAGGTCATCAAACAGCTTCATGATATCTTTCGTGGTCGCGCTGTCGAGGTTGCCGGTCGGCTCGTCAGCCATGATGATCTTCGGCTCGCCTGCCAGTGCGCGTGCGATGGCGATGCGCTGCTGTTGGCCGCCGGAAAGCTGCGTAGGGTAGTAATCGCGGTGCGACGAGAGACCTACCACATTCAGGTAATGCTCAGCGCGTTTGATACGTTCGTCATGCGATTCGTCGGCGTAGAGCAGGGGGAGTGCTATATTATCCACTACGGTGCGTCGCGGCAGCAGGTTGAAACCCTGAAATACGAAACCGATCACGCGGTTGCGCACTTGGGCAAGTTCGGCATCGCTTAGTCGGCCTACATTGATCCCGTCAAGCAGGTAGGTGCCTTCGGTTGCAAGGTCGAGTGCACCCAGAATATTCATCAGGGTAGATTTTCCCGAACCGGATGGTCCCATGATGGATACGAATTCGCCCTGTTCGATCAGCAGGTCGAGCGATTTCAGCACAGGTGTGATGATGCCCGGGCTGGGTTCGTACTGTTTTTTTATTCCTTCCATCGCAACAATGTGGGCCATGCGGGTAATCCTATTTGCTGAATGTCGGCACGATCCCGGTGATCACCTGGTCGCCTTGCTTGAGCGTACCGCCCTTGATCTCGATATATATCTCGTCGGTGGCGCCGGTGCTGACGTCCACAACCTCGGGTTGGCCGTTCTTCAACACATACAGCGTGCTGTTAAATTCCTTGCTGGTGGTCTTGCGTTCCTGGTCACGCTGGCGGAACGACATGCCGCCGCCGGAAAACAACCTTGAGAACCCGCCGCTTTCTTCCTGCGGTGGACTGAAACGCAATGCCGCCGCTGGTACGCGCAGCACATCCTTCTTCTCCGACAGGATCACGCTGACATACGCGGTCATGCCGGGCAGCAGTTTTTTTTCTTTATTCTCCACGGTCACGATCACAGCATACGTCACTCCGCTGCCGCTGGTGGTGTCTGGGTTCAGGTTGACCATATCGACCACGCCGGTAAACTCCTTGTCGGGAAAGGCATCCACCGTGAATTTCACCGGCAGGCCGGTTTTTACATGGCTGATATCGGCTTCAGAAAATTTCACCTCGATCTTCATCTGCGCAAGGTCGCCGGCGATCTTGAACAGGTTGGGGGTCTGGAAATCTGATGCCAGCGTCTGGCCCTTGGTCACTTCCTGTGCGATGATCACCCCGTTGATAGGGGAGGTGATCTTGGTATAGCTCAGGTTCACCTCATCGCGTTCCACCTGTGCAACGGCAGACTCATAGCTACTCTTTGCTGAAAGATACGATTGCTCTGCTTGTTCCAGGTCTACGCGTGCGACATATTCCTTGGCTACCAGTGCACGGGTGCGGTTCAGGTCGCGTCCGGCTTGTTCCATTGATATACGGGAAATTTCAAGGCTGTTGCGGCTTTGCTTTAGCTGTGCTTCGGGAATGGCAGGGTCGATCTCGGCCAGTAACTGGCCTTTTTTCACTTCGTCTGACACCTCGACATACATGTTGGTGATCTGGCCGGACACGCGCGTGCCGACGCTGACCATCTCGATGGGATTGAGTGTGCCAACGGCAGTTACTACCTGTGAGATATCCCCCCGCTCGGCAACGGCGGTGCGGAAGCGCAAGGTTTCCTTGTCCTCACCGGAAAACAGTGTGAACATGCTGATAACTGCAACAGCAATGAGCAACAGGAATATTATGCGTAAATATTTCATATTATGAATTATCCGGTTCTTGTGGTTGCGTCGTGTTTGTCTCTTCCGACTCGTCTACAGGGATCATAACATTAGTTTGCATACTATCCAAATTCAGCACGCCGACCGCGCTGATCAGGTCTATGCGGGCAGTAAGCAGATCAAGACGGGTCTGCAAATGGGTTTGCAGCGCTGAACTGTATTGGTTCTGTGCGCTAAGTACATCCAGAATGGTTCCCAGACCTTCCTTGTAACGCCCCAGTGATACGTCGCGCAACTGGGTGGCCACACCGAGCTGATCCCAACTGATCTCCCACGAGGTCTTGGCTGTTTTGTACGCGTGCCATGCGTTCCACACATTCTGCTCGATATTGCGTTCCGTGTCCTTCAGGGCTTCGCGTTGTGCTTTGAGTGAACGGCGTGCGGTGCGTTCATTGTAGGTTTGCTGCCATGCGGTGAAAATAGGGATGGTGACATTGACACCAATGGTGCTGCCACGGGTGGTGCTGTTGTTGAGTACGTCGATATCGTCATAACCGCTGGTGGCTGTGACTGATACGGACAACAGATTTTCGCGCTTCAGCGCCTCATACCCCACTTCCGATGCTTTCAGGCCAAGACGCGCCGCCTTCAGGTCTACACGCTCCTGCTTGGCATATTTCATCAGGCTGCGTACTCTGGCAGTGAAGGGGTCTTCCATCAGCTGGCTGTCATCAAGTTCTGCCACAATGATGCGGTGATCCGGCGACATGCCCATCAGCAATGCAAGCGCAGCCTGTAACTGAACCAGTGCGATCTCGGCCTGTTCCAGCGCAAGCTTTGACTGTGACAGCGATACTTCCGATTGCAGCTTGTCGGCCAGCGGCACCAGCCCCAGTTCGTAGCGCAGTCGCGCCGCTTCTGTACTCTGCTGGGAAAATTCCAGTGACTCCTTAACGATCTCAATATTGTTCTGGGCGATGAGCAAACCGTAATATGCCTGCAGGGCGTCAGAGATGAAGCCCTGTAAGGTGGAATCGTAGCTATGGCCCGATGCGATCAGGCCAAGCTCCGCCGACTCCAGCGTAAGTTCGCGTTGTCCAAGGTCATACAAGGTAACGCTCGCACGATCTAGCGATGTGCTGGTGGATATCGAGGAAGACTTTCCGCTTTCGGTGAATAGGGTGCGTTTGCTTCTGCTGAGTGTGGCAGATATGGAGGGCAGGTAGGCAGCAAGCACCTGGCTGGAGTAGCTGTCCGAACTGTTAAGCAATGTCCAGTAGGCGCTCCTTGCCTGCGTGTTGTGGCAGATCACGGCGATCACCACCTCGTTGATTTTCAGTATCTGCTCGGTATCGGGTGGGGGCGGGCAGGATGCCGGTTTACTTTTCTTTCCAAAACCGGCCACGCGTTCTTCGGAGTTCAGGGGATCTTCAAGCCATGGTAATACCAACGCATGGGCCTGGTTGGAAAAAATGCACGCGCAACAGAACATGGAAAAAATCCATATGCTCAAAACAAAGCATTTTTGTGTTGTTGGCGGCAGCATTTTTTTCTTGTTCCTGATCCACTAAGTCCTTGATTGTTTTTGATTCTAAAGACTCGCCCTTAAATTTTAGTTATGAATACGTTACAGAATCATGAAGGGTTCGGAGGGGAAATTATGCATAATCGTATGATATTTAGCTGTTTTTTCTGATATTGTGGTGGTTAACAAATGATTTAACGCGGTACCGTATAAACTAATTCTGCCACACCCAGCCTGTATTGCTGTATGAATTGTTTGTGAACTTTTTGGGAAAAAACCTGATGCGTACTCTCATTGCCCTTGTCTTCGTTGTACTGCTGATCGTGTTTCTGAACGCAAAATTTCCTTATGCATTGGAGAGTAACGACCAGAAAGTGCATGTGTTATATCTTGTGCTGCTGCTTGCGCTCGTTGGCAGTGGCGTGCTTCATGCGCGCGAACAGCCGCTGGGGCAGGTGGCAAAGGCTGCGCTGGCCTGGATGGGTGTATTTGTCGTGTTGATACTGGGTTACAGCTACCGTGATGTGCTGCTGGATAACCGGCTGGGTGCGGAGCTGATGCCGTACCGTGCGCGTACGACCGACGATGGTGCGATCACGGTGCGCGGTAGCGCGGATGGGCATTTTTTCCTCGAGATGGAAGCCAACAATGTGCCAGTAAAATTCATGGTGGATACCGGGGCAACCAATATCGTGCTGTCCCCGCGCGATGCGCAACGTATCGGTATCGACACTGAAACACTGAATTACAACCGGCGTGCCATGACCGCGAACGGCATGGTAAAAGGCGCGGTGATAAGGATTTCCAGCCTGCGCGTGCGCCATATCGAGCTGGCCGATGTGGCCGTAACGGTGAATGGCGCATCTATGGATATTTCACTGCTCGGCATGGATTTCCTGAAGGCGTTGCGTTCCTATCGTGTGGAAGGCAATACGTTGACGCTGGTGCCCTAAAATACAGAAAATATTTACTTTATTACTCTATATCATTAGCGTACAGCCAAAGAATGTTACAGGAGAAGAGTTATAACAAATTACATATATAAAGGCGATCTGCCCAAGGATGTGAAACTAAACGGCGACCTTGCGGTGGATACCGAGGCCATGGGCCTGAACAATAAGCGCGACCGGTTGTGTGTGGTGCAGATATCCGATGGCGGCGGCGATGCGCATGTGGTGCATTTCCCGGTCGGCCAGTTCAACGCGCCAAACCTGTGTACATTACTCACCGATGAAAAGCGCATGAAGATATTCCATTTTGCCCGCTTTGATCTGGCGGTGATGCAGGAATATCTGGGCATTCGCCTGGAGAACGTATACTGCACACGCACGGCATCGCGCTTGTGCCGTACCTATACCGACCGGCATGGCCTGAAGGATATATGCCGGGAGTTGCTGGGTGTGGAGATATCCAAGCAGCAGCAAAGCTCTGATTGGGGCGCCGATGAACTATCTGCGGAGCAGATCGAATATGCCGCGTCGGACGTGTTGCACCTGCATAAGCTGCGCGAAAAACTGGATGAAATGATCGCTCGTGAAGGGCGTACCGCCATGCTGGCACAGTGCTGCCGTTTCCTGCCGACGCGCGCGGCCATGGACCTTGAGGGCTTCACCGAAGGTGATATTTTTGCCCATTGCTAAGCCAGCTTTAATGCTTCCCTTTAGTCCGGTTTTTGCTAGAATCCCGGGCTTATGCAGGAAAAAACAAAAACATACGGCAATGACAGCCCGGCCAATACCATTGCACATGGCCGCAATGTGCTGGCACAGGAAATCAAAGGCTTGTCCGCGCTGGCCGACGCGCTGGGTAATGAGTTCGCTCAGGCGGTAGAGCTGATCGCGAACCTGAGGGGTCGTCTGGTCATCACTGGTATGGGAAAAAGCGGCCATGTGGCGCGCAAGATCGCTGCCACCATGGCATCTACCGGCACACCGGCATTCTTTGTGCACCCGGGTGAGGCCAGCCATGGCGATCTTGGCATGGTCATGCCGGGCGATGCGGTGATGGCACTGTCCAATTCCGGCGAAACCGCCGAACTTTCCGATATGATCGTATATTGCAAGCGTCACCATATTCCGCTGATCGCAGTGGTACGCCGCCACGGCTCCATGCTCACCAGCGATGCCGACATTGCCATGGTACTGCCGGATACGCCCGAAGCTTCGCCCACAGGGGCGCCGACCACAAGCACCACCATGATGATGGCGCTCGGTGATGCTATCGCCGTGGCGCTGTGCGAGCGCAAAGGTTTCACCAGGGAGGATTTTTCTGTGTTCCATCCCGGCGGTAAGCTGGGCAAGGCATTTATTCGCGTGCGCGACCTGATGCACAAGGCGACTTCACTGCCACTGATAGCAGAAAGCAGCAGCATGGACGAGGCCATCCTTACCATGACCAAGGGCTCCTTTGGCTGTACGGGGGTGCTCAGTAATAAAAAACTGGTGGGCATCATCACCGATGGCGACCTGCGCCGCCATATGGATGATGGGCTGCTGGTCAAGCTGGCAAAAGATGTTATGCATGAAAACCCGCTGACCATACGTGCCGACGCGCTAGCCGTTGAAGCGCTGACCCTGATGAATGACCGCAAGGTCACCAGCCTGTTCATAGTGGATGACGCCGGGCAGCCCGAAGGCATCATACATATCCATGATTGCCTGCGGGCCGGTATCGGCTGATATGTCGCAGCGTATCGCACGCCAATCCCTGCATACCCGTATCGTCGTAGCTAGCCGCCGCTTCCTGTGGGTGCTGGTGGCGCTTATGGTTGCGGCTATTATCTGGGTGACGGTGGGGGATAATAAAAGTGATGGGGCGCGGCTGGTGTTTTCCGGTAGCACACCGGATGTACAGAATGAGCAGAATGTGATGATGGCACCGCGTTACCAAGGGCTGGATGAGAAAAACCAGCCCTATGTAGTCGAAGCAGACAAGGCGGTGCAGCTCGATAAGGAAACTGTGCTGCTATACAATATCAAGTCCGATATAAGCCAGCAGGATGGTGCGTGGCTGGCACTGGATGCGGCCGAAGGCAAGATGCAGCTGGACAGGGAATATCTTTTCCTGCACAGGGGGGTGCATTTGTTTTATGAAGGCGGTTATGAGATGTCTACCGAGCAGGCGCATATTGACATCGACAAGGGCACAGCATACGGTGAGTCGCTGGTTCAGGGCATTGCACCCATGGGTACCTTGCAGGCAGACAGTTTTTCCGCGCGTGACCAGGGTAAGGTCATTGAGTTTAACGGTTCGGTAAGAATGACTATATATCCTTAGAAGTGTATGACGAGATGGAGCAGGATAACAGCGGGAATGATCGGCACGGCGGCCATGATGATGGCGGCGCCTTCGCTCGGTGCATCGCCTGCCACGCCAAAGATCGGCAACAGCAAAGCGCCGATTGAGATCAACGCCGACAACCTGCAGGTGTTTCAGGAAGACAACAAAGCCATCTTCACCGGTAAGGTGGTGGCTATCCAGGACAAGGTGCGCCTGAAGTCTGACCGGATGACAGTATTCTATCGCAGTCCAGATGAAAAAAGCCAGCAGCAGGCGGATGCCATCCGCAGTATTGATGTGGAGGGCAATGTGTTCCTGACCACGCCGGAGGAAACTGCCAGCGGAGACCAGGGCACATATAGCGTGGAAAAAGAACAGATCGAACTGCGTCACAACGTGATACTGACGCGTGGAAAGAATACGCTCAAAGGCGACCAGCTGACCTATGACATGAAAAAGGGCAAGAGTGTCATGAGTGCAACCGCAGATGCATCGGGCAAAAAGCAGCGGGTGCGCGCCCTATTCATCCCGGACGAGGCCAAGAAGAAAGAGCAATGATACAGGATAACGAAAAACTGCCGCCGAAAAAAGGCCCCGAGCTGGTAGAAACCACTGGCGGGCTGGAAGTCATCCGTATCGGTAAGCGTTACGGTGGCCGTCCTGTGGTGCGCGATGTGTCTCTGCATATACACAGGGGCGAAGCGGTGGGGCTGCTGGGGCCGAACGGCGCCGGCAAGACCACCAGCTTTTATATGATCACGGGTCTTATCCAGCCGGATATCGGCGAGATCATACTCGATGGCGAGGACATCACCCGCCTGCCGATGTACCGCCGCGCACGTCTGGGCATTGGCTACCTGCCACAGGAAGCGTCGATTTTTCGAGGCCTGACGGTGGAACAGAATATTATGTCGGTGCTGGAGATAGCGGAGCCGGATCCGTCGAAATGCAACGCCATGCTGGAAGAACTGCTGGCGGAGTTCTCCATTACCCATTTGCGCCTTGCAACCGGCATTACCTTATCGGGCGGTGAGCGCCGCCGTGTAGAGATCGCCCGTGCGCTGGCGTCCAAGCCGTCGTTCGTGTTGCTGGACGAGCCGTTGGCCGGTATCGACCCGATCGCGGTGGAAGACGTGCGTAATTTGGTGAAGCATTTAAAAGACCGCGGTATCGGCGTGCTTATCACCGATCACAACGTGCGCGAGACGCTGGATATCATTGACCGTGCTTATATAATGCATTCGGGAGAAGTGCTCACCGAAGGCACCCCGAAAGACATCGTAAACAATGCCGATGTCCGCCGCGTCTACCTGGGCGAACGCTTCAGTCTTTAAACAGCAACCCCCGCCTGTTGCCAGGCGGGGGACAATGTAGAGTGTAACGGATTAGTATGTGCCGCAGCGCTTGGTTGCCTGCACGATGTTACCCGTAAAATCGGTTTCCAGCGGTTGCGGGATGCCAATACCACTGATCAGGAAACTGCAGGCACTGTTCCCCACATAATGACAGAAGTTATACGGCGTATTAGACGGGTTTGTAATGTAGTTACCATTGTAAATCGAGAAACCAAGATACGATGCATCGTAGTGGACTACAATCGGAAACTGAGTGGAAGAGTAGGTGCAGGTAAGCTGAAGATGCGGATTGTTACCACCAGAGACCAGCGAACTGGAACCCGGCAGTGCAATGTCACCGGCAGGCGCATTCAGCTTTTTCAGAATAGAGCTTTTCTGTTTTAACAGCTGTGCCATACCCGCTCCTGGTGTAAGTTTTGGAGCTGGTTTTGCTTCGGCTGAGGCTGCAGTGAATGTTGTGATGGAAATTGCAACCGCGGTTGCCATAGATAAAAATGAGTATTTCATACTATACCTCTTTTTAGCCTGATATGGGGCCAGGCGTTCCCCTTTCTCCGTGATGGAGTTTGTGAAGTCGTTGCCTCACAGGAAAATGTAACTAGCACAGACATGTTACAGCTTGATGACAAAAATAATTTTTTTCCTAAAAGAACATGTTCCCTGCCGCAGATGCAACAGGGAACAAGACCTTAGTTAAAAAGGTAGTAATGTAGGAAACACCGTTATCAGGGTATAGCGGGTATTTCCTACATTTTCAGTGTTACATATGTATGTAACACCTATTTTGTCGCGAGGCTTTGGTCAGGCCACACGGCAAAATTCATACGGAACATGGGCTGCATAGCATAAATGCGTTGGAGCCTTGGTGATCCTTGCCCGGTGCGGCAATAACAATAGAATGGGAGAATGGATTTAAAATTGCTCATGATTAGGTATCCTTTTATTTTTTTTGTTATTGGCCGATACCGGCAACAGGATTTTATTTACCTGTTAGCCTAAACGTAACATATTTGTGTTACAGTTTGATGAACTAGAACCACAATAAAAAGCAGCACCCCGAAGGGTGCTGCTAAGGTACTAGGGATATATATCAGGGTATTAAAATACCTCTTTTTATTGGCCCGATTTTCGGCGTCGGGCGTCGGCGCCAAACATAAACCCTGCCAAAACAGGGGCGAGGTTCTAATGCCTCACAATAACCATGCTATCGTATGATTGTGACAGTTTTATGACGTTCAGGTGAAAAAAATATTACGAAATATAAACCATTAGGATTTTCTAATAAAAATAAATTGCTTAGCAGTAGCGGCGGTGTAAAAATGCGGTTCTATGAAGCAAGGGCCCAGATTGGAATTACGTGCCGGACAGTCGCTGGTAATGACACAGCAGCTCCAGCAATCCCTTAAATTGCTGCAGTGTAATAGTCTGGAACTCAAGGCATTTATTGCCCAGGAACTGGAAAAGAACCCGTTCCTGATGCAAGAAGACCCAGATGCACCCGAAGAGCAGGGTGAGAGCACTGCGCAGCAGGATGATGCCCCACGAGAAGCCGATTTTTCCGGCGACGAAGTGTATGGTACAGACACACCCGAATGGCAGGACGACCAGCAACATATCGAGCGCGACTATCTGCAAGGTACCCAGCATTCCACCGGTAGCGGCGGCGATTATGCGGATGACGATATGCTGGGGGCGTTGGAAAATAAAGCATCCGATGAAAAGACACTGCGTGAGCACCTGCTCGAACAGGTCAACCTCGACCTTACCGGGGAAGTGCAGAAGATGGTAGCAGCGCACCTCGTGGATATGGTGGATGATGCCGGTTACTTGAAAGACCCGCTGGATATGCTAGCGGAAAGCCTTGGGCTGGAAACCGAGGAGGTGGAAACCGTGCTGATGCTCTTGCAGCGGTTCGATCCGCCGGGCGTGTTCGCCCGCAGTCTGAAAGAATGCCTGGCGTTGCAGCTTAAGGATAAAAACCGTCTTGATCCCGCCATGGAAACATTACTGGATAACCTCGACCTGCTGGGCGGTGCGAAATTCGATGAACTGCAAAGGCGTTGCGGTGTTGATAAGGAAGACCTGCGCCAGATGGTCGCCGAGATAAAAGAACTGAATCCCAAGCCGGGCGCCGGCTTCACTCAGGAAGTAGTGCAGGTGGCTGCGCCGGATATTTTTGTGCGCCGCATGCCCGATGGCAACTGGCATGTGGAGCTGAACATGGACAATTTCCCGAAAGTGATGGTGAACCGCCGCTACTACAAAACCGTCAGCAAGAACATGAAAGATGCCGAGGACAAGAAATACCTGTCCGAGCAGTTTGGCTCGGCCAACTGGCTGGTACGTGCGCTGGAGCAGCGTGCGGATACCATGCTGAAGGTGGGTGGCGAACTGGTGAAACAGCAGGATGCGTTCTTTCGCCTTGGTGTGCGCTATCTAAAGCCGATGACGCTGAAAGATATCGCCAAGGAAACCGGTTATCACGAAAGCACGATAAGCCGGGTGACCAGCGGGAAATTTCTGGTGTGTCCGCGCGGCACCTTCGAACTGAAATATTTCTTCACCTCATCACTCAGTAGGGCATTGGGAGGCGAAGACGTGTCCAGTCAGGCGGTGAAGGACTATATTGCCGAGCTGATCGAAAGCGAAAGAAGTGGGGACGTGCTTTCCGATGATGAGATAGCCCGCCGCCTGAAGGATCGCAACATATCGGTTGCGCGGCGCACTGTGGCGAAATATCGCGAAGCGATGAACATTCCATCTTCGTCAAAACGCAGAAGATTAAAATTGCAGTCGTTGTAAAGCTGATATAGTTTAGTGCCGTACAGAAATAACCGGAAAGATTATGTCAGAAGAATCTGAACTTAAGCCAAGAACAGACTGGACTTCACTTAAAAGCCTGGCACCGATCATGCAGCTCCTGAATGACGATGAGGTCAACGATATCCTTATCAACAATTATAATGAAGTGTATGCCGAAAAAGCAGGCAGGCTGCAAAAAACCGATATCACTTTTGCTGATGAGGCGGCGCTACGTGCCATGGCCGAGAATATCGTGGAGGCCGTAGGCCGCCAACTCGATCCTGCACGTCCGCTGGTGGATGCTCGCCTTGCCGATGGCAGCCGTGTGAATGTGATATCTCCACCGCTGGCAGTGGATGGTACATCGATCTCGATTCGTAAATTCTCGCGCCGCAAGCTGGGGCTGGATGATATGGCCCGGCAGGGCAATATGTCCGAGCCAATCGCCGAGTTCCTCAAGATCGTCAGCCGTTGCCGTATGAATATTGTGATATCCGGTGGTACGGGTTCGGGCAAGACAACCCTGATGAACGCGCTTACGCGCCATATCGAGGATTGGGAGCGTATCGTTACCATTGAAGATGCGGCGGAGCTTCAGTTGCAGCAGCCGCATGTGGTGCGCCTGGAAACCAAACCGCTGACCGTGGGCGGCGACCCTGACCAGGAAGTGACCATACGCGATCTGGTGAAGAATGCGCTGCGCATGCGCCCGGATCGTATCATTGTGGGTGAGGTGCGTGGCGCCGAAGCGTTCGACATGATGCAGGCAATGAACACCGGTCACGAAGGTTCCCTGACCACCATCCACGCCAACCATCCGCGCGATGGCGTGGCCCGCCTGGAGAACCTGATCAGCATGTCCAACCTTAATATCCCGCCGCGATCGCTGCGCGCACAGATCACTTCTGCGGTACATCTCATAATTCAGATCAGCCGTATGCGTGACGGTATGCGCCGCATCACCTACATCAGCGAGATCGTGGGCATGGAAGGCGATGTGATCTCGATGAACGACCTGTTCCAGTACGTTGCTGAAGGGGATGGTGATGATGGAAAGCTTAAGGGAAAATTCCAGTGGACGGGTATCCTGCCACGCTGCCTGAAACGCGTTTCCTATTATGGGGAGATCGACCGGCTGGCTACTGCGCTGGGCATAAAGATACCCAGAGTATAAATAAACCATATGTTTCAGAGCCACAGCCATTGCTGGGCTGTTGACGCTATGGAACAAAAGGGGTATCTTAATGGGTGTATCAACGCATTATCTTATAAACGAGTGACTTATGCAGATTGAAGTATCCGGCAAAGGTGTGGACGTGGGCGAATCGCTGCGCGATCATATTGAGAAACAAGTACAGGAACACGTAACGAAATATATTGACCGCATCAGCAATATGAACGTGGTGGTATCCCGTGAAGGGCACCGTTTTCGCGTCGATATCAACGGTAATCTGGGAACACATGCCGGTATGGTGGTGCGTAGCCGTGGCGAACTGGAAGATGTATATGCCGCGTTCGATGAATCGCTCGATAAAATGAGCAAGCAGCTGCGCCGCTATAAGCGTAAGCTGACCAACCATCACAAGAATGGTGAAGCTCAAGTGCCTGCTGCGCGTGACGTATTCGCCAAGAAGTATGTATTGCCGCCAGAAACAGGCGAGCACGACGATGACAAATCACAAAGCCTTGTTATTGCCGAAAAGCCTACCAAGATCGAAACGCTGACTGTAAGCCAGGCAGTAATGAAAATGGATCTGCAGGAACTGCCGGCCCTGATGTTTTTCAATTCTTCCCATGGCCGCCTGAACGTGGTATACCGCCGCGTTGATGGTAATATCTCCTGGGTGGATCCACAGGAACAGGCCGCCTAGAAAGCCCAAAGAAGACGGATTATGTTATTTGCCGAACTACTGCCGAAAGAGGCGGTATTCCCGCATGTGGAAGCACGTGATAAAAAACAGGCGTTACGCCATATGGCGGCGCATGCCGGGCACATCACCGGGGTACCAGAAAAAGATATATACAGCGAAATCATGGAGCGCGAGCAACATGGCACTACCTGTATGGGAAGCGGCGTATGCGTGCCGCATGGACGCTTTCCCAAACTCAGCAAACCGGTGGCATTCTTTGCCCATTTTAATGAGCCGGTGGAATTCGATGGAGCGGACGGCCAGCCGGTGGATCTGATGTTCATGCTGCTATCGCCGCAGGATTCCAACACCGAGCATATCAAGGCCATGGCCATGCTGTCACGCCTGCTGCGCAACAAGTTACTATGCACGCAGTTGCGCAAGGCCGGTGATTCACAAGCCATGTACGAATTGCTGTATACTGCGAGCAAGGAAGACCAGACGTGAGGCCTGCTGCGCTGGTGACCGGCGGTGCGGTGCGCATTGGCAGGGCCATCTGCCTGCAACTGGCGCACAAAGGATATGACATTGCCCTGCATTACCACACCTCGCAGGATGCTGCACAGCAAACCGCAGAAGAGATACGCCGCCATGGGGTGGACTGCCGGTTATTCACAGCCGACCTTGCGCAGCCACACGAACAGGCATCGCTGATTCGTGCGGTGGCGGCAGAATTTCCTGCTTTTAGCGTGTTGGTCAACAGCGCATCGGTATTTGAGCGCGGGCCATTACTGCAAAGCGACCGCGCCACGTTTGACCATGCATTTGCGCTCAATCTGGCTGCACCGGTTTTCCTGACGCAGGCCTTTGCGCAGTTGTACAAGAAGGGCTGTGTGGTAAACCTGCTGGATACCGCAGTGACACGTAATTCTCACGCATATTTCTTTTACCTGATGAGCAAGAAATCACTGCACGATTTTACCCGCATGGCAGCCGTTGAGCTGGGGCCTGATATACGCGTGAACGCTGTATGTCCCGGATTTGTGCTGCCGCCGGAAGGCTTTGACGAAGCGTATAAAAATAAGCTTGAGCCACGTTTGCCGCTGCGCAAAACCCCAAGTCCCGAAGCGGTTGCGCAGGCGGTGTATTTGATGGTAGATAATTCTTCCCTGACTGGTCAGGTTATTCATGTAGATGGAGGCGAATCATTGCTATGAAACTTTTCATAAAAAACCTGAAAGCAGAAACCATTATTGGTGTCCTGCCTGAAGAGCGCAAAGATAAACAAAAGGTGACACTGGATCTTGAGGTTACCTATGATGCGATAGTCCGGAAAGACAAGCTTGAGGAAACACTCGATTACGCCGATATCGAGAGGAAGATCACCGCATCGCTGGCCAAGCAGAAATTCCACTTGATTGAAAGCCTTGCCGAGCATATCGCCCATCTGGTGCTGGCTTATGACAAGGTGCAAGATGTATGCGTATGGCTTGGAAAACCCGGTGCCCTGAAAAGCGCCGATAATGTGGTACTGGAATACCGCCTGAGCCGCTGATAACTCGCGTTACTGTGTAATCTTTATATTCAATTCCTGCAGCCGGTCGTCAGTGGCAGGCAGGATAGATTTTTCTCCGCTGACTGGCCTGAATACTGGAACCTGCTGGCCTTGCTCGTTGGTTACGCTACCCTGTTTTAAGAATACCATCAACTCCGTCATATCCTCAAGCTTGCGATAATCATGCAGGTGGGCAAACAGGGTATCGGGAAATCCGGCCAGTGTGATCACTTCCGGCGTAAGTACGCGGTCCTTGGGTTGCTTGATCATGTGCGTGATAGAAAAACTTACAGCACGTTCTTGCGCCTTCATTTCTGTAATGGATGCCAGCGCCGCAATGTCGGCATCGTCTTTTAACTTTGTCACACTGACCTTCTTCAGGCCGTCCAGCCATGGTTTCATCCGTGCATGGCGGGCGGCCTGTTCTTCCAGTTCGTCCACGCGGCTGACCTTTTCAGGCGGTTCGTTGGCATGCTTACCGGCTTCGATGCTGATGTAACGATATATATCGCTGCTGGCCGGGAAACGAAGAACCGGCGTGATGCTGTATGCACCTTCCTGGGTGTTGAGTGCGGCATACCATTTGGAATCCTGAAACGGTATCTGCATTGTCTGTGCGCTCCACTCGGCCAGGAGTTTACTTTGTTCTTCGGGCGTGGCCCAGCTGAAGTCCGGTGGCAGGGCATCCCACGTTGCGGTGAGGTTGGTCGGCACTTTTTCGCCGCGGATAACTCCATGCACGCGTATAAGGGGCTTTGGCGGATTGCCTTGCGTCCATTGCTGGCTTTTCAGCTCCTTGATCGACAGCAGAATAATGGGGATGTCACGATTCTTTAGCAGTTCCTGTGCGAACGCATCAACCGGCGGCTCCGCGTCCCTTCTTTTGGCCATCGCAGACATGGGCACCAGCAGGGCCATAGACAACAGGATGATATGTTTGAGATTCATGGCAGCAGTATACATTTTTTACCTGCGTCATGCCAATTCGTTCTTTCATTGCGCTCGCCCGCAACAGTAACTATTATCCTGCCATGGCCTTAAGATCATAACGCACATGGGACACAAATGAAGCTATTGTTACTGACCGGCATGACCGGGGCGGGGCGCAGCCTTTCCCTGAAGATGCTTGAAGACAGCGGTTACGAGGTGCTGGAAACCATACCACATGCGTTCCTAGAGGCTATCGTCAACTCTGCTGGCCAGAAACGCAGCCTCGCGGTGGGAGTGCATGCCGGCAGCAAGGACTTCACGCCGGAATCGTTCATGAAAACGGTGGAATCCTTGCGAAACTGCGATGGCCTTGAATTCAAGCTGATATATATGGATAGTGATGATGACATCATCATCAGCCGTCTGGAACAGATCGGTGAGAAACATCCGATCGTTGCCGACCGTAGCATACGCGATGGTATCAAATTTGAACGCCAGCTTATGGCAAAAGTCAAGGAAGCTGCCGATGTGGTGATCGATACCAGCGAATACGAGGATATCGACCTACGCCAGTTCATTGCCACGCATTTTTCGGATGTGAAGCGTAAGTTGTCGGTGGTGGTGACATCGTTTGCCTTCAAACATGGAATCCCGAGGGATGCTGATTTCATGTTTGATGCACGCTTCTTGCAGAACCCGCACTATATCCCTCGCCTGAAGGCTATGACCGGGCTGGATGACGAGGTGGCCAAGTATATCGAGCAGGACCCGGAATTTGATGCATTTTACAGCCACATGCTGCAGATGCTGGTTACTGTGCTACCCCGGCAGGCACCAAAAAAACATAACGTGACCATTGCAGTCGGCTGCACAGGCGGACGCCACCGCTCGGTATACGTGGTCGAAAAACTGGGCGAGATGCTCGAGGAAAAAGGATATCCGGTTACGGTGCGTCACCGTGACCTTCTGTAACGAACCAAGCGCAGCAGCGCGAGTCAGCCGTGAGCTGGCGAAGCCATGCCCCATGTGAAAATCAGCAGATTTTCGCGGGGGCAATAAAACGGAGGAATCTATGCATAACGAATTGTTTCCCGTACCGCAGGAATGGAAAAAGCGTGCGCATATCAATGCCGGGCGCTATCAGGAAATGTATGCGCAGTCCGTGGGTGATCCGGAAGGATTCTGGGCGCAGCAGGCTGAGCCGTTCGTGTGGCATAAGAAGTGGGACAGCGTGAAAAACACCTCGTTCCATTCGCCGATTTCGATCAAATGGTTTGAAGGTGCAAAAACCAATATCACGGAAAACTGTATTGACCGCCATTTGGAAACGCGGGCACGCCAGACGGCGATCATCTGGGAGGGGGATGACCCTGCCGATTCTAAGGAAATCAGCTACGAGGAACTGCATGCCCGCGTGTGCATGATGGCCAACGTGCTAAAGAACCTGGGCGTAAAAAAGGGGGACCGTGTAAGCATCTACCTGCCGATGATACCCGAGGCGGCTTATGCCATGCTGGCCTGTGCCCGTATAGGAGCGGTGCATTCGGTGGTGTTCGGCGGGTTTTCTGCCGATGCGCTGAAAGGCCGCATTGAAGACTGTAGCAGCAAGCTGCTCATCACTGCGGACGAGGGGCTGCGTGGCGGCAAAAAAGTGCCGCTCAAAGCCAATGCTGATGAAGCCGTAAGTAAAGCAGGCTGTGTGGAGCATGTGCTGGTCGTGAGGCATACCGGCGGCAAGGTGGAGTGGCATGCGCACGATCGCTGGTATCACGAAGAACTGGAAAAAGTTTCTGCCGATTGCCCGCCCGAGAGCATGGATGCGGAAGATCCGCTGTTCATACTCTACACATCTGGCTCTACCGGAAAGCCCAAGGGGGTGCTGCATACCACCGCCGGTTATATGGTGTGGGCACAGATGACCCATAAATACACCTTCGATTATCATGATGGAGACGTGTACTGGTGCACCGCCGATGTCGGCTGGGTGACCGGCCACACCTACATTGTGTATGGGCCGCTACTGAACGGTGCGATTACGCTCATGTTTGAAGGGGTGCCGAGTTACCCGGATAACTCACGCTTCTGGCAGGTGATCGACAAGCATAAAGTAAACACGTTCTACACCGCACCAACCGCAATTCGTGCGCTTATGCGCGATGGTGACGGGCCAGTGAAAAGAACTTCGCGCAAGTCGTTGAAGCTGCTGGGGTCGGTGGGTGAGCCGATCAATCCAGAAGCGTGGCTGTGGTATCACCGGGTGGTGGGCGAGGGGCGTTGCCCGATCGTGGACACATGGTGGCAGACCGAAACCGGCGGCCACATGCTGACACCGCTGCCGGGTGCTACCGACCTGAAACCGGGTGCGGCGGCGGTTCCTTTCTTTGGTGTGCAACCGGCGATACTGGATGTCGGCGGCAAGGAACTTTCTGGCGCTTGCGAGGGCAGTTTCTGCATCCGTGATTCATGGCCGGGACAGATGCGCAGCGTGTTCGGCGATCACAAGCGTTTCGAGGAAACGTATTTTTCGCAGTTTCCCGGATATTATTTTACCGGTGATGGTGCACGCCGTGACGAGGACGGCTTCTACTGGATCACCGGCCGTATCGATGATGTGCTGAACGTCTCGGGTCACCGCATCGGCACTGCCGAGGTGGAAAGCGCACTGGTGGAGCATCCCAAGGTGACTGAAGCGGCGGTAGTTGGCTTCCCGCACGAGATCAAAGGGCAGGGGCTGTACTGCTATGTCACACTGGCGGCTGGCGAGGATGGTTCGCCGGAGATTGAGAAAGAGCTCAAGCAATGGGTACGTAAGGATATCGGGCCGATCGCTACGCCGGATATCATTCATTTTACCCCGGCGCTTCCTAAGACACGCTCCGGCAAGATCATGCGGCGCATATTGCGCAAGATCGCAGAAGGTAACACAGATCAGCTGGGGGATACGTCTACACTGCTCAACCCGGAAGTGGTAGATGCGCTGATACAGTCGCGAAAAAAAGCAGCTTAGTCTGGATTCGTCCGGCCTTTGGCCTTTTCGGTATCCGTTATCGTCTGCGGCACGGTGACCATTCCGGGTGCAACTTGCGGGCCGATAGGCACGTAGTTTTTATCATTGAACTGATCCAGCGCGTGCTGCATTTCTGGCACGACCTCTGGCCTTGCCGTAACCGGCGGAACCGGAATGTTGTGCGAGAGATGCCGCTCTACCTGCTGCTGTATGGCGGGTGGTAATGCGCTTTGCAGGCGCGCTTCGGCAGGTGTATTCAAAGCGGGGTCGTTGACGGAGAAATACAGCAGCTGGTTCACATCATGCATGGCGATGTGGTTCTGGTCGTTGTTGTTGTAATCCATCAACGGGCCGGACTGGGTAATATAACGCGTCTGGCCGTCGGGCTGGTTAATGACCAGATGGCGGCGGCTGACATTGAATGTGCTGCCGTCGTCACTGGTTCTGCCTTCGTAGGCGATCTGGATGTCGGCGTGCACGCCGTGTGTTCCCGGCGATATAAATGTCTCGAATTCCTGCATGTTCACTGCATGGGGGTTGTTGCCGAAGAACTGGCGCGTCACCGCTTCCATATAAGTGGAGTTGTGCGTGGAAGGATGTACCACGATCACCTGCGTGCCATCTTCGGCGGCATGGAGCGGCCTGCCATCGGCGCCGATCATATTGGTGTGGGCGATGCGTGCATTATCGTCGGCGAGTTCTGCGCGCAGTGACTGCGCGGCACGCTCCCTGAGCAATGGCAGGTCGCCCTGATACATGCTGACCGTGTCGTAGGTTTCGGTATTATTGACCTGTCCTGTCACCGGCTGGGAATCTCCGGGAAACAGCATGTTCGCATAGGCGGAACCACCGGCTGCAGTCGTGAGGGCGCCGCCGATCACCGAACGTTCCACCAGTTCGTCCGTACCCTGCTGGCGCAATGCATAGCTTCCGAATGTGATGGTGCCGGGGCTGGTTTCATTGCCCAGCAGCAGCATGTCATAGGTTTTATCTTCAATGGTGGTCTGGCCGAGTTTAGTTTCATATTCACCCGAACGCCTGCCCGGCTGCAGAGTGAGCACTTCGGGCTGTTTGTGCGCGATATACCCGGCATCGCTTTCGCGGATATTCACCATGGCCTGTGCGGCTTGCTGCGTCATATCAAGGGCGGCGCCGGTATACATGGGGAATTTGTTATCGGCATAAGCAACTTCGGGGAATCCTTCTATTGGCGAAGAGATGATCTGGCCGGTGCTGGCCAGCATTTTGCGGCCGAACTGGTCTTGCAGAGCAAAATTGGTGAACTGCAGGTAATTTTCGCGGGTCTGTGTTCCCAGCATCACGACATCCAGTTGCTGCCCATCCACTGTGGCCTGGCCGATGACGGTGGCCAGCATGCCGGTATCTTTATCTGTGGTGATGGCCAGGTCTTTCGGTTTAACGTAATCGCTCACCTGCTGCTGGGCGGCAAGGAACTCGGGATTACCCAGATCGATCTGGCCGCTGCGTACAGGCAGGCTGATAGGGGTGCCGGTATTCCAGCCAATGCCTTGCACCTCGTCCTTCAGGATGCTGCTGATGGCGTGCACTTCGTAGGTGGCCCGGTCGGCCGCTAGCCTGCCGAATACGGCATGGGTGGCTTTACCTTCATCATTGCTGAGTACAAATGCCGGTTTTTCCAATGAGTCTTGCAGAAGCAGGTTGCCTTTTTCATCCATGATGCGCAGCGGTATGGCGGCTCCGGCGGCAGGCGGGTTAGGGGCTGCTGGCGCGGCCGGTTTGGCTGCGGCAGCTTGTGCTGTCGGTTCCGCTTCAGCAGTGGGTCTGGTTACGCCCGGGGGGTTACGCCTTGCAGGTGGCTTCGGGCCAGCAGGAGGTGTGGCTGGCGTGTTCTGGCTGCGCGATTCTTCCTGGGCCTGTGCGGGGGCTACCTGCGGCTGCGGGGTGTCTGTGCCATCGGGCTTTTTCTTTTCTTCACCGCCGCCGAAAAGGCCGGACAGGAAATTATTCTCGCCGGAGAGCAGGCCGGGCAGGAAGAAGGCGCCAATGGCAAGACCAAGCGGCAGCAGACCGAATCCGCCGGTGAGCACGGTGGCGGCGATGCCGATCAGTGCGGCAATGCCCAGCCCTACCTTGTTCTTTTCGAAGAAATCACCCATACATTCCTGTTAGCTCACGGTAATATATCAATAATATCATTATCCCATGCAGGCAGGCCGCACTCAAGCGAACCTTTTGTTACATCAAGAAAAAAACCTGCCATTGCGTGTGAAGCAAATATGACAGGTTTTTCGTATAAAAGAGTTAAGAAGCTTACGATCAACGTTCGCGTATACCGCCGCCGCCGCCTACGTTCGAGGCAACATCGGTGCCGGTTTGCAGGTGCTGACCGCCGGTTGTACCCAGCGCAGCCATAGTGGCGCCTGCTTCGCGAATCGCAGCATCGGCCGTGCTTTTTCCGGGTTCTTCTGTGCCCTTCTGAGGGACTGTTTTTTCTTCTGTCTGGGCTTCTTTTGCATCGCCACCGGCAGGTTTGGTTTGGTTGAACACGACGTCGGCACGACGTGCAAAGTTATGCACTTCACGCTTGTCGAGTGTTTCACCCAGATCCTCTTCGATGACGCCTGCGATCCTTGCTGCAGCTTCTTCTGAGGATTTATTTACGAACTCGCCGTTCTTATACATTTCACGTACTTTCAACCCCATACTTTCGGCTTCATACCTGCTTGCGCCCAGTGATTGCAACTTTTCGGTATATTTATCCTGCATGAATTGCAGGCGGCCTTCTTCGTTGGTCTGCTGTTGCATGCCATTCAGCAGGTCACCGGTTTCCTTGGCGTCTGCCTTAGTTTTGTCTTCAATGGACTGTTTCAGGCGATCGATACGTGCCTGGCCGTTTTCAACGGCTTTGTTCACATCACCGGTCATCGGCGAAATGGTGCCTGATTTAACGGCCAGCTGTTGTTTCATCTGATCCGGCAGGTCGACGGATAATACTTCGCCATCCAGCCCGGTCACCGGTTTGTTTTCATATTCCAGATAGGCATTATCCAGCCGTACCGATTTGCCGTCTTTGCTCAACTTGCCGATTGCAACCACGGTGGCTTCCAGTTTCTTATCACCTATGGTAATGGTAGCCGTGCCCAGATCGGCTCGTGCCGTGCCGTCTTCAAGTTCTTTCACCTGCACATCCTTAGGAGCGGAGAGCTCGCGGGCTTTAGTTGCGCTTGGCTGACGGGCAATTTTCATGCCGCCACCACCCATATCTATCTGACCATCACGACCAATTTCTGCCAGTGCCTTTGCATTTGGGATTTCCGGGCCTTCGCGTCCGTCTGCCAGCATGGAGGTGGAGGAGGTGACGCGGAAATGATCACCTTCAACACGCCCTTCCACAAATCCGGTCACACGGCCTTTGTCATCCAGCGTGCGCAGTTCGATATCGGCAGGCTGCGGACCCCATTTAAGGCCATTTTCGTCTTTACCAACGAGAAATTCATGTTGCTTCGTTTCCGGGTTAACGCGGGCAACCTGCACATCGGTGCCTTCGGTCACGTCGATGGCTTGCTCGTGGCCGGGAGTAGGAGTCGGGCCTTCTTTTGAACGAGCCTGACCGCCGTCTTTTGATTTATCGCCTTTGCCACCGAACAGGCCGTTTTCGCCCATCATGCCGCCGACCAGCATCATGGCCAGCAAGCCGAGGATCAGGCCGACGATGCCGCCGCCGCCCATGGCAGTGGCCAGCAGGCCGACCATAAGCGCTGCGCCCAGGCCGTATTTGTTGTTACCGAGGAATGACATCACGCCATTCTCTTCGCCACGAGCATCAGGGTTCTGACCGTCCTGCTGAGCTTGTTCGTCTGGTTTTTGCTCGCCAGCTTGCGAAGAGGCGCCCTGACCGGCTTCGGCTGCCTTAATCATTTTAGTGGCAGATGCGAATTTATCGGTCATTTCCGTGTTCTTATTCTTCTCGTCCTGAAGCTGCAGATATTCTTGAAACGCTGTTTGATCTAGCTGTGCATCGGGGCTCTGGCCGGTTGCCTTCTTGAATTCAGCGGACTTATCGTTTAGCCACTGCTGTGCTTCCTGAGCATTCTTGAATTTTTCTTCCATGCTAGCTCCTTGTGGCACCTTATCATCTTCTGTGCCTAATATAAAATCAGCCCCGGCCATTTGCCGGGCTTCTTGCAGTTTATCCATTAAGTCCGTGTTACCGTTTTTCTTATCTTGTGATTTCAGCCATGCCATGAGACGTGTTGTTTTGGCGGGGTCCAGTGGGCTCATGCCTTGGAAGGTTTGTCCGGGATGCTCTTCTAAATAGCTATCGGTCTGGTTTTTTATCCAGCTCTGTGCGTCTTGTGTATTTGTGAACGTACCCATTGCAACGTCTTTCAAAAAAATCACGGTTTTACAATTAGTTCCATTATCCCATAAATAGTATGCTTCTCAAGTGAAGCTTTTGTGACACCTCTATTACAATGTGTTTTTCGCGATGGC
>JBFWQQ010000017.1:0-26483 GCA_050249355.1 Alphaproteobacteria bacterium | reverse complement strand
GATGAATTGGATGTAGATGAGAGTGGTATAGCAAAACGGCATACGGATCATCGGCTGCAAACGCTGCTTACTTCGGAAGGTCTGCAAAAGCGCCTGCTATCCATGTATTACGATGCCAAGACGTTTGAGGAAGAACAAGGCGTTAATATCCTCTATCTCGGCATTGGGATGCTGAAATGGTTTGAAGATAAAAACTCAGACATAGAGCGCCATGCGCCACTGATAATGGTGCCGGTTTCCCTTGAGCGTGGGAATGCTTCCGAACGCTTCAAGCTACGCTGGCGCGAAGAAGATTGCGCCGCCAACCTTTCTTTGCAGGCAAAAATGAAGGCTGAGTTTGGCTTGGTATTGCCGGATTTACCGGATGATGACGATTTGGATATTGGGGCTTATTTAAAGCAAATAGCTTCGGTAGTAAGCGGGCAGGATCGCTTTGAAGTGGTCGAAGATGATATGGTGCTTGGCTTCTTTTCGTTTGCCAAGTTCCTTATGTACCGTGATTTGGATGCAGCTAATTGGCCGGAAGAGAAAAAGCTGGATATGCACCCGCTGATTACTGGTCTTATGCGCGATGGCTTTCCGCGCGCTGAAAATCTTATCGGGGAAGATGATTCAGTTGATGAACATCTGACGCCTGCCCAAATGATGCATGTAGTGGATGCCGATAGCTCTCAAACCTTAGCGATCGAAGAAGCCAGACGAGGTCGCAACATGGTGATTCAGGGGCCGCCAGGCACCGGAAAATCGCAAACTATCACTAACATTCTGGCTAGCGCAGTAGCAGAAGGCAAAAAAGTATTATTTGTTGCAGAGAAAATGGCAGCACTTGAAGTGGTGCATCGCCGTATGAGTAATATAGGATTAGGGCCGGTTTGTTTGGAGTTGCATAGCCATAAATCCAATAAGCGTGCTGTTTTAGATGAGCTCAAAAAGACCCGTGATCTTGGTCGGCCTCGTAGCCATGATGGGGATCAGGCAGCAGAAAAGCTGGCAAAGATTGGCAACAGGCTGAACGATCACGCAAGCGTATTACATCAACGGCAGGAGCCATCAGGCCTTGCCTCTGTGGTGCTGACCTGATTAGCGTTCGGGCCATACTTGCCGATCGTATGTATATTGTTCTTACCGTTGAATTTGTAAGGCAGCTGCCATGTCTTAGTGCCTGACGGGCGGATTAGAAGCCTCAGGCTTGCTTCGTCGAATAGGAAGTAATCTTTATCCTTGGGTTTGGCATTACGAATTTCGGTTTCGGTGAGCTTTCTGTTTTTGCGAGGCATGCGTTTCTATGTATATTTTAATTTGTACATACAAATATACATAACAGAATTCTGGATTTGAGGGAATCGGTAAAGAAGTGCGAGGAATAAAATCCAATGCAACCTTATGGTTTATAATGAATAATTTTATTTGCTGGGACTATGGGGAATCTGAGATTGGTTGCGGGGGTAGGATTTGAACCTACGACCTTCAGGTTATGAGCCTGACGAGCTACCGGGCTGCTCCACCCCGCGTCAAATATTCAATCCCCTCCATGAAAATCTGCTGATTTTCACATGAGGGTGGCTCAGGGCTGACTCGCGCTGCTGCGCTCGAGTTAATAAAGTGCCCTTTGCTTCCAAGGGATAGCCTGTGTAGTACAATATAGGGCGGTTGCCAAGCCTTTTTAATGGGTGATTTGCAGTAAGCCGGGGATTCCGTGCGGCTGGCCGCCGTGATATGCTGTGAGTGCAGTTTTACACGTGCTGGTTGCGCCATGCGGGTAATTCGGGCTATAAGGTAGCGATTGAACCAGCCACAGGGAGAAATGTATGAAATGGCTAAACGATTTTTTTGCAAGACTGTTTGGTAAGAAAAAAGAAGACAAGGTATGGGAAGAGGCCAGCTATGGAAAACCGAGCACGGCAGGTGACGATTTTCGCAAGCAGAACGAAGTTTAAGTACCTACCCGCGCTGCCTTTTTTCCTCATCGTCACGTTGTGCGTGGTCAATGCCTCTGCGGGGGCCGGATGCATTGGCCACAAATTGTGCGTATTCATTAACAGGCAGGTTCAGCTTCTGGCGCATCGGGTTTTTACCCGCTTTTCTTGAGGCGAGGCAGTTCTCGATCACATGACAGGCATGTTCTGTGGTGGTATTGCGGTTATGTTCCTTATCACGTTCCGTTTGGGCGCGCACATCTTCGATATTGAATACATGTGGCAATCCACAATTTTTCCATAATTCACTGGTTTCCTCCTTCAGGGACGGATCACCGCGAAGATGGACGAGGGGAGGCAGCGTCGTATCGTTGCGCCAACGCTCCAGCATTTCACGGTCACGCGCAAATGCACCTACCGGGACCGAATCAAACACGGCCTTTACCTGATGAAAGCGTTCACGTGCATCACTCCACGTAATAAATTCGTACGTGCCATGCAGCTTGGATTGGGCCTTCAACTCATCAACACGCTCGTGAATACGGGCAAGTTGTTCAGCGTCCGGATGAGCTATGATCACACGGCGTTTCCGGCTATCGAGGGCGACAATATTCTTAACAGTGAACTGTTCGGTACTCGCCAGGAACATTACCGGATCCTCAGATCCCACCGATGCAAGTGCCTTTGCCCCAACGGCAGGTACGTCGCTTACAGGTTTCAAGGTCTTTGTCTCAGGGCCTTCGAACACTATGCTGCGGACGGCTTTTACATCGGCAAATAACATATTCATGATGCCGCCGTAGGTCTCCTTGATGAGGGCTTTTTTAGCCGGGCTGATTTTACGCGGCCCTTCTGCCTGACCTGTGTACATATTCCAGTTGTTGCGTATTTCCGTGATGGTCTGTTTTTCGCCAAATTGCTCATCTTTCATACCGCAGGCCACCATGAGCAGGTGCCGGTATGCATCATCACCGGTGAGGATCTTCACCTCCCGGTCGATACCGCGTTCCAGTGTATGGCTGGCATGGCTGGTCAGGCTTTCGGGTACATGCTGCAGGGCGTCCTGCGTGGTGATGAGCAGCTGCCTGCTGCATTGTTCGGCAGGAAAACAATAACGGTCGCGCCAAGTCCAGCTATCAACCTCTACCTGGCCGGCGTTGGGAATGTCTATGATCGCAAGGTTATCGATGGTGGCTTTGGTCATAAAAACTGCATGTTTCTGATAAACATGATTATAACTATATTCTAGCCGGCAATTATTATAGTTTTATGAAGAGCATGAAATCAAAGCTAACGATAATATCGTTAGATATCAGATCATTATGCTATGACGATGGTTTTTATATTGGTGAATTCGCGGATGCCGAAGGCGGAAAGCTCCCGGCCATAACCGCTTTCCTTGATGCCGCCAAAGGGCAGGCGGGCATCCGAGCGTACCATCATATTCACGAAACAGGCGCCCGAGTCGATGCGTTCGCGGGCGATCTGTTCGCCACGGGCAAGATCACGGGTGAATACTGCGCCGCCCAGCCCGTACGGGGTGTCTTTGCTGATGCGGATGGCGTCGGCTTCATTCCTGGCGGGGATAATCACCGCCACTGGCCCGAATAATTCTTCGCTGTAAGCGGCCATGCCTTTTTTTACGTCGGTGAGGACGGTAGGCGGATAAAAAGCGGTGGCGTTGGCCGGATGCTCGCCGCCGGTTAGCAGGCGGGCGCCTTGCTCGATGCTACGCATGACCTGATCGTGCAGCGTATCACGCAGGTCCGCACGCGCCACCGGGCCCATGGTGGTGGCAGGATCGAGCGGGTTCCCGATCTTCTGCTGGCGGAATATCTCCGCCACACCTTGTTCGAATTTTTCTTTCAGGCTTTCCACTACCACCAGCCGCTTGGCAGACACACACGACTGGCCGCAATTAACAAGGCGGCTTGCGGCACAGACCTTTATCGCATGGTCGATATCGGCATCTTCCAGTATCAGGTAGGCATCTGATCCACCGAGTTCGAGCACGGTTTTTTTCAGGTATTTGCCCGCCATCGACGCCACCGCTTTGCCGGCAGGCGTGCTGCCGGTGAGGGTAACGGCAGCTACCTGCGGGCTGGCGATCACGGTTTCGACATCGCGCGCCGGGATCATCAATGTACGAAAGAAATTTGCCGGTAGTCCGGCCTCCTTGAAAATATCTTCCAGCGCCAGCGCACAGCCCGGCACGTTGGAGGCGTGCTTGAGCAGCACGGTATTGCCCGCCATCAATGACGGGATAGCGCAACGCAACACCTGCCAGAATGGAAAATTCCACGGCATGATGGCAAGTATGGGGCCCAGAGGACGGAACGCCACGTAACTCTTGGTGTATTCGGTTTCCACCGTCTGGTCGGCAAGGAATATGGGGCCATGCTGGGCAAAATAGCGCGCAGTGGAGGCGCATTTATCCAGTTCTGCTTTGGCTTCCTTTATGGGTTTTCCCATTTCCAGCGCCATCAGTTCGGCATAGGCGGCGTTGTTCTTCTCGATAACGTCCGCCACCTTCTGCAGGTAATCCGAGCGCTCCCTGAACGAAGTGAGCTTGAACTGCTGGAAGCAGGCATTCACATCGGCGATAATACGTGACACTTCTTGCGGTGTATGTTCCGGATAATCTTGGATCGGCTTACCGGTGGCCGGATTGATACTGGTTTGCATGCTCTTTAATTAAAGGGAAAATACTAAAATTTCTCTAAGATTTAATCGCCAAAGCCTGAACCCAGACCGATATGCTCGAACTGGCCCGCTTCGTCGGCGCCTGCCTGTGCGAAACGGCAATAGGTGAAGCCTTCGTTCCAGCCTTGCTTATACTGGTCGTTGGCGGCAAGCTCTGTACGTTTCTTAAAGCCGAATACCGCCTTGTTATACCAGGCGCCTTCGGCTGAAATACCCGTATCGCAGCCATCTTCCCAGCCAAGCTGATATTCCGGCGGCCCTTGCGGGTCTACCATCAGTGTCGAGAACGGGCGGCAACTTGCAAGCGCAAGTATCAAAGCAACTGTAATCAATGGTTTTTTCAGCATAGCCCCAGTATAGCACAGCCTTAGGGTTTTCTCCAATGCCAAAAAACAGTGTCCTGCTGCGTATTTACGCAGGTTTTTTAGTTTCTTTATTTCGTACTTATGAACTGGCCGTGCCGTTCCTATCGAATACTGACCCATCCAACGTTAGCGTGTGATCATTCCTGCTTAAATGATGTAGGGATCATTAACAATCTAGGAGAAATACCATGACTATCAAGAAAACAGCTGCAGCGTTTACTCTGTCAGCTCTGCTGGCTTCTACCTCGGCCTATGCCCTGGAAGCCAAAACTACTATTGATGCGCTGCCGGATAAAGGTGCGGTCGCATTGACCGGTACTGTTGAAAGTGTTGATGGTGAGAAAAGCTTCACCTTGCGTGATGCCAAGGGCAAAACCATTGATGTGGAAGCCAAAGATAAGATCAACCTGTCCAAGGGTGATAAGATCAATGTAACAGGAGTGATGGAAAGCGATTTCCTGGGTTTCGGACATGAGATCGATGCTGCCACTGTAGCCAGCGTAAAAATGCCGTCCGATCACGCGAATACAACTGCAACCACGCGCATGGATAAGGAGTTTGGCAGCCGTATGGATAATGAAAGGTACGGTAGCGATGATAACCGTGAGACTGCATCCTATCGGGGTAATATCGATCTGGATGCCGAAGTGGATTCCCATCAGGTGAATAACACCAAAGCACAGAACCAGGCTGAAATGAAAAATGAAGAAAGCGCGATCAAAGCTCTTCCGGATCAAGGAAAAGTGACCGTTACCGGTAAAGCCGAATCGGTTGATCCTGATGATCGTAGCTTTACCCTTCGCGACGACTCAGGCAAAACCATCGACGTGCACACCAATGACAAGCTGGCTGTGAGCGAAGGTGATAGTGTAAAAGTGCACGGCCTGATGCAGGACGAAGTAGCCGGCTTGGGTGAGGAAATCGTGAATGCCAAGGTCACGGTCCTCAGCCGTCGCTAATTAGCGCACCGGTTGCTTCGCGGGTGGTTGGCTTCCCTATCGGCCAGCCACCCGCACGAAAGAAGGGCAGGCGCATTCCCCCGCGCTTGCCTTTCTTGTGTTTGGGAACTAGTCTTGCTGGGCTGCGTTCCCGTAGCTCAGCAGGATAGAGCACAGGATTCCTAATCCTGGGGTCGGAGGTTCGAATCCTCTCGGGAACGCCATGCTTAATAACGGGCATGCAAGCATGCCCGTTATTAAGCATTTTGTATTGAGGATGAGAACCTGTTCGACAAAAAGATTGGTGAATGGCAGCGTAGCGCACTATTCACTTAGCGTTTGCCACTTTGGGAGGCAAAGCCGAACCAAAGTAATCCTCTCGGGAATGCCATGCATAAAAAAGGCCCGGCAAGCCGGGCCAGTAATTTTAGAAAATGCCAGCAGCTGTCACGCGGCTTGCTTTGTCTGGTTCCTGTGCCGGTTGTTACGATTGCGGCGGCGGCGCGGCCGACCCGACCTGTTGCTATCGTTTCCGCTGTTGCCTTGCGGCTGACGGGGTTGCGAGGCTTTCTCCGGGTCCAGCAACCGCTCGACTGCACGCCATTTTTCCTTATCCGTCGGCGTGACAAAACACAAGGACGAGCCTTCCGCACCCGCGCGCGCGGTGCGGCCGATACGGTGGATGTAATCTTCCGGGCATTGCGGCAGGTCGTAATTGATGACATGCTCGATATGCGGAATGTCGAGGCCGCGTGCCGCAATATCGGTGGCCACCAGAATGCGGTATTTGCAATCACGGAATGCGGCGATCACACGGTCGCGACGGTTCTGGCGCAGGTCGCCATGGATGGCATCGACACTGTGGCCGATTTTGCGCAGGCGTTTGGCCATTTTTTCGGTGCCGTATTTCGTTTTCACGAAAATGATAATCGAACCTTCGCGTGACTGCAGCTGTGCTAACAGCGCATCATATTTTTCGGCTTCACCTACATGCAATATTTCCTGTTTGATCTTTTCCGCCGATTGTGATTTGCCGCCGACGGCAATACGCACCGGATCGGTCAGGTATTTGTTCGCTATCTTTACGATATCGTCTGGCAGCGTAGCCGAAAACAACAGGGTCTGACGCTGCTTGGGCAGAAACTTCATGATCTTTTCGATCTGGGCGCTAAAGCCCATATCCAGCATGCGGTCGGTTTCATCGAGTACGAGGAATCCGGTATCATGCAGCATCAGGCTGCCGCGTTCAAGATGGTCGTTGATGCGTCCGGGTGTGCCCACCAGCAGGCGAGGGCGCATGCGCAGCTCCTGCAATTGTTTGGGCATGGATTCACCGCCGATCAGCAGGGCGGTTTTGACAGAAGATTGTTTGCCCAGCATAAGCTGCAGCTGTTCCATGACCTGTACGGCCAGTTCGCGCGTGGGCGTCATGACCAATGCGGATCCACGTGGGCCGGATAATAGCTTGGCTACCAGCGGTATGCCGAATGCGCCGGTTTTTCCGGTGCCGGTCTGGGCCGATCCTAAAATATCGCGGCCTTCGAGCGCTGGCGGTATGCCCTGCGCTTGAATGGGGGTTGGCACAGTGAATTTCATTTGTGCCAGCGTAGACAACAGGGACTGAGGCAGTCCCAGTGTATTAAAATTATCCATGGTTTTCCTAATGCTGCGCGCAGGCGCACGCCCGGGCACCCGCCCGGGTCGCGAACCTGCATGCAATCACGATGAGGGGCTTAAGCGGCCTGATCGATCAGTTTCAGATTTACAGCGGAGGTCTTACCTTTGTTGGTAGCCAGCTCGTAGCTGACTTTCTGACCTTCCGTCAGCTGGTGCATACCAGCTTTTTCAAGTGCGCTCACGTGAACGAACACGTCGTTGCTGCCACCATCCGGTTGAATGAACCCATAACCTTTGGTCGGGTTGAACCATTTTACAGTACCAGTAGCCATTGTAATCTCCTTTGGCGTTGTTGTTGCCTTCAACAAGTAAAGGCAACGTTAAAAAAAGAGTAATCATATTCTCCTGCTATGTGCAGGTTACTCTCATTCAAACGTTCCGGATCAACAAAACTAAGGAAGACCGATTATGCCCTTTCGGGCAAGTCACTTTCGTGACTAAAAACAAAATGCTAAGAGTACTAATGAAACTCGCGGGCATTATCTCATTATTGCGGGCATAACACAAGATATTATATTATTGATTAAATACATATAGTTAAGCATTTTTATCGCTTGGACGCCTTGGCGAGGTGTCTCTATAACGCTGTGCCTTGCGCCGGAATGCGGCGCCAGAAGATCAATCGCAACTGCCCCTTTTCATTCATTACAGGCCCGCGAACAAAGCTGTCTTTGTTCCGCGCTTCATTGTACGCCTTGGCGTTCTGCTCGGCCATATATTGCAGTGCCGGTAACATATCCGTCGGCGGATTGACATAGGTAATCACCTGTTCGTATTGTTCATGGAATTCTGGCAGTGCATCCAGTTCGGTATCGCTGGTCAGGGTGGGTTTTTCGGTACCCCACACCGCATTCCCGAAAATGATGTAATCCGGTTGCTGTGATAACACCCATTGGCCGTCGCCTTTATGGTGTCCGGCGCTCCGGTTATTTAGCATAGTGCGTGTGGCATCATCTGCAGGCAAGAAGGAGCGTTGTGCAATTTCCGGGTTCATGAGTCCTATCATGTCAATATAGCGGAAGTCTGGCGCGTAGTATGGCAGCGCACCAGCGGGATTGATGGCGATAACCGTGCCTTCTTCCCAATGCCCGCTAATGTAGGGCGCGATGCTTTTACCCGATATGGCGCCGGGTGAGAAGCTTTCGTCGGTACGCACCATGCCGAACTGGAACACCAGCAACACCAGTAATGCTCCGCACACATCACGAAAGTGCTTTTCATTGCGTGGGATGATAAGGCTGTTGGCATGGTATATCATCAGCGCCAGCAAGGGCACCAGCGGCACGCAAAAACGCAGGTAATACATATGGTCGCCGCCTGAATTGATGATCTGCACCGTAAGGGCGGTAACGATCACGAATAGATACGCCAATGTATGCGGCAGCGCGTTGACTCGCCATGCCAGAAACAACAGCACCACTGCGAATACTGGCAGCATTGGCGGCAGGATCATGAATTGCAGGAAATAGAAAAAGCCGAGGAATCTGAGAATGTCGGATGGAATGCCATAAACCTTGGCGTAGTAGGTATTGGGCAGCCAGTCGCCGAAATACCACAGGCGCCAACCCATATAAGGTGCAAACAGAATAAGGAACCCGACAGCCAGCCACAGCAGCCTGGTAAATGTGATATGCGGGTTGCGTTTCAGCAGCCACAGCACCCCAAGAAACAGGCCGGTGATGCCCCATACTATCAGCCCCTCTAGCCGGGTCATTGCGGCAAGGGCAAACAGCATGCCGGTAAAAAATGCCTGCCGGGTGGTTGCGCCATTTTCCAGCCAGCGCATGACCGGACATACAGAAGCGGTCAGCAGCATGGCAAACATCACGGCTTCCAGCCCGCCGAAACACCACGCCAGCACAATGGCCGACGATGCCGTAAGTGCCACACACAAGGTGCGGTTGATGCGGTGTGCATAGGCAAAAGAGGTGTTGGCAAAATTCTGGCGATAGTGCGGCTCAACATATCGCCACAGCAGCAACAGCATGGCAAAATAACTGGCGAAGCTGATCAGCACGCTGGCCAGCTGCAGGTCGACTCCCAGCCGGCCTATAAATGCAATGCCAAGGGTGAACAGGAAATTGCTGTAACCTTCAACTGCTTCGCCGGGATTCCATGTCAGTCCATGTCCGGCGAGCAGGTTGCGCGCATAAGTGAGCGAGATGAACGCATCATCCTGGTAGCGTTGGTGGGTAAGGAACCACACACCGAAAGCGATGGCGATGGTTTGTAGTGTAATATATATGGGTGGCCAGTGCGCTTTTTTGGGCAGCGGGCTCATTGGCTGGCGGATATCTTCATCGTTTTATTGGCCAACTGGTCGATCAGGTAATCAATGCCATTACGCGAGATGACCGAAGCGAATTCCGAGCGTTGCGTGGTGATCATGCTGACCCCCTCGATGATCACATCGAACACCATGAAGTTGTTGCCGTTCTGGCGTACGCGGTAATCCACAAGTACAGGTGCTTCATTCGGTTTTCCCGGGTTGATCATCTCCATGCTGACCAGATATTCGCCATCGCCGCTGTTTTCGTAACCGGTGATATTGTAGTCGCCGCTGGTATATTCGGTGAAGCGTTCGGCGTAGTGGCCCAGGATGAATTGCTCGTATTCATTCAGGTAGCGCGTTTGCTGTTCCTGGGTTGCCTTGCGCCAGTAACGGCCCATAACGAACTTACCGACCCATTTGATATCGACGTTGCGCGCAAAAAGCGACTTCAGTTGCGTTTTCTTGGTATCTTTTTCGACATCGGTCTTAATGATCTGCAGGGTTTGCTCTGCCAGTGAATCGATATAAGCGCGTGCCTGCTTTTCATTTGCATGTGCAAAACAAGGAACAAACGCCACCAGCACACTCAGGCAGCACAGCAGGGATAAGAATCGTGACATGGTCTCTCTGTAACGTTAAGGGTTTAGAGCCTTTTCCTGCGATTTCGCCCGCATGGTTTTGGCCCGTTTTATATCAGCCGCACGTTTTTGCGTGTAGCCGCTACGGAATGTAGCATACGGGTCGAGAGAGTTTTTGTAAACATCATCGATGAGTTCCATGTTATTGGAACGTTGGTCGACGGCCGTTGCAGACCAGATCGCGTAGGACAAGCCTTCGTCGATATGGTTAAACGGATTCATGAGCGCATCGCCGAGGCGGCCAAGCGAATCACGCACGTTGCTCGGGCCGATGATCGGCAGCACCACGTACGCGCCGCTTTCGGCGCCATATACGGCAAATGTCTGGCCAAGGTCTGCCGGGCGCATCTTCAGGCCGGCTTCGGAAGCCACGTCAAACACCCCGCCGATACCGACAGTAGAGTTTATTACAAAGCGCCAGAACGCGACAAAGCTGTTTTCCGGGTCAAGCTGCAGAACGGAATTGAAGAATACCACCGGCGTGTAAAGGTTCTCGATCGCGTTGGTGACCATCTCGCGACCGGTTTCGGGCATGATGCCACGATAGATCGATGCCACCGGGCGCAGTATCACGCCATCAATGGTATAGTTGAATTCATGCATGGCACGGTTGAACGGCTCGATGGGATCGGATTCCATGGCATCGTAGTCCGGGGTGGCAGCGTTCGGCTGGGGCGAACACGCAGCCAGAACAGATATTGCAAGCAATCCAGCGATGGATCTAAGCCATGAACCTGCGCACATTGTAATAGAGTCTCCTGCCGTTGGCGTAATGTTTATTCTTATTTGTCTTGGTTTCACTTTACCGTTAAGGTGTTAAGCGTTTATAAACTTGACATACAAAAATAATGTTATTTATGCCGGAATTATAATGATAATAATTCCTGCGGCAATACAGTGCGTATGGCAGATGCATAAACCTCAGCTGTTGTTGCATAACTGCCACAAGTACGGTAAGGCAATATAAAAGAGTAAGAGCAGGCCGATCCATTGAGACGATTCACCGTATCCCTAGAATTTTTCCCGCCCAAAACCGATGCCATGGAGCAAAAACTCTGGCAGGCGGTGCGTGATCTTGAGACCCTTATACCCGATTTTGTATCGGTGACCTACGGGGCCGGGGGCTCGACCCGTGAACGTACCCACAATACGGTGCGGCGGCTGGTGCAGGAAACCGGGCTGGTACCGGCGGCACACCTGACCTGCGTGAACGCCAGCCGTACTGAGGTGGATGATGTGGCACGCGCCTACTGGCAGGCTGGCGTGCGGCATATCGTGGCGCTGCGCGGCGACCCGCCGCAAGGCATGGCGAAGTATAGCCCGCATCCGGAGGGGTATCATTATGCCAGCCAGTTGGTGGAGGGATTAAGAAAAGTGGCCGATTTCGAGGTATCGGTGGCGGCGTTCCCGGAAAAGCACCCGGAATCAGCCAGCTTTGATGCTGATATGGATTACTTGAAACACAAGATCGATGCCGGGGCGACACGCGCCATCACCCAGTATTTCTTCGATACCGACCATTATTTCCGACTGCTCGACCGGGCGCAAAAATGTGGCATTCGCATTCCTATCGTACCGGGGATCATGCCGATCGTGAATTTCGCGCAGGCCGAAAAATTCTCGGCCATGTGCGGCGCTCATGTGCCCGACTGGCTGAAACAACGGTTCGACGGTCTGAAACCCGATAGCAAAGAGCATTTCGATATTGCGCTGGATGTGGCTGCCACTCAATGTCGCCGCCTGCTGGAGTCGGGCGTTCCGCACCTGCATTTTTATACGTTGAACCGGGCGGAACTGGCCAAAGCGGTTCTATCGTCTCTCTAATTTTATAATGACCCGTTCGTTCTTTTCCTGGTTCTCGGATATCGGGTTTCCCTGCAGGTCGCGGTTGGCCACATCGGGCCGGGTATCGGCAAATCCTGCTGCTTCCATACGGTCGGCCGGCAGGCCGTGTTCGGCAAAGAACCGCACCAGCTTGGCGGCGCGCCCGGTCGATAATTCCCAATTGGTGGGATAAAGAGGGTTATTTGGGGGCAGGTCGCTGGTGTGGCTTTCCACCGTCATGCGGTAATCGAGGTAATCGACGGATTTGAGTGCCTTTACGGTTTCTTCCAGCACGCCTTGCATCTCGGCGCTCAGCTCGGCGCTGTCACGGTTGAAGAATTTATTGCCCGCTACTTCAATCTCCAGTGTCTGGTCGGTATGGCGCACCACCATATCGCGGAACACCTGGTTGGATTCGATGGTGAACTGCAGGTCATTATATACGCCGTTGAACGGGGTGACCACATTAACGGTGCCGAACTTGTCCATGATGCCTTTGGTTATTTCGGTGAATTTGTCCCGCTTGGGTTCTGATACGGACACGAATATGATGAAAAAACACATGAGCAGCGTGATCATGTCGGCGTAGCTCATCAGCCATGAATCGGTGTTTTCTTCTACGTGATGTCTGCGGCGTTCGGGTATCACGATGCTTCACTTCCTTTTGTTTCGATGCGCATATGCTCGCTGATATCAAAATGTATCTCCGGATTCAGGAAGCTGTTCAGGCGATCCTGCATGTAGTGCGGGCTTTGTTTTTCGGCCAGCAGCACCAGCCCTTCGGTCATCATGTAGTTGCGGAAGCGCATGATCTCTTCTTTTTGCATCAGGTTATCGGCCGCCGGCAGACATACCAGGCGCGCACTGATGATGCCGTACAGCGTGGCCAGCAGGGCGACGGCCAGGCCGTTACCGATCTGGCTCATATCGCCCTGGATATTCTGCAGCATGATGACCATGCCCACCAGCGTGCCCACCATGCCGAAGGCCGGGGCGGTGGAGGCCATGTTGCGCAGCACCGTCACCGGGGTGATGGCGCGCTCGAATTCCGCTTCGACGGCAGTATTCATCATGTTACGGATCACGTCCGGCTGGTAGCCGGTTATCACCAGGTCGATGCCATAGCGCAGCAGCGGTTCGTCGATCTGTTTGCCGGCTTCGGTTTCCAGCCCTGCAAGGCCTTTGGAATGCACGATATAGGCCCATTTGATCAGGCGCAGGATTTCCATGTTCAGCCCTTCGCGCGTGGCCACCGGCTTTTGGATCATGTGCCACATGGCTTTGAACGCCTTGATCACATAAGTGGACTGGTAGCTCATGAAGGCGTTGGCGATAGTACCGCCGACCACGATAAACAGACCCTCGATGCTCAGGAAGGTCAGGTAATTATCCGTGCCGTGGGCAATGGCGCCCAGCACCATGAAGAAGCCGAAAATCGTTCCGGCCACGGTGGCAAAAGACATTTGTTGTTTGATGCGTTCCATAAAAAAGTGGCGTACCTGCCTGCTAAGCTGTTATATTTTATTTCAATACAACCATGTTTGAGTTAAGAAATTGCCAAAGAATCGTTAGGTTTTGGTGAGCAGACCATGAAAAAACCCCTGAAGAACCGGCCGCTGGTCATAGGTATCACCCTCGATTACGAAGAGGGCGGTGATAATTATTCTAAAATGCCCTATTACGCGCTGCGCGAGAATTACTGCTCTTCGGTCAGCCGCCACGGCACGGTTCCGGTGCCGTTGACGCATGAACTGGCCTGTGTGGACAGCTATGCCGCCATGATCGACGGGCTGATCATCACCGGTGGGGCGTTCGATGTGCCGCCAGAACTCTATGGGGAAAGCAACATACACGAAAAGGTCAGCCTGAAAGACCAGCGTACGCGCTTTGAGTGGGGCATCACCCAGAAAATGCTCGACCTGAAAAAACCCATATTGGGTATTTGCGGTGGCCAGCAACTGCTCAATGTGGTGCTCGGTGGTACGCTGATCCAGCATATACCCGATACCGTGCCAAATGCGCTGGAGCACGAACAGAAAAACCCGCGCAGTGAACCCGGCCACGATGTGGCAATCATCAAAGGTACGCTGCTGCATAAGGTCGTGGGCAGTGATACGATGGCGGTCAATTCGGCGCACCACCAGGCGGTAGCGGAGCTAGGTAATGACTGCGTGGTCAATGCACGCTCGTCCGATGGGGTCATTGAAGGTATCGAGTGGCCGGATCACCCATTCTGCCTCGGTGTGCAGTGGCACCCGGAATACGAGGTGACTCCCGCCGACCAGAAAATCATCGTTGCATTCCTCGAAGCATGCCGCAAGCAAGTATCCCACAGCGACTAGCCAAACGCATGGCGCATGTCGGCCTGTGCTCGCGGCGCGATGCCGAGCGCTGGATCGAGGCCGGGCGTGTCAGCGTAAATGGTACGCTAGTCACCACTCCTGCGTTTACTGTCACCGATGCCGACGAAATTGCGGTGGACGGCCAGCTCATCGCAGAAAAACCCGAGCCGCGTATCTGGCTGTATCACAAGCCGGTGGGGGTGGTGACCACCCACAAAGACCCTGATGGCCGCCTCACCGTATTTGATTCATTGCCCAAGAATATGCCGCGCGTGATATCGGTCGGGCGGTTGGATCTCAACTCGGAAGGGCTGCTTCTGCTGACCAATGACGGGGAACTGGCGCGCCAGCTTGAGCTTCCATCTTCCGGTCATACGCGGACTTACCGTGTGCGGGTACGCGGTGCGATTGATGACAAGATGTTGTACGCCATCCGCAAAGGCGTAACGGTCGAAGGCGTGCATTACGCGCCCGCCGAGGTGACGATCGAAGGCGGCAAAGGCGCCAACCAGTGGATGGTCATGACACTCACTGAAGGCAAGAACCGTGAGATAAGAAGAATTTTTGAACATTTTGGTTGTCAGGTGTCCCGGCTGGTGCGGCTATCCTACGGCCCGTACATGCTGGGCGATCTGGAGCGCGGGCAAGTGAAGGAAGTCCCGGTTAAGAAACTGCCAGCAAAAAAATCACCCCAATCGTAAATTTGTTGCTGCAAACTGCGTGGATTTTGTTGCATAAAGGAATTATAACCAGCGGGAGGTTGCCATGCGTATCATAGCCGGGAAACACAAAGGCCGCCGCATTGAGATCGGGAAAGACACGGGAACCATCCGCCCGACATCCGATTTTGCCCGTGAGGCTATATTCAACATACTGTGCCACGGAAGATTCGGCCTGAACGGCCATACGTTCGAGGGCAAGCATGTGCTGGACGTGTTCTGCGGCACCGGGGCATTCGGGCTGGAGGCACTGTCGCGCGGGGCGGCAAGCGCTACGTTCATCGATCAGGCGCGTGAATCGATCGCGGCCGCAAAGCATAATGCATCACGCATGAACGAAGAAGGCACGGTGACTTTCCTGCAGACCGATGCCACTAAGCTCAGCAAGGCACGCAGGGCGTATGACGTGGTGTTTCTCGATCCGCCGTATTTCAGCAAACTTATCCTGCCATGTCTGAACACGTTACGCGAAGGCGGCTGGGTGGCCGAAGACGGGCTGATCGTGGTGGAGCATGACGTGAAGGAAACCTACACGTTGCCCGACGCGTTCGAGCTGGTGGATGGCCGCCGCTATGGCCGCGCAGTGGTAGAGATTATTAAGATTGCCCCCGCGAAAGCCTAATGAATTTCACATGGGCATTACAAAGTTATTTCGGGAAATCTTTCTGATTCTGCGGATGTGCTTGTTGGAATGCAGCCAGCTCGTTGCATGCCGCATCGATACGCACCAATGTGGGATAGGCAGACAGGTCGCAGCCGAAACGCCGCGCATGGAACAGCTGTGGCACCAGCACGCAATCGGCCATACTGACCGAGCCGCCGAAGCAGAACGTGCCCGCTGTGCGCGCCACCAGTTTTTCCACGCCGGTAAGGCCGCTATGTGTCCAATGCTGTATCCATTCTTTCTCGTCTCGGCATAGCGTACCGGTGATGTATTTGCGTATCTTGAGGTTGTTGATCGGTGCGATATCGCACACCATGCTATCGACGATGGCGCGCACGCGTGCCCGGTCGAGCGGGGCGGTGGGCAACAGTTTGGTGGCTAGGAATTTTTCTTCCAGATATTCCATGATAGCGACAGAAGACGATAGCGGCGTGCCTTCGTCTGTGATCAGGCACGGCACCTGCATCAACGGGTTGACGGCGGCATAGGCAGGTTTTTTCTGTTCGGCTTTGGTGAGATCGACAAATTCCATGTCCACGTCCAGACCTTTGAGCGCGAGCGCAATGCGCACACGATAGGCGCCGGAAGAAGAATGGAAACTATACAGCTTCATCGTGCTCAGGCTTTCTTGGCAGCGGCTGGGCTGTGATACACATACGGCACCACCTTCTGTTCGATGGCGCCGAAAATGGATTCGCCTTTTGCGTTCTTCATTTCGATCTTCACGCGGTCGCCGAATTTCATGAACGGGAACTTGGCGCCGCCTTCTTCCAGCGTTTCGATGGTGCGGCGCTCCACGATGCACGACGAGCCGACCGAACGGTCGCGGTTCGACACCGTGCCCGAACCGACAATAGTGCCGGCGGCAAGGAAGCGGGTGGTAGCGGCGTGCGCCACCAGTTTCGGGAAGTTGAACACCATATCCACCCCGGCATTGGGTTTGCCGAAAAGTTCGCCGTTCAGTTCCGTGACCAGCGGTAGGTGTACCTTGCCGTCTTTCCATGCGTCGCCCAGTTCATCGGGCGTAACGGCGACCGGCGAGAATGCGGTGGCCGGTTTGGAGTTCACAAAACCGAAGCCTTTTTTCATTTCTTCCTTGGCGACGAGGCGCAGGCTTACGTCGTTCACCAGCATCACCAGCTTGATATGGCTTTCGGCTGCTTCAGGAGAAACACCCATGGGCGTGTCGCCGGTAATGACGGCGATCTCGGATTCAAAATCAATGCCGTAGCCTTCATCGGCCAGCGGAATATCATCGTTCGGGCCAAGCAGTACGTCTGATCCGCCCTGATACATCAGCGGGTCCGTCCAGAAGGATTCGGGCATTTCGACGCCCCGGCTCTTGCGCACCAGCTCGACATGGTTGACATAGGCTGAACCATCCAGCCACGCATAGGCGCGCGGCAGGGGGGATGCGAGTTTCTTTGTATCCAGTGCAAATGCATCGGTAGCATTGCCCGCATTCAGCTTGTCGTACATCTTGCGCAGTTGTGGCTCCACACTATCCCAGCGGTCGAGCGCCTGCTGCATAGTGGGGGCGATATCCGGCACGGCAACGGCCTTGCTTAAATCCCTGCTTACTACCACCAGCGTGCCGTCACGGCCGCCTGCTTTTAGTGATGCCAGTTTCATGCTGTCGCTTCCTAATGGTTTTTTTATGGGTTATCGGGCTATATCTGCACCATACGGGCGTTATAGGCAATCTGGCCTTAGCTGTAAATAGCTAATACGGCCTCGCCAGCCCGGACAAAGTGTGATAAGTAAGGCCCGTAAAAGGTTCCTGAGTCGGGAACCTTGATAGGGTAGAAAAAAGGAGTACGACCATGCGCCATAAGTTATTCTTAGGATTGCTGGTAACAATAACGAACACGTCCGTGGCATTTGCCCAGCATGAGCCGCAGGTACAAACGCTGGACGCCCAGCTGGAGCGGATGCAGTCCGGCCAGACCATGACAAGGCGAGATGCAGCTCCGCAGGCCATGCCGGTAGCGGTGCCCGCAACCGAGCGCTATCACCGCCTGGCGCCATCGGGCCACATTAATTCGCTGGGTGGCGGGGCAATTCCCGCATTGCCGCTGGAGATCCAGACCGCAGGTGACATACGTTTCATCACCGGCGGCGTGGGTGACGAAGAAAAAGCTCAGCTGAAAATGGTGGAGCAGGATTATAATTTCCGCCTGCTGATGACCGGTATTGGCGGCGCTTTCGTGAGCGATGCCACCGTACGCCTGATCGGCAGCGATGACCGCCTGATACTGTCGACCGATGGCGCAGGCCCGTACCTCTATGCCGCCGTGCCTCCGGGCAGCTACAAGCTGGAAGTGACGGCGCCGGAAGGCGGCATCAAAACCGCTGATGTGAAAGTTCCAGCTACCGGGTTTGTAAAACCGGTGATGCGCTTTACCGAGTAAGGGCGTTTGATTGTCCCCGCGACTTGCTTCTGCAAATCACATGGGACGAAGCTCAAGGCTGACTCGCGCTCCTGCGCTCGACTAACAAAAAAGGGTGGCCTGGTTGCCGCCCTTTTTATGCCTATTTATCTAATACCGTCATTAGTTCGCGCCGTTCACCCTTCTTGTCATCCCGGCGCAGGCCGGGATCTATGTGAGGCCGCAATCTCATCGTATAGGCCTTTCCAGTCTGGATTCATTTCCATAATTTGCCGAAGTTTCCAGTTTCGATTCCACTCTTTCATGCATTTCTCGCGGTGAATGGCAGCTTCAATATCATCAAATATTTCATAATAAACCAACTTATCAAGGCTGTATTTTTTGGTAAAATCATCCACCAGCTTTTCCTTGTGCTCATAGAAGCGGCGCTGTAAATCGTTCGTTACGCCGATATACAGCGTCCCAAATGCCTTATTGGTAATGATATATACATTATTGCATATCTGTATGGCGTGGATCCCGGCCTGCGCTGGGATGACAGCTATTGGGTTTCCAGCACTGCCATCAATTCGCGCCATTCGCCCTTGCTCATGCCGGATTGTTCCTGCGACACCTGTTCGCCGGCAATCATGCGTTTGACCACATCCAACCCCTTGGCCGAAAGTGATGCACCGCCCATGCGGTAATCCATGAAGGCGGCATGGGTAATGGGCAGCCATGCTTTCACCACGTCCAGCATGGCTTCGGCATAGACGCGGATTTCATACTGCGCGTGGCTGTCGGCCCGCAAGGAAAGGAAGTGCAGCAGATTGTGCAGGTCGACCTTCCAGTACCACTGGGTGTAGAAATTAAGGTTCAGGTTCATGCGCGCAAGTTCACGGGCGAGGCCGGTCTTGCCTTCATCCAGCACATTGCCATCGATATCCTCGTTGAGCATTTCCTCGTAATTGGTATAGCAGCGGATGGAATCTTCTTTCAGGATATTCAGCACCTGCTGGGCACGTTCGCCCTCGAGCACCTCGCCGCGGCCCTGCCGGTTGGCGGTGCTCTGTGCGGCCAGTTGTTCCGGAGCCGGAATATAAAATTCTTTATCCATGATGGAATAGCGGCCGGAATATTCGTTCACATTGGCGGTGCGGTGGCGGATCCACTGGCGGGCGATGAATATCGGCAGTTTGATGTGGAATTTGATCTCGCACATTTCAAACGGGGTGGTGTGGCGGTGGCGCATCAGGTAATTGATGAGTCCTGCATCCTCGTTCACTTTCTTGGTGCCCTTGCCGTAGCTCACGCGGGCGGCCTGTACGATGGCGCTATCGGTGCCCATATAGTCGATTACGCGGATGAAGCCGTGATCCAGAACGGGAATCGGCTGGTAGAGTAAATCTTCCAGCTCAGGTGCGACTTCGCGGAAGGTATTCTGGGTCTGGCTGCGCTGCGCCGCGATTTCTGCTTGTTGCTGCGCGGTCAGGGGGGAATGCGCGTGCGCGTTTTTTTTCAATGCTGCGGTCATGATCAATCCATCTGTTTCAATGATAATACTATTAATAGATTGAGGCGCACAGGCAATAGTTAATTGGTACGCATTATACGCTACATATTATGGGTCAGCGTTTTGGGGAATCGCAGCGATCGATCATGACCAGTATGGCAACGGCAAATGCCTGATGCTGCCGTAGCGTGGGTGGATTATCTACAGGAAAGTAAGTGTAACGTAAGCCTATGATTTGTTTTAGCTGGCGCCCGTGCTGTATGGTTATTTCTCTGAATTAATTATAAGCATGGCACGGGCCGGTGTACCATTAAGGTTCTGTTGCAAAGCCATTTAGCGCTAAATCTGCAACATAGTGCCAATACATCGCCCATTTTATACAAAACGTATAAAACATTGGTAGAAATTACATAGTTACCTCTTCACAAACCGCTGGTTACGCCCTATAATGATAGGGCTGGGCAACCAGCTATGGCGATAAACGCAGATTGGAATAGGCATATTGGACCTGGGGGCAGTACCCAGCAGCTCCACCAAAGTTCGCGGTCAACGAACGGAGTGAGTGTTACGAGAACTTTGCCGCGCTGAAGTGCATTTGCACGGAAGCGGGCAATAGCAAACAGTCCGCCTTCGCCCTTATGGGCTACGGCGCGACGCTCGAAATTCTCAAATTCGCTTCGCTCATTAGCGAATTTCGGCGGGGCTGAATAGCTTCGACAAGTGCAATAAAGGATTTGTTTTTGCCCGGCATGATACCGCCGTTACCGGGTCGTTTTATAAATGCTAACGATAATGAAGCATTTGTTGCAGCTAACGACAACACCGTCGTAGCTGTTCGCGCTGCAGCCTAAGGGCGGGCGCGAGCACTAGCTCGTAACGCGGCCGGGGGCAGGGCCGGGCAACAGAACCTGCCCCACTTGAATTTTCGGGCGTGTGTACCGGATGAGTGAAAAAATATGGGGGTGGAGCCGGGTAACGCCAATTCCATCCCCGCTTTATTTTGGGGGATGCCATGGCAAAAAAAAGATTAAGCAAAAAACAATGCGCCGGGGTCATAAAAGACGTATTGCAGGCCTACGGGCTTTGGCCTGACGCGGGTGGCAATACATCAATACAAATTTCCGAGCCTAATGTTCCAGAAGATCAAGCAACAGCCATTGCGGGCGATTTTTCCAAAGCAGGCATCACCCCGGATATGATCCGTGACTATGGGTTCGGTGCCATGCGCAGCAGCGGTGTGGGTGGGCTACTTATGGCAAACAGGATAGAAGAGGCTATAAGCGAGCCTGATCGGCCAGCCGACAGAGGTGTTGCTCGCCCGAGCCATGGAAGATAATCCCAGCAAATCATTGACAGAAGGGCATTTTGCAGGGAAAATGGAAACATGACGGATTCAAGGGATCATATAGATTATTCGGTGCTGATCGACCAGGCTATGCGCAGCGTGCTGCGCGACGTGCTGGTTCAGGCCGAAAAGCATGGCCTGCCGGGCGAGCACCATTTCTACATTTCGTTCAATACCGAGTTCGCCGGTGTCGAAATGTCGCCACAGCTCAAGAGCAAATATCCCGAGGAAATGACCGTCGTGCTGCAGCACCAGTTCTGGGATTTCAAGGTGGATCAGGAAAAATTCCGTGTCACCCTGTCATTTTCCGGCACACCGGAAAAACTTGTCATTCCCTTTGAAGCGGTCACCGCCTTCGCCGATCCTTCGGTAAAGTTCGGCCTGCAGTTCCAGCATCTCGATGCGCTGGATGCTGAGCTTCTCGGGCTGGATGATGACCAGCTGGAACTGATGGCCGCTGAAAAACCGTTGGTCGATAGCGGCCCGGCCGAAGTTATCTCGCTGGATGCATTCCGTAAAAAGTGACGGTAAGCCTTGGCTGCTTTGTAGCCTTAGGCTCCCGTCATCCTCGCGGAGGCGGGAATCTCGAGTCCCATACTCTATTTTTCTGGATTCCCGCTTCTCGCCGCGCAAGCGCTGGCGCAGCGGGTCGTGGGAATGACATACTATGATGGAATTAGCCCTTAAACTAGCCCACGCCGCCGCCATTGCCGGGGAAGTTCCGGTTGGTGCAGTAATTGTTTGTAATAATCAAATCATAGCCACTGCCCATAACCTTACAGAAATTAGCCAAGACCCTACGGCACACGCCGAACTGCTGGCCATCCGTGCCGCCTGCGAGAAGCTTGGCACGCCCCGCCTGGCGGATTGCGATTTGTATGTAACGCTGGAGCCGTGCGCCATGTGCGCGGCAGCCATTTCCTTTGCCCGTATCCGCCGGCTATATTTCGGCGCGTATGATCCCAAGGGTGGCGCAGTGGAAAACGGCCCGCGCTTTTACGCGCAGCCTACCTGCCACCATGCGCCGGAAGTGTATGGTGGCATGGCCGAAAGTGAATGCGGCTTGCTATTGAAAGAATTTTTCCAGCAAAAGCGCTAAGGATTCTGACCTAATCAATAAAATGTTTGGTAAAGGCGGCGTAGGTTTGCCAGGTAGGATCATTGCTTATCTTGTAGCTGAGTGCGCGGCCTGAGAGTGTATTTTTCTTGCATTGCTCCAGCACCTGTCTGGCAATGTCTTCTTTGTCGGTGTAGCAGTCGATCATGCGCTTGCCGTTCCATGTCTGGCGGGCAATGATGTGTACTGCAGCCCCGGCATCGTTCATCTGCTTACAGAAATCCGCTTCTGCTTCCAGCAGCCTGTCGTATTCCTCAGGCGTGCATTGGCCGTCTTCTTGCGGGTTGGTAAAGGATATCTCAAGTTCCAGCAGATAGGGATATTCTGTGCAGTAAGGATAAGCATCATATATGAGATTGATTAAGGCAGTGACAGGAAGGCCTTGCAGCTTGCCTTTGGACGGGCTGAAGAACTGGCCGGGGAAACGCTTGTCACCGGTGAATTTGATCCAGCCTGTTGATGCCAGATCCTCTGGTCCCATGTAACCTTTTTCTTGCAATATTTTATCTATGTCTTGTGGGGTTTTGATGGGCATAAGAATTTTGCTCAATATTATACGAATGACAGCTACGCACTTTTAATCTACGCAGCGAATTTGGTATAGTGATTTATTTACACTATACCCTTAGCGTACGGGCATTTTAATTTGCAGGCGCAATGATCTGCAGGCTTGTGCCGGAATTTTATGGGGCGCATGGCCGATAGTGAATGCGGGCAAATATTGAAACTGTTTCTCTCCGACAGGCGCTAAAAGTATGACATGATGAATGTTTATTATTTAGGTGTTTAAAAATGCCACCAATGCGTAATCAAAAGGGAATAAATCTGTAAAGCGAAACAGATAAAATGTGATCGATACGATAATTAACAATAATATCTACGTTCGGGAGAATACTGTCAGCTGGAAACATTCGTATCCTTTTTGCCGCGGCCTGAGCCGGATTTATTACCACCACCGGATTCCTTATTAACGGTTGCCCAAGCCCGCTTTTGCGCTTCTTTCCTTGATATGCCGCGCTTTTCGTAGCTCTCTTCGATATGCTCGGCTTTGCGTTTCTGTTTGTCAGTATATTTTTCCTTGCTGCCTTTTGCCATAATTGCCTCCATAGATATTGAGCATACATAGCATAGGCCAGTGCAGCTAAAGATACCGTCAGGAATTATGGGAATTATTTACTGCGCTCAGAAATTCTGGAGAAATGCTTTGGAGGTTTCCCACCCGGGCTCATCCTTAAGGTTGTATGTGCAAGGCCGTTCCAGCAGGCTGCGCTCGATACATGTGCGTAATGTAGTGTCGGTGAGGGCACGGTCATTAGTATACCAATCGAGTATGCGCTTGCCGTTCCATGTCTGACGGGCGATGAAATGCACTTTCAGCCCTGCTTTTCCAAGCTCTTCCAGCAACAGGTCCTCTACCTTGTTAAGATGATCGGCCTCTTTGGAGGAGGTCAGGCCTTCAGCCGTTTTATCCTGAATGGCGATCTCGATCTCGGTATGGCAGGGGAACTCCTTGCCAAAGGTATAATTCTTATATGCGGTGTTGATCATAGCGACCACCGGCATGCCTTGAGCACTGCCTTTTGATAAAGCAAATCGTTCACCGGGAAAGTGTGGGTCACCCGATGATTGCGGGCGCGCAGATGTATCAGATTTTTTCTTTGAAAACAGGCCAAACATAATTTCATCCCTATCAAAATAATGCGGCGTAATATCCCACCTTGTGAATCAGTGACGACTGTACGGGGCAAGTTTTATCAAGGCAATATTTTAATTGAGCAGTTCTACTATATCCAGCGGCGCGCCGACCGCAAACATGGCAAATGCCGCGTGGAAAAGATCTTCTACAAGACGTTCATCGCTCCAGACTTTTATCCTCACACCGGCGGTGCTCAGCCAGCTTGCGATTCTCTATGTTGCTTTTTACCGAGTGATATCCAACCGCACCCATCGCCGTGGATGTCAGCGTACTGAAAAGAAAGTTCTTGAAGCTGAAGCTATGCCCAAACGGTATGTTTATGGCTTCGCCGACTGCGCTGATGGCTGTGGTGGTGAGGGCGGTATGGGAGAATGTATTGCCACGCGATGCGTCGCTGCTGCCAATCCACAGGCCGAGACCGGTATCGATCGCCACATCCAGCATATTCCATTTGCGCGGCGATCTATGCATATTCAGCGTTCGGTTTGTTTATGTGCCAGCTGGATGCGTTCTGCTTCGATCATTTTGGTGAATATCTTTGCTTCTGCTTCGATATCCACGTTGGGCTGGAACTGCAGGTTATTGACGATGACCTGCGTGGGGGACGCATGCTGTTTCGCATCGGCCTGCTGTATATGCCGCGCATCGTTCTCCATGCTCTTCTTCAGGGCAGCCGAGCCTGCCATGGCCGTACCGGCCAGCACAAGGCCAATACCCGCCGTAGCGAGAGCAGTGGTGGCAACACCTGCGGCAAGGGTAGCGCCGGTCATAAGGGTGGCCAACGTCGGGATGAGCGCTGAGCCGATCACCGCGAACATCGAGACGAATCCGATAGCGCCGAGAAATTCCGCCGCCGTGCGCTTGAATATGCCGGCCGACCTTGCGTCGCTATTCTGTGGTTTTGCGGCAACGCCGCCGCCGCCGTCACTGGTGGCCACCATTACGGCGCTGGCGTCTGCTGCGGGTGCTTGCTGTTTCATAAGTAGTTAATTTGTTGCGTTATTCCTATCTTTATAGTCTAAATTAGCACCATGTTGCTGTCTATGAAGAGTTCGTGACAATCAAAAAACAACTAACAATCTGAAAAATATGGCATCTTACCAATATATTTATGTGATGAAAGGCTTGTCCAAGACCTATGCGGGCGGCAAGCAGGTACTCAAGAACATATATCTTTCCTTTTATCCGGATGCCAAGATCGGTGTTTTGGGCCCGAACGGTTCCGGTAAATCCACCCTGCTCAAGATCATGGCGGGTATTGAAAAGGATTTTAACGGCGAGGCGTGGTCGGCAGAAGGTGCGCGCGTAGGCTATCTGGCGCAGGAGCCGCAGCTTGACCCAAAAAAGAACGTGATGGAAAACATTATGGAGGCGCTCAAAGACAAGCAAGACCTGCTGCAGCGCTTCAATGATGTGTCGATGAAGCTTGGCGAAGTGACCGACAACGACGAGATGATGAAACTACTCGAAGAGCAGGGCACCCTGCAGGAACAGATCGAAGCCTGCAACGGCTGGGAGATCGAGCGTGAAGTGGAAGTGGCGATGGAAGCGCTGCGCTGCCCGCCTAAAGATGCCGACGTGACGAAAATATCCGGCGGTGAAAAGCGCCGTGTGGCGCTGACCAAACTGCTGCTGGAAAAACCCGACCTATTGTTGCTCGACGAGCCGACCAACCATCTGGACGCCGAATCGGTGGCATGGCTGGAGCATCACCTGCGCGAATATAAAGGCAGCGTGGTGATGGTAACCCACGACCGCTATTTCCTCGACAATGTGACCGGCTGGATCCTTGAGCTGGATCGCGGTGAGGGTGTGCCGTATGAAGGCAATTACTCGGCCTACCTCGAAATGAAGGAAAAGCGCTTGGCGCAGGAATCGCGCGAAGAAACCGCCCGCCAGAAACAGCTGGCACGCGAGCTGGAGTGGATACGTCAGGGCGCGAAAGCACGTCAGGCCAAATCAAAGGCGCGTATTGCCGCCTATGAAGATCTGCTGAAGCAGGAAGGTCCGGCACAGGTGGGCACTGCGCAGATCGTGATTCCGCCGGGGCCGCGCCTGGGTGATAAGGTTATAGAGGCCAAAGCTATTTCCAAGGCATTCGGTGACAAGCTGCTCATCGACGACCTGACCTTCTCGTTGCCGCCGGGTGGCATCGTGGGGGTTATCGGGCCGAACGGCGCCGGTAAAACCACGCTGTTCAAGATGATAACGGGTAATGAAAAACCTGATTCCGGCACGTTCATCGTCGGTGATACGGTGAAGCTCGGATATATCGACCAGTCGCGTGATTCGCTCGATGACAAAAAATCGGTATGGGAAGAAATTTCCGGCGGCGATGAGGAAATCTACCTTGGTAAAAAACTGGTAAAATCGCGTGCCTATTGC